>DUDU01000107.1 GCA_005110395.1 Candidatus Melainabacteria bacterium | reverse complement strand
TGGATTCATTCTTTGTAGTCTTGATGGCTCAGTTTGTTCGCATGACATTTTCGGCTTATTATCTTTAAGAATAAATTTAACATTACTACACTTCTGACTACACTTAGCTGAAGAACAAGGAGAAAGTCTGGTTTGTGCACAGTACATCAGGATACGATTTCTACGATCAGTGCTACCAAATATTGCATTACTACAATTCTCACTACATTGATCTGGAGTACAATAAAGTGTTGCTCTTGTATTAGTTTGTGGATACTCTATAATACTACATCCTCTAAAATTGGGGCCAACAAATAGAGTATTACTACAATATTTATTACATTCACTTTGACTACAATAAGGATATCCTGTTCGATCAGTCTTTGAGTGATTTTCTATAAAACAGCTACCTAGATATTTATACCCTTCAGCTTCAGTACTATATATAGCATTACTACAATTTTCCTTACATTCACTTTGACTACAGTATTTTCCAACAGACTCTCTCGCAGTACTTTGCATTGAATGTGCAGTATTTGTTACGGTATCTGCAATATTGCAATAAGGATACAACCTAATGGATTTACAATTATTCACAATAGAATCTGTGTCTGTATTATATTTTGTAGCTACTTCTTGTCTTATTTTTTCTACACCACCAAATTTAAGAAGTCTTTGTAATTCTGAAGGATTATATTTTTTTGGATCTGTGTAATACAAATAATTACCCCAAATTTTTCCTTTTTCAGCATATTCTGGAGTAATATAGGAATTTGAACTTGAATCTATTGAATTTGGATTTACTGAATTTGGATTTACTGAACTTGGATTTTTTGTTCGATTGTTTAATGCATTATAAAAGTCATTCAAAGAACTACCAGCAAAAGCTTGAGAAGAAATAAATAGTAAGAATAAAAAAGCTGAAATTAATACTTTTGAGATTAATACTATTTCTTGAGAATTTTGTTTTTTTGAATAATTCTTCATACTAATAATATTCATAGATTTTTATTACACAACAAAGACTATTTGAATTTACAAACTTTCTAACCCATTCTTTAAACCCATAATCAGTTTGTTTTATCCCTAAAATCCATTCTTAACTAATCAATAAAATCGAGTTAATCAGTAAATCTAGAAAAATTCATACATAACTCTTTTATTTAACTTTTTCACCATCAATCCAAACTCCATTAATAAAAGAAGAATTAAGTTCAGTCAAAAGAAATTGATATATACTGTCGGAATTATTAGATAGCATTTTCAGAACAATACTTATTTTTTCTTCACTTAATTCAAAGCTTACAAAATCAGCTTTTTTATTTTCTTCTAAACTACCTATTTCTTTTTCTAAACCAAGAATTTTCGCCGCATCAAATGTAATTCCTCTAAATAAATCCTCAGCGGAAATATCAAATCCATGTGATTTAAATATTGACCAAGTACTTTTGATTTCATTCAAAATATCCAAATCAGAATTACTTGATAAACCATCGGTTCCATATACAACTTTTAAATTATTATTTTTTATAGTATTAAAATTCAATACTCCATTATTTAAAAAAGCATTACTTCTTGGGCAACTTATAATATTCACTTTGTTTTTTGCAATCAGTTTAAAATCATCATTAGAAGCTTTAGTTAAATGTGTTGCAAGCAAATTATCATTAAGACAATCAATACTATCTAAATACTTAATTGGAGTTATATTTTTAATACTATTTAAACAAATTTGACTAACATTCAATAATTTATATAATTCAGATAAACCAATTGATGGATAACCTAAGTGGGTTAAATCAGACTCAAAATCAAATTCTGCTAAATGAATTAATAATTTTTTCTTGTGTTCAATTGACCACTTAGAGAGCTTTTTCATTAACTCTATTGAAACATTGTATATAGAATGAGGCGAAAAAGTAAAACTTATATTCTTACTAGTATATTTTTCTTCTAATTCTAATAATTTTGCTTGATACTTTTCAAAAATTTGTTGAGAAAGAGAATCATTATTACCAAATACTTCTAAACCAATTAAAGCTTTTATTTTTGATTTATTGATTAGATCTATTGACTCATCAAATGGTGTATTTTCAACTATAAAAGTAGTACCAGAATTAATTACTTTATCTATATTATTTTGAGCAATTTGTTTTTTATTTTCAGAAGAGAAATTTCTAGACTCAAAAACCAAATTCTTTATCCAATCTATTTGTTCATTATTCTTTACAGGGGAATAATTATTAGTATATGAAATATGAATATGACTATTTATAAATCCAGGCAAACATATACTATTTTTTAATTGAATAATTTGATAATTTTCAGAAATTGAATTCAAATTTTCTTTAATTTCTGATTGCAATCCTATTTCTTGGATTTGTCCATTCTCTATTAATAAATATCCATATGGAATCACACCATTTGAGCCAAAAGAAACTATTAAATCAAAGAAATATAAGGTTTTCACGAAAATTTTGTTCACTAAGTTTATTAATTTATACTTTAAATTATTGAAATAAAATTAAATCTAAAAATAAAAAAATTACCAAATTCAAAAATTTATACTGAATAATTTAGATAATTAATGATTCAAAAAGGAAAACCTATACCTACTGATCTAATACCTATTGAAGATTGGGTATATGAAAATTTTTTAAATCAAGTCTTTAATAGTCAATCACTTAATTCTGCTCGTCATAAAATTTCGTCTATATTACCTGAATGGAATTATCTAGATAATCACTCTAAAGTCAAATATCTCGACTCTTTTCACGAAACTTTCTTTACAAAATTTTTTCCAAAACCTGTTTGCAAATTAACTTTTAGCCGAGTCAGATTTGCAGCCACTTTTCACGCTAATGACTGGTGTATGCAGTTTTCGGAAAATGCTTTATCTCACAATTTCGAACCAATTTTTGCTGTATGGCTTCATGAGAGTTATCACGCATTTTTACATTTTTTATCTTTACGTCTTTTAACTGAAGATTCAACCGAAATCTTAAATCCTCCACAAGCTGTAATTCAGATTGCCACGAAATATCCTCTTGCAAAGAATGATTTGGTGCCAGTCACTTTTGCAAAACGTAATTTAATTGGAATGCTTGACAGGTCGCTTGGTCAAAATTCAGGTGGTAAATACATTACAGCCAGAATCGGCAATGAAACCATTAATCACAGCAATGCAAATCCAATGACTGGTATTGGATGGGATAGTTACTATTTAAATGTTGAAATTATTGTTGAGAATTTGACAGAAGCAAGCATGAAAAAAATTCTCCCTCAATACAGATATAAGAGAAGCTATGTAAACTCGCAAGAATATATAAAGCGCCGTTTAAATGGGATTGCTCCCGCCTATGCAAATCATTAAATTCAAGATTTCAATAATCTAATGACTCATTCAAAACAATTTTTATTTTTTATCTAAATGAAATTAAAGCTTTTTATAAACTCCTCTTTCCTAATTCAAAACTAAATTTTTAAAGTGACTTTTTCATAAAAAGGCTGATTTTCCTAACTTTTAGGGTTTTAAACTTTTAACCATTTGCCCCTAATACAACTACTTTTATTAATAAATAAAGAAAAGAAAAGAAAAACATATAGGAAAAGGGTTGATTTTAAAGGGTTTAAAAAGGTTTAAAAAGTTTTTTCACAAAAGGGTTGACTCTTCGTTTCTTTTTAGTTAGTATTATTCAGCTGAGATTTCAGCGCAGAACTTTGAAAAACTTAGATAAGACAGCCAAAACGTCAAGAATTTGAGTAGAGCAGGACTTCTATTGTGATTTCCGTGAACTTTTAAGTTCATAAATTATTAGAGTTTGATCCTGGCTCAGGATGAACGCTGGCGGTACGCTTAACACATGCAAGTCGAACGGGTAGTAATACCAGTGGCAAACGGGTGAGTAATGTACAGGAATCTGCCATTAGGTGGGGGATAGCTCGGGGAAACTCGAATTAATACCGCATAATGCCGTAAGGTAAAAGCTTTATGCGCCTTTTGATGAGCCTGTATTCGATTAGCTAGTTGGTGGGGTAATGGCCTACCAAGGCTACGATCGATAGCTGGTCTGAGAGGACGATCAGCCACAGTGGAACTGAGACACGGTCCACACTCCTACGGGAGGCAGCAGTGGGGAATTTTCCGCAATGGGCGAAAGCCTGACGGAGCGATACCGCGTGTCGGAAGACGGCCTTAGGGTTGTAAACGACTGTCGGAGGGGAAGAAAAAAATGACGGTACCCTCAAAGGAAGCACCGGCTAACTCTGTGCCAGCAGCCGCGGTAAGACAGAGGGTGCAAGCGTTATCCGAATTTATTGGGCGTAAAACGTCTGTAGGCGGTTCATTAAGTCTTAAAGTTAAATGGTTGAGCTCAACTCAGCTTTGCTTTGGATACTGATGAACTAGAGTGCGTTAGGGGTTATTGGAATTCCCGGTGTAGTGGTGAAATACGTAGATATCGGGAGGAACTTCAGTGGCGAAAGCGAATAACTGGGGCGTAACTGACGCTGAGAGACGAAAGCGTGGGGAGCAAAAAGGATTAGATACCCTTGTAGTCCACGCTGTAAACGATGAGTACTAGGTGTTGTAGAAATCGACCTCTGCAGTACCGTAGCTAACGCGTTAAGTACTCTGCCTGGGAAGTACACTCGCAAGAGTGAAACTCAAAGGAATTGACGGGGACCCGCACAAGAGGTGGAACATGTGGTTTAATTCGATGCAACGCGAAAAACCTCACCTGGACTTGACATGTTAGGAACCTGAGTGAAAGCTTGGGGTGCCCGCAAGGGAGCCTAAACACAGGTGCTGCATGGTTGTCGTCAGCTCGTGTCGTGAGATGTTGGGTTAAGTCCCGCAACGAGCGCAACCCTTGTTGTTAGTTGCCATCATTAAGTTGGGCACTCTAGCGAAACTGCCGGTGATAAACCGGAGGAAGGTGGGGATGACGTCAAATCAGCATGGCCCTTACGTCCAGGGCTACACACGTGTTACAATGGATGGTACAATGGGCTGCTACACTGCGAGGTGATGCGAATCTCATAAAGCCATTCTCAGTTCGGATTGTAGTCTGCAACTCGACTACATGAAGTTGGAATCTCTAGTAATCGTGGATCAGAACGCCACGGTGAATACGTTCCCGGGTCTTGTACACACCGCCCGTCACACCATGGGAGTTTGTCACGCCCAAAGTCGGTGACTCAACCGCAAGGAGAGAGCCGCCTAAGGCAGGGCAAATGACTGGGGTGAAGTCGTAACAAGGTAGCCGTACCGGAAGGTGCGGCTGGATCACCTCCTTTCTAAAGGCTATACATTTTTTCTGAACTTGTTTCAGTAATCTTGTATCTTTAGTTGTCGATTGCTAATGAAGCAAATAGGTAAAATATACTAGTTCAACTCAGAGCCTATTTTGTGGAAGCAGACGTTTTGACTGTCTTATCTGTGTTTTTTAAGTTTAATTTCTAAAACTTCTACATTCTAATTTAGATATATTTCTAATTTATTGTCTTATTCATATAATTCCAATACATTTGTATTGTTTGAGAAATTTTTTATTTGCGAAGCTAAACTATTTGTTGAATTAACAAATATCGTTTATGCCGATAATTTTCAGCACAAAATAATTTCTGAAAATTAAATGAAAGAAAAGACGAGATGGATGTTTATTTTCTAGTTTTAGTCAAAATTAAGAGATCTAGAAACAATAATAGAAGTTTTAATAGGATCATTTTTAAGTCAACCTTTAATTAGGTCAAATAGTTTTGGAATCGCTAGATTTATTGATAGATTGTCCAAATCAAACTTTGATGGTTAGACCTGAATATCCTATACTTCCTCTTCTAAAGCTAAAATAGCAATAGTTTTTATCACAAATTAGTAAAAAATAAAATTGAAAGCCGAAATAATTTGTATTGGTACTGAGCTTTTACTTGGTCAAATTGTAAATTCTAATGCAGCTTGGATTAGTCAAGAATTAGCTTCAATTGGAATTGATTGTCATTTTCAAACCGTAGTTGGTGACAATAAAGACCGAATAAAGGAAAGTTTAGAAATAGCTCTAAATCGAGTAAATATAATTATTACAACTGGTGGACTCGGTCCGACTTCGGATGATTTAACAACTGAAACATTGGCAGAATTTTTTGATGAAGAAATGATTTTGGATCAAGAAGTTTTAGAAAAAATCGAAAAACTCTTTTTGTCTCGAAATTTATCAATGCCAGAAACAAATCAGAAACAGGCTTTACGTCCGAAAAGTGCTGAAATTCTCCCAAATCCTTCTGGAACGGCTCCAGGCATAATATGGAATGTTTTAGAGCTTTGGCATCTTAAAAATAATATTCCCAAATCTGAAAATGAGCTAAAGCTCCCGCCTCACGGCAATCCTTATAAGGGGGAGTTTCAAGAGCATTTAAAAAAAGAAAAATTAATAATGACTTTTCCTGGAGTTCCAAGAGAGCTTCACGAAATGTGGAAAGAAATTGCTTTTCCATTTTTATCTACAAAATTAGCTGGTGAAAAAAAACTATTTTTTAAAGAAATTAAATTTTATGGAATTGGTGAATCTGCCCTTGCTGAAAAAGTTCAAGATTTATTAGATCTTACTGATCCAACTGTAGCTCCGCTTGCAGGTAATGCAGAATGCAGGCTAAGAATAGCTACAAAGGCAAATAATCTACAAGATGCGGAAATTAAATTAAAAGAAATTGAAAATAAAATTGGCGAAAGAGTCGGTGAATTTATTTATGGTTACGATTCAGACTCACTTGAAAGCATTGTAGGAAATATTCTCAAACAAAAACAAAAAACATTAGCAGTTGCCGAATCTTGTACAGGAGGCTTGATTAGTGAAAGACTTACCAATATTTCAGGGAGTTCAGCTTACATAAAGCTCAATGTTGTCACTTATTCAAATGAAAGCAAAAATCAAATATTGAACGTAAAAAATGAATCTCTCGAAAAATACGGAGCAGTAAGTGAACAAATAGCACTGGAAATGGCTCAAGGAGTGAGAGATTTGGCAGGCTCAGATTATGGATTATCAATTACGGGAATAGCTGGACCAGGTGGTGGTTCTATTGAAAAGCCGATTGGAACAGTTTTTATTGCATTTGTTGGTGATGGTTTTCAAGAAATAACAAAACTCAATTTAGGTATTTTAAATAAAAATAATTCAGACAAAAATCGATTGGATATTAAATGGAAGTCTTCGCAAGAGGCTCTAAATCTTGTAAGAAAAATTTTACTCAAAATAAATTAAAAAAAATAATCAAAATACCTTGTTAGGGCAAACCTTGACATTGGAACAATCTAATTAACAAAAAAGTCTGAATTTATCTAAGAGCACTTCTGTATATTTTTATTTTTGTTGTCTTGAATCATTTTTGAGCTGAATTTTTTAAGTTTCAAATTTTGATAATTCAGATTTTATTTAAATGTTTTGAGCCACACGGAGTTAGAGGGAATTTTTAATGAGCTTACTTACAAAAACTATGAATTTTATTTCTAAACCTAATTTGCCAAATAAGCCATCAAATGAATCTAGTCAGCCAAAAATACAAAGCGGCCCATTAGTTCCCTCATTTATTGAAGTAGTTTCTACGAGTTTAAAAACAAATCAATCTGTAAAAAATACTCAATTTCAACCATCCAATTCTCAAACTGTTCAAAATCAATCAGAGATCAAAAAAATGACTCAAACTTCTCAAAAAGAAAGCCCAAAGACAATTTTCTTAAGCAGAAAAAACATTGCTGAAAAAACTACAATTAGTCAACAAATTAATCAGCAAATTGGTAAACAAATTGAAGAATCATCAAAGAAAGATGCTTCGCTCGAAAATTATGTTGATTGCCAAATCTCAATTCAAGATGAAAGTAACACTTATTTAGGAAATCCAATTTCTAGACAAATTAGTATTCTCCCTGATGAGCTTGAAGATTTGATTTTGTTTATTGAGCAGGTAGAAGAAAGACGCAGAACCCAAGAAAAACAAGGGCAGGAAAAAAGATCAGCAGATATTGCTAAGAAAATTGCTTCTCAAAAATTAGGAATTGAATTCCTTAGAGAAAGTTCGATTTTATCTGATGATGGAGGAGAAACATGGAATCAAATTATTTCAATTTCAGGACAAAATGGAGATGAAGAAATTGCGCAGGTTTTGAATTTTCAGAATCCTCAGCATTCATGGATTTTAGAAACATGGCTTTCTCAGCAAGCAGTTTCATGGACGATTAAGCGTTATTCTCCAACTCCTGAACAAGTTATTTATCAGGTTAGTTTTGGTTTCCCTGATCAAACTTTCTTGGAAGCAGAAGGACCCAGCCGTGAAGGTTCAATTCTTGCAGTTGCTGAAGATTTATTGAGCTAATCAAGGCTTTATAATTAAAAAAGGTTGTCTCTGAAAAGGTAAAGAGAAATGATTAATGTAGAAGCAATAAATCAAGATCCAGCTCTTAAAATATTGTATGCGGCTTTTGTGGCTTTGGATGAGCACAGGAAAAGGGATTTTGTGGAGTTTCTTCAGGCTCAATTTGTGAATTCAAAAGAAGAAGTCATTGATTCATACGTTCTAAGCAAGGAAAAAAACAAAGATTTGTATAAGCTTCTTGCACAATGAAAAGAAATATTTCCTTAGAGGAAGCACTTTATATTCATAGGGATCTTATCAATTCTTTTGGTGGATCTCATGGAGTTAGAGATATGGGACTGCTTGAGTCTGCTCTCATGAGACCAATGTCAGGTTATTACAAAGATATAATCGAAGAAGCTGCTGCCTTGATGGAGAGCCTAGCAATGAATCATCCTTTTGTTGATGGAAATAAAAGAGTAGCTTTTGCAATCACAGATTCTTTTTTGAGAATTAATGGATATTTTATTGATTGCAAAGCCATAGAGACTTATGATCATTGGATTTATCTGTTCGAAAAGAAAGAGTTTAATTTTGTAAATATTGAGAAGTGGCTCAGAGAAACAGTAAAGCAAAACAAGAATAAAGAAATCGGCTGAAGATTTATTGAGCTAATACAAAATTATCAAGTAAAATTTTAATTCTTTGTTTTAAGAATTGAATTTTATTGATTATGGCAAGTTCAATGCTTACTAGTGGTACTTTTTTCTTAAATGGAGGCTCAATAGAAGATTCTATTAAGCAAGATAATTGGCTTCAACTGAATAACTCTTTAACCAGAGAGCAAAAATTGTCTCTAGGTAAATTTCACAATTTGTTCTTTCCAAGCCATTTAATTAAGCTTCCTTGTGGAGTAAATGGACATAAGCAAGTGAAAGATAAGTTGGCAGTTTATCTTTTAGACACTTTTCCAGAAAATGCGGAATTAACTTCATTTATCAATTCAATTACAGACTCTATAGAAAAGCACAATCTTTATTTATTGGGAGCTAACGAAATTAATGATCCGAAGAATGAAAGTTTTAAAAAACTTTGCGTTGATTTCTTTTCATTGGAGCAGAATAGAGATTTACTTGAACACATTCAAAATGCAGGGGGTAAATTACCAATTTTACTTAAAGCCTTTAATCAACAGACTGGGCTTTCAGAAATTGATAATCTTTCATCAGAAGACTTTGCTAAACAGTTACGAGAATATTCCAAGTTGTGTGTAATTCCTGCTTGTGGTGGGACTTCGGCGTGTGGATATAGTCATAATGAAGAATTGCCTGTATCAGAACAAACTATATCTTCCACCCGTTCTAGTTATTCGTCTACTCAATCAACCGTAACTCAAACCACTCAAGCATCTTCAAATTTATCTTCTTCCAGCAGATCGCAACCTTCTTTTTCAGGAAATTCATCAACACGTCCAACAAAGCCAACTAGTTCAGGAAGTTCGGTAGGAAATGATGGTTCTGGTGGAGGTGGTTCTCACTCATGCGGAGATCCTGATTGCAACGTAGATCATGGCAAAAAAGTCGAGACAACAGAATTACCTCATAATCCAAATGTTTGTACGGATGAGAATTGCACAATTGATCACAATCTCTCAGCACCAAAAAGTCCAGCTCAATCAATAAAGAAAAATGCGGTTTGGGCTTGGGGAATATTTGCCGCTTGTGCGCTTGGTTTAATCGCCTTGATTGTGAATGGAATAATGAATAAAAAAGATGAATCTGAGGTTTCAATTGATTTAAATAAAATTTCTTCTGACAATCAAACTCAAAGTTCAATTAATTCTATTCAATCGGTTATTGCAAAGCAAAAATCATTAACTTCACCAAGTCAACAAATAGCGAGAAAAACCAACAGCAAAATTATTCCGATTTCTTCTTCATCGTCACGCTCGCCTCGCGTAAATAGTCAGGCTGTAACTCAGACAAAAAATTCACAGAAAAACTCGCAAGATCCGAATCCTCAGAATCAAGCAGCTTAATCATAAATTCAGAGAAATTATTTACCCTCCAACCCTCTTCTAGGGGGGAGCTAAGAAGTTGAAAGGCTTCATCAATAATTACAGAGTTATACCCCCCAACCCCCTTGTAAGGGGGAGCTAAAGAGTTGATAGCAGGTTGATTTTGGATTGCCTCTGATTCTTTGACTAAATGGGCGGGTTCAATGATTTTATTTGTTTTTGAATCATAGCTTTCCTTGAAGTAACTAAGCCCACCTTTTAAGTAAATGGTTCGAGAAGTCTCATCATCTTCAGCACTTTGAAAAAACAATCCGCTTGATTTTAATTTTCTATAAAACAAATAAAGTAAATTAAATTTATAAATTTTCAGGCCAAAATCTGATAAGTGTATTTCCCCGTTTAAAACCCCAGAATCATTATTATCATTAGAGAAAAAATTTTGTAAATCTGGGTTTAAATTTGTGGGAACTTTTTTATTTGCTTGAAAAACGGAAGATAAACAAATAAGTCTTGCGATTACAATTCCAACTCTCAAAGAAGAAAATCCGCCTGGACCTGAGCAGATCGCAATTTGTTTTATATCTGATGGTTTGCAATTTACTTTTTCGCAAAGCTCGGCAATTTTATTTACAAAAAAAACTGAATCGGAGCGTTTGTTTTTTGTTTGATTAGGCTTGTCAAGATCTCTCTTAGTAAGAGGAAGCGCAGAGTCTGTTGTGAGAGCTAATTCATTTCCAGTAAGGCTAATACTTTCAATTGTGAATGAATTTGATTTGTCAGAAACATAGCCAATTGAAGCAGTTGGGTTACGGTTTGCAGTGTCTATTGATAATGTAAATGAATTCATTGGAAAATTAAAAAATTTCTGAATTAAATGGATTAATGATTTTTAAACTTCCTTCAATTAACTGTCCTTGATGAAGGTCTTCGGTGATTAAACAATCACAACCTGCTTCCAGAGAAGAAGAAATAATCATTGAATCGTAAAAAGAGAAAGAATATTTTGCGTGAATTTCAAGGGCTTTAAATGTTGTTTTTGGAGAAGAAGTTATGAAAAACGTCGATTGCATGATTTCATTTAAGAAACTTGACACTTTCTCAGGGCTGAATTCAAATTTCTTTATTAGTACATTTGAAATCTCGTTTAAAACCTGGCTAGAAATAAATATAATTCCTGCCTTTTCTAAGAATGATTTGGAGATCTCTTTCTTAATTTCTGATTCTTTTTTGTTATCTTTCAGAATCTGATAAATCCAAATATTGCTATCAACAAAGAATTTATCTTTCATTTCTTTCTTCTCTGCTAGGAATATTTATATTGTCAACAAGTTTAGCGTTTTTATTGCACCAGTCAAAAAAGCTATTTAGATTTCTGGATGAGCTAATTGAAGCATAATGAATCGGTAATTCTTTTATAAGCCCTTGAACTTTTTGCAATTCATCATCACTTTCTATTTCTATAATTAATTTCATTGCAGTTTTCCTTTTCTTTTGATAATAAACCTTACTTTATATTATTTAGTTATCATTCAATTTCTATTATTTATCTCGGATTATCCACTCGCGTATTGAACAATGAAAAAAGAAGAGTATAAACCTTATCGTTTTAGTGCAGATTTAAGCCAAATAGAAGGCGATCATTTTGTGATGATAAAGCTGGGCTTCTATTGGTATTCTCTTCGTGGGATTTGGGAGTTTTGGCGTTATGCAAAGCTCATCCTCGACTCGACTAAAAGAGCGGAAAAAGAAGGTTTACTCAAATCGGAATATTTTTTGTATTCACAAAATCATGCAGGTTTCATTCAATATTGGAGTTCATTCAAAGCGCTTGAGCAATGGGCTGCCAAAAACAAAGATCACAGTGATTGGTGGAAAGAAATGGAATCTCAAAATAAATGGAAAGATTTTGGTATGTATCATGAAGTCTATGTGCTCGACAAAAACAAGGTTGAGACTGTTTACAATATAGATCCCAAAACAAAGAAAACAGAATTTCCAGGATTAGGAGCTTTTCTTCCGCATCTTGCTCCAACAAAATATCGCGCCAGAGATAGATTTATTGAAGATCCAAAAGAGTAGGAATTTGCTTGGTGGTCTCTCAAGATTCTAATGCAACACCTTGAAGGAGTTCACTGAGAACTTCGTTAGCTTGGGTTTTCACCTAAGAGAAGTGTGCTTTTCCCATTTTAAGAACCCATTGTTGTAGATATTAAAATTTTCGAATTTTACAAATAAACTTAGTATTTTGAACTATTACTCTTAATTCAAGCGCCTCCGTCAACGTTTTATCTTGTATTTGTATGCCCAAAAATATTAATTTAGTAGATTTTAGATATAGAGAAAAGGAGTTTAATTTGTTTCTTTAGTAGGGTATATCAGAATACAAACCAAAGCTATCCTCTCTTTATTCCAAAACCCGTATGAGCTCTGAACAAACTTATTTGTTTCTTTCCATATTGTTTGTTTTACTTATGGCCTTTCCTTTTGTTTTGTCTTTCTGTGTAGATAAGTACACTCAGAAAAAATCTGCTGAAACAATTGACGATGAATGGCAAGAATTTGGATATACCGATCTAAGGAATGATGGATATGAGCTTTTAAGAGCGATAAGAGATACTTCTAAATGGCTATCTGTAGAATTCGCATTTCAAAATGAAAAGAGAGAGCTAATTGGAACATGGCTTAGTAAATCAAGAAGCTACTCACGAATAATTGCCAATGATCAAATGTTTGAAATTTTTCTTCAAACAAGCGGTGTTTTAGGAAATGTATATGGAGGAAAAGTTGGTGGTCAGCTTAAGAATTCAATTGTTTTTAAGCGCACGAAGAGTAATGAGGTAATTGCGGAAACTAACTGTTGGGAAATTCCTTTATCCAAAAAATTATTTGTAGGCGATGTTGTTTACACGATTAAGCAAAACCTGTTAAGTAACGATTTATTAATTGAATCACCAGATAAGCAGATAGTGGCTATAACTAAATTAGCTGTGGGAGGCGGAAAATCCTTGGCGTTAATAAAATCAGATTTGTCGTTTGAACTAAAATTATTTATTCTTCACCTTTCGATACTTACTTAAAATGGGTACATCCAGAAATTCGACAGTAAAGATGTAAGGGTAAAAAGCTGGTCTCAATCTTCCAACGCAACAGTTCCCCTCTCCCCTGGACTATGCGAATGACAAAAATATATTTCGATTCCAATCCTTTTGGACATTTTGCTTCAACTCTTTAACTTTGACGCTATTTGTATTGAGGTATCGCGTTGATTTCCTGAGATTAAGCTTTTGTAATTAGTCTTGGATTGGCGGAGACATTTACCTCCTGCTTGCAGTTTGGTCAAAGTCTTTTAATGCATTTTGGAGTTTTTTCAAGCCATCCATAGCACATTTCAACTTTACGCTTGAATTAAAATCGCTAGATTCTTTATCCTTAAATTCACCTTTTATTCCAGCTTTAATATAGGACTTGGCATATTTCTCAAATTCTGGAGACTTTTTGTAACCATCTAAAATACACAAACATGGTCCTCTGGAGGTTTCCTCGCTATACATCTTTTGCCAACCTTTTTGCTCTAGACTATATTTAGAGCTTCCTATACAGGTCTTCAAGAATGATTCATCCGTTGGGACTGTTGAACAACCCTGAAGTAACACTAAAATGAAAAGCGGTGAAAAGTTTAAGAGCTTTTTAAGTATAACGTTCTCCGATATAGGTTTTGTTTGAGATTATGACTTTAATTTAATTCCCTACCATTTTTGTTAATACGCTTGGGATATCCTTAAGATTCAGAATATTAAAGTTTTCATTCGACACAATGAAGACATTGCAAGCTAGCAAGTAAAATATAGAGATTAGAAATCATTACTCGAAAGATAATCAATAAATGTCAGCTCTCGATAAATATGAGCCAGTAATAGGCCTTGAAGTTCACGCTCAATTAAAAACCAAAACTAAACTCTTTTGCTCATGTGCCAATGAATTTGGGCAGACTCCAAATACAAATGTTTGTCCTGTTTGCCTTGGAATGCCTGGAGTGCTTCCCGTTCTTAATGAACAATCTTTGCAATTAGCAATTAAAGCTGCTCTTGCTCTGGATTGCACTGTAAATGAATATTCCAAATTTGACCGTAAGCAATATTTTTATCCTGATCTTCCAAAAAATTATCAAATATCTCAATATGATCAGCCGCTTGCAGTGAATGGAAAGCTTTCTCTGCCTGACGGATCAACCGTTAGAATTCACCGCATTCACATGGAAGAAGATGCTGGGAAGCTTGTTCATGCTGGTGCTGAGAGATTGCATGGTTCGGCTTATTCATTGGTTGATGTGAATCGTTCAGGTACGCCATTGGTTGAAATTGTGAGCGAAGCCGATATTCGTTCATCAGAGCAAGCTAGGCTTTATGTTCAGGAGCTACGCTTGATTTTGCTTTATTGCGGAGTTTGTGATGGCAATCTTGAAGAAGGCAGTATGCGATGCGATGTGAATGTTAGTTTGCGTCTAAAAGGAACCGAAAAGTTTGGGACAAGAGCTGAAATCAAAAATGTAAACAGCTTTCGTTCAATTCAAAGAGCTATAGAATACGAAATTGAGAGACAGGCTGATTTACTTGATGCTGGGCAGAAAATTGTGCAAGAGACTCGTTTGTGGGAAGAAAATAAAGGCTGTACAATTTCAATGCGTTCTAAAGAAGAGGCTAATGATTATCGCTATTTCCCAGAGCCAGATCTCAGGCCTATAATTCTCGATCCAGCTGAATTGAAAGCAATTAAATTGAATTTACCCAAATTGCCAGCCGAGAAAAGGGAAATTTATCTTCAGGAATATAAGCTGAATTCGGAAGAAGCTTATATCTTGGTTGAGGATTTGGAAAGAGGAGAATACTTTGATCAGACGGTTAAATTGACTAATAGTCCTAAGAAAACTGCCAGCTTAATAAATAATGCAGTTTATGCAATTTTAAATGAAAGCAAAAAGAGCATTGCCGATACAAGGCTCACTCCTGAGCGCTTGGCCAAACTAATTAAGATAATTGAAGATGGAGTTGTGAATGACAGCACGGCTCGCAATGACTTATTGCCTGAATTGTTTGAAACTGAAATTGATCCTTTGGAATTATGTGAGAAAAAAGGACTCAAACAAATTTCCGATGAATCAGCTATTTCTTCTGAGATAGAGGGCATAGTCAAAGATTTTCCAGAACAATTTGCCGAGCTCAAAAGTGGAAAGGATAAGATGAAAGCCTTTTTTGTTGGGCAAGCAATGAAGAAATTCAAAGGAAAAGCTTCACCAAATATCATCAATAAAATATTAGATGAATTGGTTCAAAAGGCCTAATAGATTCAGCGCTTAGCCTCTAGAGGCTTTATTTCTGGGAGAGATTAGTGATAATAGAAAATGTAAATGATTTAGTTAAGCTCTTTCAGGCTTGTATTGCGCCAGTCACTATGATTTCAGGTGCAGGGCTTTTGCTGATGTCAATGACTAATCGTTATGCAAGGTCAATAGACCGAATTCGCATTTTAGTTAAAGACTATGAAATGGCCGTACTGGATGATAGAGATAAAATTGCAGAGCAAATAGTACTTTTGTATATGAGATCTGATTTGCTCAAAAATGTAATTCTCTTGTCTTCGGCCAGCATTTTCAGTATTGTGGTTACTATTCTTTGCTTGTTTTCTATTGCTTTTCTTCACTGGAAGCTTGAAACAATTGCGATTTTGACTTTCGCGACTAGTGCCATTTGTTTGTTGTTTTCAATGGCTTTATTTATTCAAGAAGTAATTATTTCGCTGAATGCTCTCAGAATCGAGGTGCGCACCTTCTTGGATAAACCGAAAGAATGAAGTTATGCATCCCGCCTCATGGCATTTTGTCAGGAGGAGTGAAGAAACTAAGTGTTGATTTTTTGATTACACCTAGAGAATTTCTAGTAATATTTGTTGAATGAATGATGCAAATAAGAAATTAAATAGTCGAGAATTATTTCTCAAGGCTTGTGCGGGTGATTGTGATTTATTTCGTCCGCCTGTTTGGTTTATGAGACAAGCGGGACGTTATTTGCCCGAATATCAGGCTATACGCAAGCAAGTCAAATTTCTTGAGCTTTGTCGTAATCCAGCTTTAGCTGCGGAAGTCTCATTGCAGCCAGTTGAAATTATTGGGGTAGATGCCGCGATTATTTTCTCTGATATTTTGCTTCCATTGGCTGATTTTGGTATTGAAATTGATTTCCCTGAAAGTGGTGGAATAAAAGTTAATTTGCCTGATACGCATAAGCTGTCGAATTTTAAAATCGGCTCTAATATTCAATCAACTATTTCTGCAATCAAGATTTTGGGTGAGAAATTAAAAGAAAAAGATCTGCAGGTTCCAGTTTTGGGTTTTGCTGGGGCACCATGGACATTAGCAAATTATATTTATGAAGGTGGTACTGGCCGAAAAGGTGAATTTAGCAAAGCTAAGCAAATGATTTATGAAAATCCAGCCAAAATAAAAGAATTGCTGCAGGCTTTGAGCGAAATGACAATTACATATTTGCAGGCTCAAATAGAAGCTGGGGCTGAGGCTGTTCAGCTGTTTGATACTTGGGCGGGTGAATTGACGCAAGATGATTATGCGGAATTTGCTTTTCCATTTGCTGAAAAAGTTTTTTCTGAGTTGCCAAGAAATATACCCAAAATTTATTATATGAAAGGTGTTAGTCCATATCTTTCGCAGATCGCTACAATTGGAGCTGATATTTTGAGCGTTGATTGGAAAGTATCACTTACTCAGGCTTGGAATCAGGTTAGCTCAGTGAATGGCAATACGATTAAATGTTTGCAAGGAAATCTTGATCCACTTATTTTGACTACTAATACTTCAATGGTGAAAACGAATACAAAGAAAATTATTGAAGAAGGAAAGACTTTGGGTTGTGGACATATACTCAATCTTGGACATGGAGTTACGCCTGATGCGAAGGTTGACTGCACAAAAGCTTTCGTGATGACTTCCAAGGAATTGGGCTAATTTCATACCCTCAGATTTTATTTGCAAAGTGATTCTGAGTATTTGATTATTGAAACAAGTTAGAGTATGAGCTTATTTTAAAACGGACAATTTAAGATATGATTTCTTGGCTCCTCCTTTCAAGGAGGCGGGGGAGGTAATCTCATAAAGATGGCAGCGGATTTGTAATGCACTCATCTCACCGCTAAGTAAGAGAAACATCTATTTATTCCTTTTCTACCACTTTCGATCCCCCAACCCCCTTATTAAGGGGGATTTCAGAAAAGAAATTGACAAAATCACAATTTATAGAGGTGCCCTAAATATCTTAAAACCTTCTACTATTGAAAGTTGATTTGATGGGTGAGGCAATAAGCAGATGCTGTTAGACATAAGCAAGCGGACAAAACCAATTATTAAGTGGGCAGGCGGAAAGTCTGGACTGCTAACTCAATTCCAAAAATATTTCCCTGAAAACTGCAATCGATACATTGAACCCTTTATTGGTGGTGCTGCCGTGTTCCTCTCACTAAAAGAGAACATTAATGCAATTATCAATGATTCTAATCAAGAAATTATTAGCTTGTACCAAGTAGTGAGAAATAATCCTCATGAATTAATGACGTGTTTGGACAATCTAGCAAAAGACTATTCTGAAGATTTTTATTATGAATTGAGAAAAACCGAATACGAATGCGTGATTCAGAGAGCGGCTAGAACCATTTTTCTCAATAAAGCTGGCTTTAATGGTTTATATAGGCAAAATTCAAAAGGCGGCTTCAATGTTCCTTTTGGTAAAAGACTTAAATGCCCAGAATTATATGAAGCTAATAATTTCCTAGAAGCTTCCGAAAAGCTTAAACATGCCGACTTGAGAAATCAAGACTTTGAAGAAATACTCGAAGAATCCTTGGAGGGAGACTTGATTTATTGTGATCCTCCATATGAACCACTGAACAATACTTCATCTTTCAATGCGTATCAAGCAAATGGTTTTTCTCAGTCCGAACAAATTAGACTTCGAGATGCATGTGTGAGAGCCGCTGAAAAAGGAGCTTTAGTTTTTGTATCAAATTCTACGGCTGATTTTATTCTTGATTTGTATAAAGATTTTGAGATAAAAAGAGTATCTGCCAAAAGAGCAATTAATAGCGTTGGAAACAGAAGAGGTCAAATTGATGAGGTCTTAGCAATAATCGGCTCAAGAAATGAATTCATTAATGGCATTGAGTCAAAATTATTGGTTCATGTCTGAATTTTTTTCAGGGAATCTCTATAAATCAAGATTTTCACCCCCTAACTTCCTCTGGGGGCTCTAAAAAAGCTGTTTCAAAATTCCTTGCAAGAAAATAAAGAGTTTGTAGAAGTCCTGAGGAGAAATCAACCAGACTAAAATTTTGGGATTTGAAAGTAAAATGATTTGAAATGTTCCAGTGATGCTTTTATTTGAATATTAGATATTCTTGCTTGAATGTCAATTTGCCCAGCGGTCTCTCAGAAAGTCTATGGCCAATAAGAAGAAATCAGCTCAGCAATCATCAACTCAGAGATCGTCTGCGGGCTCATCTTCTAGGCGGCCTAATGGTAGCGTACAGAGCAATAGCCAAAGAAATCGTCGAATAGTTGTGCTTTGGAGAGTACGTTTTGTTCAGCTTTGCCTAACTTTATTTTTGATTGCTATTTTTGGTAAAACTTTATTCTTGCAATCGATGAAGGCCTCCGATTTAAAGCGAGCTTCTGAAAGCCAAAAGAGACGCTCATCTCCGACCACGATTTTTAGAGGTGAAATCACAGACAGGAATGGTGTTTTACTGGCAGTTGATACGGCTCGTTTCGATTTGTTTATGAGGCCTCCTGAGTTTAAAGCAGATTCTGAGCAGCTCAAAGAATTAGGCAAGATATTGCAAATCTCAGAAGTCAAACTCGAAGAATATTTGCAATCAAACAAAAAAATCATTAGGCTTGCCAGCTCTCTTAGTCGGTCTAAGGC
>DUDU01000106.1 GCA_005110395.1 Candidatus Melainabacteria bacterium | reverse complement strand
TGGACCACGATGGATTCGAACCATCAACCAGCGGATTAAGAGTCCGATGCTCTACCGTTGAGCTAGTGATCCATGAACTCTATAATTTAACGCAAAAAGACTCTTTAAACAAGGGCTAGCCAAAAGTTGAGTCTGAAATCATTAAGTGTGCTCTTTGGGCGGGACAAATAAGATCTGAAAAATTGGGAAGTGTGATTAATATTGTTCTTTTGTTCTTGTACCAAGTTGCAATCAGAACCTAACCTTAATTACCTCCCAGCCTCCTTGAAAGGAGGAGTCAAGAAGAGAAGAAGTGCTAAATCTTGATCGCAGTTTGGTATTAATTAGCAAAAGTATTTGCATTGAGGGCATAAAAACTTTATTATCAAAAGCATTCATAGAATTTTAAGGTTCAACTCTTTAAATCCAAATCTAGTTTATTCCAAGTTATCAATTGAAAATCATCAACAAAGTTTTAAGTTTTATTTATTTGATTTTGTTTATCAGTATGATTGGCAAGTTCGCGATTACTATGGCAGATTATGCTATTAATCGAGACTTTCCTTGGATTTTACAAACTGGTAGGTACATACTTGTACATAATATTATTCCTCAAACAGATATATTTTCTTGGACATTACCAAATCAAAGCTGGACTTTATATCAATGGTTGTTTGAGGTCTTTATTGCACTGAGCGAAAAATATCTTGGTATCGATTATTTAATTCGCGTATTCATAATTCTTACCATTTCAATTTATATACTAATTCCTTTAGCGTTTCACCAAATTCACGCTGATCCAAATAAGAAAACATCGGCGTTTTTTTCATTAGTAATATCAAGTATTTGCCTTTATATTATTTCAACTAATATAAGCCTCAGGCCAATGATTGTAAGTTCATTCTTCTTATTAATTCAATATCTGTTATTAAATAGTTTTCAACGAAATAAAATCAAATTACTTGTACTTATACCAATTATTTTTTGTCTATATTGTCTTTGGGCAAATATGCATTTGGGTGTCACTTTAGGCTTTATATCTTTAGTATCAACATTTGTTGGTAACCATTTAGACTCATTGGAGAGTAATAGTTATCAACAATTTTCTGAAAAGCCACAGTCAAATGCTTCTCCAAGTCCTTTTCTGCAAAAATACTTTCCACAAATTCTTCTATTAACGGCTTTTCTAGGAAGCCTAATTAATCCATACGGACTAAATGTGTATCCATATTTAGCAAATATTCACTCTCAAGGTTATATGAATCAATTAATCGGTGAATTGAGATCTCCTGACTTTCATTGGCCGGTTTTTCAGTTGTTTTTATTTCTCTTTTTTGTTTTTATTGTTTTGTCTTATTTGTCGACAGGCAAGAAAAAATTTATTAATAATTCCGAATTTTTGCATTTGCTGGTTTTCAGCTTTATGACTTTTGTGACAGCCAGAATAGTAGTCTGGGCTTGCTTATTCTATGCTTTGATTTTGCCAATAGTTATTCAGAGAGTTGTGAATGAATATACTCAGTATAATCCTAACTTTATACTTAAGAGTATTGGTGACGATTTTGAGTATTTAACAAAACCATTTATTTCTATTATTCTTATTGGAATATTTACTTTCATTACTTTTCCAAACATTTTCAAAATCAATAAGAATGGAGAATGCGCTCCAGTAATGAAAGCAATTAATACTTATCAAAAGCAATTGAAAGCAGACTCAGATCGAGCAATTGTTGATGATTTAATTGGTGGCTGCTCGCTTTTAAATTATCCTAGTGAAAAAGTTTTTATTGATACTCGGTTTGATTTCTATGCAGAAAACTTTGTGAAAGCTTGGAGAGTGGATTTTATCGAAGGAAAGAATTTTACAGAATATATTAAAAGATGGAATTTAAATACTTTTATTCTCCAAAAGAATTGGCCTGCAGCAATTATGCTGAATAAATCAACGATGTTTACAAAAATATATGAGGATAAAGTCGTGGTGATTTTTAGAAAAAGCTCTTAGGAAATTCTAGGATAAGTTACCAACTTCCACCAGCACCACCGCCACCAAAATCCCCTCCGCCAAAACCTCCAAAAGATCCACCACCCCCTGAGAAATCTTTAAAAGAAGAAGAGCTACCAGAGCCCCAACTTGAGCCAAGGGCCGAACCCCAAAATATTGAATCTGCCAGACCTCCTCTTCTTCCATAGGTTTTATTGTTCTTGCCAAAAATACTTGATAAAAACTGAACTAAGATAAAGAAGAGAAAAATTAAGCTTAAAGGGTCGATCCTTATTTTTGTAGACTGACTGGTGTTTAAACTATCAGCTTTAAAGCTTCCATCGAGTAGTCCAGATATGTGTGCAAATGCTTGATTTAGTCCAGCATTGTAATTTCCTTGCTTGAAATTGGGAATCAAGTCTTGCTCAATAATTCTTTTGCAAACTGCATCTGTCAGAATAGTCTCCGTTCCATAACCAGTTGCAATAAACATTTTTCGGTCGCCTTTGGAAACAAGCAATACAACTCCATTTCCTTTATCCTTTTGCCCAATGCCCCACTCATGGCCGAGTTGAGTAGCATAATCCGCAATTTCTTCTTCCTCTAAGCTCTCAATCGTCACAATTGCAATTTGAGTAGAAGTTTTTTTCTCATACTCTATTAATTTCTGTTCTAATGTTTCTGATTCAGATTGGTTTAACAATTGAGCAAAATCATTGACCAAATGTGGTGGATCTGGCCTAGCTGGAATAGTACTCTTTGCCTTAGATAATAACGGAAAAGACATTATCCAAAGTAAGGAAGCTAAAAGGAAAAACCCTTTTACAAGTTGAGCTGAATATTTGGATTTATTATTAACTTTACTAATCACTTTGTTATTTGCTTTTATATTCGCTCTTTGGGGCAACATAATAATTTTGATCAACCAAATGATATTTGATTTGATAATTCATTTTGATCTCCTTCTTCATAAGGAAAATATTCTTTTAGCTTTTCTCCAGCCATACAAATACCAATTTCTAAACCTTGAACAAACTCACCATCAAGAAAATACTTCTTCATTTCTTCTTTGATACCATCCCAAAAGTTACTAGGTACCAATTTGTTAATTCCCGCATCACCGAGTATGGCGAATTTTCGGTCTTCTACGGCTAAATAAAACAAAATACCATTTCTCAATTTGGTCTTGTGAATTTTTAGATTTTCAAAAACCTCAGTAGCTCTATCTAAGACATCTTTAATACATTTCTTTTCGATATGAACACGAATTTCACCAGAAGTATTTAACTCAGCCTTTTCTATCGCTGCAACAACTTTCTTCTCAGATTCCTTAGAGAATAAATCTCTAGCTTTGTAATGAGCTATGCCAATATCGAATGAATCATCTTTTACATTTTCCATATTATTCAAAGCTTATAGTTGGAGCTTTTTTTGCGGCAGCATCAGATTCAAAATATCCTTTTTTCTCAAAACCCATCATCCCAGCAATTAGACTTTGAGGGAATTTCCTAAGATAAGTATTATATTCTTGAACTGTGTCATTGAATCTTTTACGCTCAACCGCAATTCGATTTTCTGTACCTTCAAGTTGAGACTGTAATTCTAGGAAATTTTGATTTGCTTTTAAGTCTGGATATTTTTCAACTACAACCATCAGTTTCGATAAGGCTGAAGAAAGGCCCGATTGAGCTTCTTGGAATTTTTGTATTGAGCCAGCATCCAATTTATCAGGATTAATATTTACGCTAGTTGCTTTGGCTCTGGCTTCTATTACACCAACCAAAGTTTCTTTTTCAAACTTAGCATAACCTTTAACGGTACTTACCAAATTTGGAATTAAGTCTAGCCTTCTTTGATAGACGTTTTCTACTTGCGACCAACTACTTTTTGCATTTTCGTCAAGAGAGACAAGTTGATTATAAGTTCCACCAAAAATGGAGAATGCCAATATGCCAATTAAAGCTATAACTCCAACAATAATTCCAAGAGTAATTAAAATAGGTTTTTTCATTTTTGCTTACTAAACGTTTAAACGTAATTTGTTCAGTTGAATTTCTTTAATGTAACAGATTTTTGACTATTCATAGATTGACTATGATCCGATACAACATCTAAAAAATATTCTCCTCAAATTCCCACTTGGATACTATCAACTGACATCAAACATTCTGAATCACTAAAGCAATTAAAATGATGTTTGGTGTCAGTTCTTATTTGGGATAGGCAGGCTAACAAATCGAAAATTCTAGCAACTTGATTTTAATAATTTGAAAATGATTTATTCGATGGGCATTTTTCTAACATTAGCCAAATTAATTCGGCCTTTCATATCAATGTCATCAACCAAAACAATTACTGGTTCATCAATTTCAAAATCATCAAAATTTACAATCACTTCATTAGTATTTTGAGATTGCTCATTATCGCCTTGGAAATTATTACCTCGATAAGTTCCATTACCACGACCATTTCTCTCAGACGGTGATTTCAGCAACCCTACTTTGCCAGGTCCAATATCAACAAATAGTCCAATTGGTAATTTGCGAGCTATAAATCCTTTATATTCTTTTCCAGGAATAATCTTTAGAGTAATTGCTGCAATACGGTCTCTGGCTTCTTCAGCAGCTTCGCCCTTACCTTGGACAACTATTAAACCATTATCATCAATATCAATTTTGTCAACGCCAGTTTCTTCAATTAATTTTCTAATATTTTTTCCGCCAGGTCCAATTAGAGCACCAATATCAGATTGATCGACTTGCAAAGTAAACAACCTAGGTGCGTGATTTGATAGATTTTCTCTTGGTGCTTTAATCTCTTCCAGCATTTTTTCAAGTATATGAATTCTGCCATGCAAAGCTTGATCTAAAGCTAATTGTAAAATTGCAAGATTTACTCCTTGAGAAAGTTTTACATCCAATTGAATTGCTGTAACACCATCTGCATTTCCGGTAACCTTGAAATCCATGTCTCCAAGGAAATCTTCAACACCTTGAATGTCACTCAAAATGGCACATTTACCGCCTTCAAGAATTAAACCCATTGCAATTCCTGAAATGGGTGACTTGATTGGAACACCTGCATCCATGAGTGCTAAAGTGCTACCACAAGTTGAAGCCATACTGCTTGAACCGTTGGAAGCTAAGACATCAGATACTACACGAATTACATAAGGAAATTCTTCTTTGCTTGGCAGAGTTGGAATAAGTGCTCTTTCAGCCAAAGCTCCATGACCTAATTCTCTTCTACCAGTTGCTCTTGCAGACCTAGCCTCACCTACTGAGAATGGTGGGAAATTATAATGGTGAAAATAAGCTTGTTCTTTTTCAGGCCAAATTGTATCTAATTGTCTAGCATCCATTCCAGAGCCGAGGGTTACAGATGAAAGAACCTGGGTAGTGCCTCTTGTGAACAAACCGCTTCCATGTGCTCTTGGTAATAATCCAACTTCTGAACAAATTGGACGAATCTCATTACATTTACGTCCATCAACTCTTTCACCCTTATCCATAATCTGGGCACGCATTATTTTCTTTTCTAGTTTTTTTGTATAAGCTAAGGCTAATGGAAGCTTTTCCTTTTCCGCACTATTTTCAGGCAAATTGGCAAAATGATCTTTGACTGCTTTGTAAGCTGCATCAGAAAGATTTTCGCGAGTTTCTTTATCAGTAATCTTTGACTCAATTGATTCAGTGAGTTTGTCTTTTGCAAGTGAAGCTACTAATTCTTTTAATGATTCATCTTCGGCCGGAGCAACAAATTCTCTTTTTTGAATACCACCCACTAACTCGGCTAATTCTTTTTGGGCTTGAATTTGTGTTTTGAAATGCTCTTGAGCAAAGACAATTGCCGCTAATACAACTTCTTCTTTGACAAAATTCGCACCGACTTCAATCATCAAAACAGCTTTTTCAGTTCCTGCCACAACTAAATCTAATTGGCTTTCTAAAATTTCTTCCTGAGTTGGATTAGCTATAAATTGACCTTTAATTAAGCCAACTCTTATTGCTCCAATTGGTCCTTTGAAAGGAAGCCCAGCAAGCTCAATAGCCGCAGAAGCCCCAAAAATAGCCAAAACATCGGGGGGATTAATTTGATCTGAACTAAGAATGGTAGCGACTATTTGTACATCATTGAAATAACCTTCTGGAAAAAGAGGTCTAATGGGTCTATCAATTAATCTACTTGAAAGAATAGCTCGGTCTGATGGCTTTCCTTCACGTCGGTTATAACTTCCAGGAATTTTTCCAATTGAATAAAGTCTTTCTTCAAAATCCACCGTTAAAGGGAAAAAGTCGATTCCGGATTTTGGTTCTTTGGATTCACAACATGTAACCAAAACCATAGTCTCAGCGCAGGTTACTAAAACAGAGCTTTTTGCTTCGCCTGCTAGACGACCAGTTTCAAGCTTAATGATTTTATCTGGCGCTAACTCACAGTTTACAATTTTGGTTTTTTCGACTAAAAAATTCAATCTTTACCTCTTTTCAGATTATTTTTATTTGCAATGATTTGCAGTGATAAACCTTTTGGTTATGAAATTATTCTTCTCGCTTTGCCAACTATACAAAAACATTAGTCACATCAAAGCTAAGAATTGTCCAATTTGATTGGATAGCCTCAATCGAAGAATCTCAGGAAAATATTTAAGTTATAGCTATATAAGTCACATTTCACGATAATGGTAGAAAAACTTACCAAGAGGTGTAAAAACTAAAGTTGTAAGGTTCAATTATGTGATTTGACTTAAATATTGACTTCTAAATTAACCTCTAATTCCCAATTCTTGAATTAGTTTTTTGTAGCTATCAGAATTACGCTTATTCAAATATGATAAAAGCTTTTTTCTCATGGAAACTAATTTTTGAAGCCCTCTGAGAGCAGAAAAATCTTTTTTGTTTGTAGATAAATGTCCAGAAATTTCTTTTATTCTAGCTGTATAAACTGCAACTTGAACTTCCGGAGAACCAGTGTCAGTTGTGTGCTTTTGGTGCTTATTGACTATTTCTTTCTTTTCTTGCTTATCAATCATTGGATATTGAAAAATGTTTCGTCGTGTAAATAGATTATTCTTGAAATTTTAACTTAGCAATTTTAACCTATTTTCGTCAAATTTCTTTGGTTTTCAACCTTTATGCTTTTCACATGAAGAATTGCATCTGATCAACTTAAGCAAAAATGCCTTTCATTAATTACCAAATTTCATTAATCAATCTCATTGCTAAATCGGCTAAATCCTGTTTTGTCATTCGGCCAAATTGTCTCCAAAGTTTTTCTACATCTCCTAGCTGATGAACTAGATTGGAACGTTTTTTGAGTACTTGGTCAATTGAAGGATAAGCTCTATATGTTTGAATCGATTGCAGCAAATCAAAAGCTTCTCTCTGCTTGTCTGTGAGAGTGAATTCTTTAACTCTATTGTATAGCTCAGCTATCATTTCCCTAAATTCCTAAATAGAAATATTTTCTAAACAAAATCTCAACTCAAACTTTTTCTTCCACAAATTAACTTCCTGAAACATTAATCCAAATTTTATTTTATTTTATATCTAAAGATTGAGTACTTTTCAGAATAAAGATATAAATTCAAATTGATTAATTTATTTTCGATTGATTCCAGATTTCTATAAACTTAGATTTTTATTTAAAGCCACAAATAAAAAGAGAACAATATCTTTGCAGCCAGACATATTTGCATATGATTTATTAGGCTAACTAAAAATTTTGTTCTCTAAATAAAAATTCTAAAAATAAAATCGAGAAATCATTAACTTGCAACTGCAACTAAATCGGGCATCAAGTTAATTTTTCCTTCAATTGATTGATAACGTCTTATGTCTAAGTGTTTCTCCTTTAGCTTCTTGATTTGTCTTTCTAAGCTTGCACAGGCTATATCCATGCTTGCATACATTTCAGGTGAATGAGTTTTATTACAAATGGTTTTGCCGCCATGTAAGAACAATATTACTTCAACTAAATATGTTCCAGTTCTATTTTCACTCGCTAGGTTTACTTTAATTGCACTTATAAAATCTGATGAGTTCTTAGTAGCTCTTTGTAGTTTTTTCTCCAAATATTCATTCATTGACTTTGTTACTTCTAAATTCATGCCTTGTATATCTATCTTTTTTCCCATAAGTAGGAAACTCCTTTCTGACCGGGCAAATTGCTAAGAATATCTGTGCCTATCAAGACAAGCCTATAATGGAGGTTTATGAGTCTTATCGCAAGTTATTCTAGAATCAATTATATAAATATTTGTCCATCAAACTAATTGAATTGATAAAGTTGAAAGTTTTCTTAACATTAATAAACTCGTTTTAATTTAACTATTAGACCTACTAATTTTAAAATATTAAGGAAGTATAAATGCATTATGATTCCCTTATAGATTGATTATTTGATATTTATCAGCAGGCATTGGCGGTAAGCTTGAAAGATGGGTTGTCGTTATGAAAACCTGACTTTTTTTTGGCAAAAATTCAAATAAGGCTTTTTGTCTATTTAAATCGAGTTCGGCACAGACATCATCTAAAAGGAGTATGGGGGAATACTCTAAATGCTCGGCCCATTTTTCTAGCTGAGTGAGTTTCAGAGATAAGGCGCAAGTCCTTTGTTGCCCCTGACTAGCATAATATCTAGCATCCATTTCATTGATCTGAAAGGCAAAGTCGTCTCGATGAGAACCTTGTGTAGTTTGATATCGGGCAAGATCTATTTCTCGATTGTTTTGGAATTTCTCTAGCCATTGATTCCGCATATTGTCTTCTAGAGATAACGTTTGCACATTCTGTCTGCAAGTTTCTTCATTATCTTGCTCACTATTCAATTCAATTGAAGGCAAATATTTTAGACAAGGGTTTTCTCCCCCTGAGGTGACCTCTTCATTTCCTTGAGTTAATTCTACTGAGGATATTTTGCGATAAGCATTTTGAAAACTTGGATTGGAAGTCTCAAGAAATCTTTTTCGGTTTTGTTGAAGCGGAATGGCATATTTGGCTAGCTCCATATCCCAAATATTCAATTCATCAATTAATGATTGTTGACTTTTATAGCCTGAAGATTTCAGTAAATAATTGCGTTGATCCAAAGCCCTTTCAAAGCGCTTCAAACAATCTGCGTAGTGAATGTCCAAAATACTTAAAAAACCATTTAGCCAATCACGTCTCTTATTTGGTGAACCTCTAACTATTTCGAGGCTTTCACGAGCTTTGAAAATAACACTTTTTAGCATTTCACCTTTCGCTTCTTTGGCTGAACGATATTTGACCCCATTGATTTTGAGGCTTTTACTTGCTCCGCCAGAGATTTCTAGTTTAAGATTTCTTTCCCCAAGTGAATAATTAGCCTCAATTTGAAATCTATCATCAGGTGAATTAATAGATAGTAATTGCTTTTCATTTTCCACTAAATTCTCGGCATGAATAGAGGCATATTGAATTGCTTCTAATAAGTTGCTTTTTCCGATTGCATTGGGACCAATAATAAAAACGAATTGCTTATGAAAGTTAAAAGATTGATTAAATCCTGAATAATTTCTGAATCGGCTGAGGGAGATGCTTTGGAGAAAAAGTGACATTATTTTTGGGATAAATTAATTTTCTTATTTAAACTTAATTGAATTAAATAGTCTTTTGGCCAAACATAATGGTTTGAGTATTGAATTAAAGTGTTTAAGAATCAAAATATTGAAGAATAATGTTTGGTAACAAATTTGAAACAAGTTAGTTTTTAATTTAAATAAATCCAGCCTAAAGTAAGTCTGCCTCGAAACAAATAATGAAACACCTCTTTATAATTGATCCTTTCTCTCTTTTGCAAGCCGGGCATGATTCAAGCTTGGCCATGATGAAAGAAGCAATTCTACTCGGTCACAAAGTTTTTCAGGCAGAACTCAAAGATATTTTCTGGTCAGATAATTTAGTCAAAGCAAATACTCGTGAAGTGAAAATACTCGCTTCTGGTGGACTAATTAGTAATGGCGAATATAAACAAATTGATTTGGGATTAGATGCTGACTTAGCTGTTTGGATGAGAAAAGATCCGCCAGTCGATGAAAAATACATTCAAGTTTGCCAATTATTCAGATTATCCAAAGCTAAAGTAATTAATAATCCTGATTCATTGCTAGCTTGTGATGAAAAGCTTTTTGCGCTTGAATTTCCTGATTTAATGCCTAAGACCATAATTACGCAAAGCATTACTGAAATCAAATCATTAATTCAAAGCCATAATCAATTAATTGCCAAACCAATTGGAGGCAAGGCTGGTGAAGGGATTTTGCTTTTGCGTCATGATGATAAAAATCTCAGCTCTATTCTTGAATTAATTACTCAATCTGGGCAAAGAAAAATTATTTTGCAAGAATATTTGCCGTCATCTAGAGAAGGAGATAAAAGAATATTTTTGTTGGCAGGTAATCCAATTGGTGCGATTCTTAGAGTGCCAAAATCTGATGATCATCGAGCAAATATGGCAGCTGGTGGTTCTGTACAAAAGACAAATGTCACAGAAGAGGAGCAGGCAATTTGTAATATTCTCAAACCAAGGCTTTTGGAGTTGGGCCTCATCATAGTTGGTTTGGATGTAATCGGGAATAAATTGACCGAAATAAATATTACAAGTCCTACTGGATTAGAAGAAATAGCCAAATTAGATGGCACCAACCCTGCAAGAGAAATTATGAATTGGTCAGTTCACTTTGCTCGAGGATGGCATTTTAATATTTGAGTTCAATTGATTTTATTGTTAATAGAGAGTTTTCAGAAAACTTAATCAAATCTCAGAATTGAACCAAATTGAGTTAGCTTCCGTCATATTTTTTAGACGGAATAAATAATTTACCTTGCGCAAAAACAACTGTCTTTTTTAATAACTCACCTTACGCAAAATTTGAATGCCCTCTCCCCCCCCCAACCCCTCTCCTAAAGCGAGAGGAGAGCCAAAAATTGTGTTTTCCCTTTCTGTGTTGAGAGAGAGGTGCCCGAAGGGCGGAGCGAGTTAATCCCAGTAAAGAGGAAATGATTTTTGCGTAACGTGAATTAATAAACAGTTCCTGGGACAAGTTCAGTATGACAAAATTTATTTTTTCTCCTCATTCCGTCCTGGATTTATTTCAGGATTGTTTCGGAAACTAAATAAAGTCATGCCATTTGCGTAAGATGAATAAATAAGTTCGCAAAATTCAAAAAATACAAGATTCAAGATATTCATGATTGACCACTGGAAGCAAAAGCTAATTGATTTCTCAAAGAAAAATTCTCTTTTGTACTTTAAATTCTTTGGCAAAAGCCATTTAGAGCTTACAGAATTTGCCGATGAATTATTAGATGATTTGCTAGATGGCAAAATGATTCGGCTCAATAATTCAATTAGTGATTCAATAATTAAAACCCATTTGGATGGCCTTTCAGACAAACAAGCTAATGATTTAGTGGGCGCATCTGGAAATCCCTCACCAGCTTCATTTGTGTTACCCTCCACTTTGAATGAGCTGCAGCTCCCGTCTGGCGACGCACTTGAAAGCGGGAACTATGAAGGCAATGCAAATCTTTCTCATTCTACAGATGAATCATCCGAAGGTTTAACTAATACAAATTCAGACGAAGAGTTGTTTCCAAAGTTAGAAATAGATCAAGAGCTTAGCTCACCTGAAGAGGATAAAGAATTTTCTGTAAATAAGCTTTCTATTGATAGTGTAGAGAATTTATCTGATGCATCACAAAACAATAATTTCGTTTCAAATGCGGGCTTTGATCCTTTTTATAAACGCAATAAATTATTGGAAAGATTACGTTCCAGAGACCGAATTGCCAAGCAAGATTTAGGGGCTAATATTCTTTATTTGGCTTATGGTTTCCTTGAATGGAAAGAGTCTGACTATAATGAAAAAAGCAATTATTCGCCTTTGTTCTTGATACCGCTCTATATCGACCGAACAAGCGGACTTGCTCCTAAATACAATTTGGTTTTTGGTGAGGAAGAAGAAATCGCTTTCAATCCAGCTTTGCGTATGTTTCTCAAACAAAGTTTTGGTATTAGCCTTGACTTTATTCCCGAGAAGCTTGAAGAAGACAAAATATCGCTTGAAGATCTTGATCAATATTTAGCAGGATTTCAGGAATTACTCACTCAATCAGCCTATTCAAGCTGGCAAATTAATAAACGCAAAGCTATTTCGATTTTCAATTTTCAGAAATTAGTTTTGTTCAAGGAAATGGAAAATCTCGGGCATAAAATGCTCAAACATCCATTTATTTCCAGGCTCAGCCAGAGAGAGCTGCTAGAACAAGCTGATTTTGTAGGCGCTGCAGAAGCCGAAGCTAAACAAAATATTAGTACCAAAGAAAATACAAATAATTACTTTGGTGCAAAAGATAATTTCTGCGTATTGGATGCTGATTCTTCTCAGTTGGATGCTATTCAGGCCGCCAAACAAAATATTAGCTTTGTACTCGATGGCCCACCTGGAACTGGGAAATCACAAACAATTACAAATATTATTGCCGAATTGTTGAGCCAAGGCAAAAAGATTTTATTTGTTAGTGAAAAGAAAGCGGCTCTAAATGTTGTGCGCGACAGGTTGAGCAGTTGTGGTTTAGATAATTTTTGTTTGGTTTTGCACGATACAAAGAAAAAAGACAAAGTTGGTTTTCTCAAAAGGTTAAATGAATGCTTTGAGAAACTCAGTGTTGATTTGAATACCGAAACTGGTGCAGAAGTTATTTCTGAGGCTAAGAAAGACATTGATACTGAAGCTGAAATTCAAGTTGTTAAAGCTGAAAATAATCAGTACACCCCTCATTTCCGTAAGCTAGATGAAAGAAGAAAAGAGCTCAATGAATATGCGAAACTTCTGCATACAAGTTTTGGTGAATTGCAAATCAAACCATATCAAGCTTATGCCGCTGCTTCTAGGCTCAAAGATTATCCAGAATTACAATTTCTAATTGATAATATTTTCGGCTTTGATGATTTGAAGTGGGATAAAACAACCAGGCTAATTCAAAAGCTAGCAGTGCAAGCCGAAATGTATAGTTCTGAGCAGGGACATCCATGGCAGGGATTGAGTATTAGTCAGCATTTATCACTTACTCAAAAAGAAAAGCTCAAAACCTCTTTTATTCAAATTGCCTCTCAGTTTGAAGTTTGCCGCAATAAATTCAATAAATTATTTTCCTTGCTCGGCTATTCAATTCCAAAAACAATTGCCGAATTTGAAAACAAAGAAGCATTTCTGCGTCATTTGGTCAATGCATCCAAGGGAATTGGAGATTTACTCAAACAAGATAATTGGCAAGCCCTTTTGGATAAGCTCTCAGCCAATAAAGTTGTTCATCAAGAATATTCCGCATTAAAAGATGAAGTGTTGAAATATTCGCTTGAGGGATGCTCTACTGACTTTATTGATCAGAGATTGCAGGAAATAAGCCAATACCGTGAAATGATTCACCCCCCAACCCCCTTGAAAGAGGAAGTGCAGAACTCAGCTTCTTTGTCTCATCAATCACTACAAAAAATTGATTTCACCAACTCAATTGAGTATGAAAAATTTAACAATTTATTACGCGAATCTTTCTATTTAAGTTCTTATACCTCTCAAGTTGGGTTATATCCTTCAATCCCAGTGCAAGCAGAAGTTTCGGAAATTCTTAATCAAATTGAAAGTGATTTAAATAAGTACAAATTGCTTTTGAATACAAAGAAACAAGTTGATGCTCTGGGACAGGAATTTATAGACCTTTATAACAATTTAAGAAATGAAGAAAAACAGGGCGTATCTAGAAATCCGTCGCCAGTCTCATTAGTATTACCTCCCAACCCCCTTTCAAGTGGGAGTGCAGAGCTTCCTTTGACAACTGAACAATTTCAAGATGTATCTCGCTCTGAAAAAAATGAATTGGATTTATCTGAAAAACATGAGAATCAACCTGATCAGAGAATCAAAGAAACGGCTCAAGATCAATTAAATGAAATTCCAGTCAATTCAAGTGAGGATTGTAAATGGTTAACTGAATTGTTCTCTTTTCAATTTGATTTGAATAAAAAAATGCAGGATTGCCTTATACATCTCAGCAAAATGCGTGAATTGAAATCTTCGCTGGAGCAGGCAGTTCAAGCCAAACAATCTTTAAATGAGAGCTTTGAACAATTAGCAAGTATTTGCACTTTTGAAAATTGGAAAGACAGGGAAATACTTAAGTTTTTGCAGACTCTTAGTTCTCTTCAACAACCGCAACCTCGTTTTCATGAAGATCTAAAAGGCCCCCAAGAATCAACTGAAAGTAACCAGCAATCCTCACTAGATGAATGGATTGATTTTTGCATGCTCCGAGATAGCTTTGCGGGTGAAGAATTGGGTGATTTCTTCGAGAAAGCGGTTAATAAAAAAGTTGCTGCAAAAAAATTACAAGGTGCTTTTGAAAAAAGATTTTATACCTTATGGATTGACCAAGTTGAATTAGAGAATCCACGTCTTAGAGCTTTCAGAGGTGAAGATCATAATGATTTGGTGAATAGCTTTAAAGAATTAGATAAAAAGCAATTCCAAGTTCTAAATCGTGAGCGGGTTTTTCAAAATATTCAGGCCGACTTCTCGCAAAAGAAATTGCCGCCAGCTCAGCTCAAAAGCCTAAGAACAATGGCTGGTCAAAAAAGACCTCGTAAGTCGATTCGACGCATCATAAAGGATTTGCGCAAATTGATATTAGAAGTTCATCCTTGCTGGATGATGAGTCCGCTTTCGGTTTCACAATTTATTGAGCTGGAATCAAGCGATAGTCCAATGATTTTTGATACGGTGATTTTTGATGAGGCATCTCAGATATTTCCAGAAGATGCAATTTGTTCGATTTTCCGCGCAAAGCAAGTGATTGTGGCTGGTGATCCAGAACAAATGCCACCAACTAGTTTTGGTAAATTGTCTAATCCAGGCGGAGATAATGCTGACGAAGATGAAGATGATGAAAATCCTGAATTTGAGAGCATTCTTAATTTGTCCTCAGTAATTCTCAAACAGAGACGACCACTCAGACTGCTTTGGCATTATCGTAGCAAATACGAAGAACTCATTCATGCTTCAAATCAAAAAATCTACAATGGTGATTTGATTACTTTTCCTGCGGCTAATCAGCTTGCGCAAAAACCAGTCAAATTTGTTTATGTTGAAAATGGTTTCTTTGACCGTGGGAAAACCAAAACTAATCCGAATGAAGCTAAAGGAGTAGCCGAGCAAGTCATTAAACTTTTGCGAGATCAAAAAGATGGTTTAGGTGAAAGAAAATCAATAGGAATTATTGCTCTAGGGGCTGCTCAAACCGAATGCATTGAAGAAGAAATCAATAAACTCCGTATTGAAAATCCTCAGTTAGAAGAATATTTCAATGAAAATCTGCCTAGCGATCAGAGGCTTTTCATCAAGAATCTAGAAACGGTTCAAGGAGATGAACGCGACATAATTATTTTGAGTATTGGCTATGGCAAAGATGCTAGCGGGAAAATCTATCAAAACTTTGGGCCAATCAATCAAAAAGAAGTTGGTCATCGCAGGCTCAATGTGGCAGTTACTCGGGCGAAAGAACAAATGTATGTTTTCTGTTCATTTCATCATTTTGATCTCAAGGTTACAGAGGAGCACAGCAAAGGTCTGAATTTCTTACGTGATTATTTACGTTATGTGGAATCTGATTTGATTGATGAGCAAGAGAAAAAACAAAGCGATAAAGACAAAATGCTAATTGAGCAGCAAATTCATACTGCGCTCCGCATGAGAGGTTATGCTGTACGTTCTGATATTGGCTGCTCGGAATACAAAGTTGGTTTAGGTATTCTCAGGCCTAATTCAGTTGGTAGTTTTGTGCTGGGAATTGAGTGCGACGGAGAAATGTATAATTCCGCAAAAACTGCAAGAGATAGAGACAGACTCAGACAAGAAGTACTGGAAAATTATGGTTGGCATATTCATAGAGTTTGGTCGCGCGATTGGTGGGTTAATCCAGAGCGTGAGTTGCAAAAGATCCAAAAATCAATTGATAAAGCCTTAACTGATATTTCTCATATTTCGGCAAATATGGCTTTGGTTTAGGCTGAATTGGATGATTCTCTTAATGTTGATTTTAAGCGCAAGCAAAAGGTGATGGATTGCCTGATGCTATTTTAGTTTGATCTTCTTTTTGTGCCTGTTGTGTTTGGGCTGGGGGCGATGATGCTACATAGCTTGAGCTTGGTGTGTAATCAGTTAATGCCGAATAATCAGATCCAGCAAATTCTGCTAACTTCATCACTGTGTTGTCGTATTGATCTAGAAATTTGTCTCTTGGATTGAATATCTTTCCTTTTTGCCAAGAATCAAATCCAAATTTCAACAGACCAATACCACCCCCAATAAGCGTACCTACTGGGCCTCCGAATAAAGTTCCAACTCCCGCACCAGTCCCAACAGCGGCCAGTAAATCTCCACCTGTTCCCCACGAAAGTAAACTTTCATCCTGAATCTCATACAATTTTACAAGGCTTTTTTCTCCCATAAAGCCACTCACAAATGCGCTTCCCCCTTTACCTATTAGGTTGCCAGAATTTTGCACATTTGGATTTTTTGCAGCTTTTGCAGTACCACCTATTAAATCACCAGTTGCATTCAAAAGTGAGTTGCCATATTCTTTATCAAAAGCTTTTTTTGCTAATTCAGCGGCTTCTTTGGCCTTATTGAATGATTCTCTTGCCGTTTGTACATCATTCCCTGTGGCAGCTTTTAATGCTGCTTCTGCTTGTTTTAGAGCTGCAGTTGTCTGGCTCATTTCATCACTTAATCCTGATAGTGAAGCTATCCTTGCTGCTTTAGTTGCTTCTGTGGCTGCTGCTGCTGTACTTTTTATTGCTTCTGCACTTCTCCATGATGGAACGAGCTTATCGTTTAGAGCTGTAAAGCCTTGCCACTTACCAGTAAGACCCGCAAGAGAACCAGCTAAACTAACTGTTCCCGTTATAGCTCCAGCCGTTGAGATTGGATTAATATAACCAAAATTGACCTTTGAGTTACTCATCAAAGTGTCAAGTCCCATTCCGTCAACAGGATTATCAAGTTCCGCTGGCATTAACTTGTGATATTTCGAGAATATAAGAGCTTGAGAAAGAATAATAAATTTAGCTTTAGGATCCAAATTACTTGCAGATTTCAACAATGCGTGTAGCATAACGGCCTGAGCTTTAGCCTTCTGTTTATCAGTACTAGGTTTTTGAATAGATTCAATTGCCAGAAAAGCAAATTGATATTGTGCTAACGCATCTTTGGGATCACCACCTGATGAGATTCGGTTAAGGGAGTTTGCATATGATTTCCATTCATGGGGGATTTTAGATTTTGTTTCATTAAGCTTTGTGACTTCTGAATCTACTGTACTTGGATTATTAGTGACTTGGGAAGCATTAGTTTTGATCTTAGAAGAATAACTATTTTGATCTTGTGAATTGAAAGTTGTATTAAAGACAGTATTAATTAAAGTATTTGCTTCTTCTGGAGAATTGAAAGTTGTATTTGCTAGTCCTGTGGCTTCGGCTTTCTTCTCGTCAGCTATTATTTGCGCTTCTTTTTTTCTCTTGGCAGCTTCTTCTTCTGACACTATTTCTATTTCCACTGTTGCTTTTGTCGGTGGCATAGATCCGCTAGCTTGTTTTACTCCATAATCAAATTTCACTTCACCTGTAAGTTTAGGATCATTAGCTTTAAATACAAATTGATCTTTATTGTTTGGATCGACTTCAACTTTGCCAACAACCGTATCTTTACCATCTTTAGTTTGTATTACATTCCCGCCAGCCAGTGGAAGGATTTCATCGGTTTCACTTAATCCCTCATCATTATTTGTCAAAGTCTTTTTGGAAAAGTTGCCGTTATTTGCAATTTTTAATTCACTGATTTCTTTGAATGAATCTGGCGTTAGCGTTATTGTAGGCATAATGAACCACCTTGTTATAGGCAATAAGAGTGAGATTTAAAATTGACCGGTGAAAGACAATTCAGAAAAACATTACTTTTCACAAATCTACAAGTCTCCTAATTAAGGCTTTTTAATGAAACATTAAGCCAATTTAACTTAGCCGCTTGTGATCTGTATTTGATTTGACGGAAGACTTGGTCTTCTCAAACCCAAAAATGTTTTAATATTATTTCACAGCTATTACTTGCAAATTAATCTCTATGCCTACGATCAGCATATTTTTTGGAATTGTAATTACTCTCTATTTCTTTGATAGTGGAAAACACAATACTCCTCACATACATGCCAAATATCAAGAAAATGAAGCTGTATTTGAAATAGAGACAGCTGAAATGATTGATGGAAATTTACCGAAGAACAAAATCCATTTGGTAAAAGCTTGGATTGAAATTCACAAAGAAGACTTAATGGCCGATTGGGACTTGGCATCTAGAGGGCAGCCAATATTTAAAATTGATCCCTTGAGGTAAAAATGGTGTTTATCAGAGTACAATCCGTAAAAGCATTACCTGAGTGGAAACTCCTTTTAACATTCAATAATGGAGAAGAAAAAATATTTGACACTTCTTTGTACCTAAACAAAGGATATTTCACAGAGTTGCAAAATATTTCTTATTTCAATTCGGTAGTATCTCGCAATGGCACAGTTGAATGGCCAAATGGACAAGATTTTTGCCCTGATACTCTTTATCTAAAATCCATTTCTGCAAAATCTTAAACTTTAAAACTGGAACTGTAAAATTAAATTTCTACAATCTGGCTTTTTCCAAAGTTTGCATGCCGAGTTTATTCATTAATTCATGATCTCGATTAATTCCCGCATTAGGAGTTGTCAGGAGTTTTTCTCCAGTATGAATCGAATTGGCGCCAGCCACAAAACAAAAAGCTTGTGCTTCATCACTCAGCGAGCGCCTTCCAGCTGATAGCCTAATCATAGCTTTTGGCATCACAATACGGGCAGTTGCAACCATTCTGACTAATTCTAATGGATCAATGATTTGCTGCTTTTCTAGTGGTGTTCCTTCAACGGGAACCAGCGCATTAATCGGCACTGAATCTGGATATGGATTCATGGAAGCTAAAACTGCCAAAAATCTCTGACGATCTTCGCTGGACTCACCCATTCCAACTATTCCACCGCTACACATTTTGATCCCTGCTTGGTGAATATTCTGTAAAGTTTCAATTCGCTCATCATAGGTACGAGTCGAAATGATTTCTGAATAAAACTCGGGACTAGTATCAATATTGTGATTGTAAGTATGCAAACCAGCTTCGGCTAACTTTTGCGCTTGATCTTTGTTCACCATTCCGAGTGTGCAGCAAACTTCCAGATCCAAAGATTTGACTGATTGAATTAATTCCACCACGCTATCGAAATCCTTACCTTCAGGCAAATCGCGCCAAGAAGCTCCCATACAAAAACGTGTAGAACCTTGTGACTTGGCTTCTTTGGCTTGTTCTATAACAACTTCTTTGCTAAGCAAACTGTGAACCTCTATGTCCGTTTTGTATCTAGCGCTTTGCGGGCAATAATGACAATCTTCAGGACAAGCTCCAGTTTTAATGCTGCTCAAAGTACAAAATTGAACTCGATTGGGATCATGATATTCACGATGGATTGACTGAGCTTGAAAAATTAAATCAGGAACTGGCAGAGAATAAATGCTTTGGATTTTGGAAAGAATTTCAGAATTGATTAAGTCATCACGCTTTTGTGACTTTTCAAGAGCTTTTTTTGTAGTAAGTGTTTCTGAATTCATCATAAATTTTTCTGCTTCGGTTTTTAGATTCATTAGCTGCAAATGATTCATTAGATTCTAGCAATTCAGCAAATAAGCCTTAAAGAATTTGGTTAATAAAAAAAGATGTTTAGGGTTTTGCCGATTTTGTGCATATTAAATGAACAACTCTTTTGGTTTTGAATTTTGTATGTGAATTAAATTTCATAACAAAAGTAAGAACAAATTTCACCAATTTAGCTTCTTAATTTAATGATGAACTTTTTCAACAATAAGAAAATATTTAGCCAATCTTTAAGTAAAACAAAATCAAGTCAGCAAGCTGTGGCAATTATTAATCAAAACAATATTTCTAAACTCAATCAAGTGAAGCTTTCAAAGAATACAAATAAGAATTTAAGTAAAAATCTTGGCTTACTTTCGCTTACAAGCTTGCTATTCAGCACTTTTGCTTTGAATAGTTTGATTCCATTTGAATTACCTGCCAGTGCAGACGAAACAGATAGTCAACAATTAAGTAGCATTTGGGAAGATTTTGACGCTAGCAACCCCAAAGCAGTATTCAAACCCACATTAAGTTCTTCAACTTCGGCTACGACTCAACCTCTATCTTCAATTCAGCCTAAAGCTCAGTACAAAACAAAGCCTCAATTTTATTCTCAAACTAATACTCAATTAGCGCAAGAAACTAGCACTGCTTATACAAATACCCCCAATTCAAATGCAGTAATTACAAGCCCAATTGTTGATGATCCTCAAATTGACTTACTTATTCAATCGCAAAAAAGAGCTCCATCTGTAGACCCATTTGAAATTCTCAAATCTTTAAATGATCCAAATTCACCACCACCTAAAAATGATTTTCTCAATGGGGCGGATGATCCAAGCGGCAGAGATTTAGAAAAAGCTTTACCTCTAGATATCCCTACCAGTGAGCGCTTCAGCGACATTCTTGATCCAATTGAATTAGATGTGAATCGTGATGAAGTACTGGATTTAAATATAGAAAAATCTTTATTAATTGCGCTTCAATCAAATTTACCTCAGAGAATAATTGATGAAACCGTTATCAGAGATAAATGGCGTTTTTGGAATGTAGGTTCTGGATTATTGCCAGATATTTTTGCTAATTACACAATGCAAGATCAGTCTCGTGGATTGGCGTTCTCGGTTGCAGGTACTACCCACCGTACCCAGGTTGGCCTCAGATACAATATTGCTCCAGCTGAAATATTTGGTACCTTGGGTGCTTATTATGACTGGATGGCAAATTCACAATTCAGTGGTACTAATTTGCAGGAATTGATGAAGCAAACCACCAATCAATATTATGAAGTTATGAGAGCGCGTGGTGAATTGGCCGTAAGAATTGAAGCTGTGCGTCAGGCCAAAGTACAATTAGCATTGAATGAAAAACTGGAACAAGCTGGAGTTGGAACCAGATTCTCAGTTCTTCAGGCTACTGAACAAATGGCCGAGAATGAATTGGCGCTGGAAGCCCAGCAAGCTACAACCAGAATTTCGGAAATTCAACTTTTGACTTTGTTGAATATGCCTCTAGGTACTGATATTAGGCTTGAAGACAGTCAGATCTACAAAAAGACACTTGTTAGTGATAATTATGCAATTGATGAACTTGTTGATTTTGCAATGTCAAATAGACCAGATATTAGTCGTAGATATTTGTCTTATAAAGCTTCTAAATCCAGAATTGCTGAAGCGGCCATGGGTTTTGCGCCAAGCGTGAGCGCCTCCATCGGAACCACCAGTTTTGCGAGAAGTGCAACACAATCGCTTGATCCAGGCAGAATTGATGATTTGAGAACGGCTACGGTAAGTGTTGATTGGCCTGTTTTGGTTGGACTAGGACTTAATCAAATTTCTTCAATAAATCAAAAACGAGCTGAGTCCAGACAAGCATCGCTGGAAATTGCCAATGAAAAATTACAAGTAGATGGACAAGTCAGAGATGCTTTTCTTAGAAGCCAATCAGCCGAAAAACAAATAAAATCAGCGGAGAAACAATTGGGTGCATCAACTGAGGGTATTAAACTTGCCAGAATTAGACTACAAAATGGTGTTGGTACCAATATTGATTTAATTGATACTCAGAGAAACTATGTTAATGCCTTGGTCAATAAAGTCAGAGCAACAATTCAATACAATCAAGCTCAAGTTGACTTGCTAAGAGCCATAGGACTTATTTCAGTGAATTCAATTTTAAATCAAGACTTGGCTTTCAAGGATGGAGTCGATTCTTATCAAAATACAGTCGATGACAATAAAGATGATGGATTTACTAGAACACAGTATTCATCAATTTAAAGCATTGAAAGATTACTTAGAAAAATACATGCTTAGTAATAGTCATTTTTGTAGATATTACTAAGCCAAATTCCTAAAGCTTTTTAAGAAATAAATCATTATTAAAATTGAAGTTTGATTTTGTTTTTTTGTTTAAATCGCATAATATCCCTAATCAATAAATTGTCATTTCCGTTAAACGCTTTTAAGTCTGAGACGATTGAAGGATTCTTCAACAGTTGCTGAGCAATTATTTCATAAGCAATGGACTTTACAATATTCGCAAGTTTTGAATTCTTTTTATGCTCATGTTTTAGAACTTGTAGAAAAGCCTCTTTTTTATCGGCATTGGTTCTATTTTCATAAACATTTTGAATTTCTTTTTGCAATTCATCAACATTTTGAATATTTGCAAAATAATTGTTCAAACAGTTAAAGCTATCTTTATTTTCTTCCCAACCTCTCATAAGTACATTTTGTGCACCTACATAATCACTGAGCTTATTCTTTAAAATGATTGAAGCTTTTAAGAATTGATCTTTTGACAAATAATCGTTTATTACTTTCGTATAATATTTTTTTGCAAATGCGTGATTATTTAATAACAAATATAGATCAGCAATTTTCTCATTTTCATTTAACTCTATATATAGATCAATTGCTTGCTGGAGCATATTAGCTTTTTCATAACAGAAAGCTGCCTTAACTTTATTATTCAAATATTTCATATAAATAGCTGCAGCCTCAGAATAAAATTCACCATCTTCCAAGGTTCTTGCAGCCATATAAAAGTTCTTCAATAATTTCAAATAAACAAAAGCTGCTTTCTGATACTTTTTATTTTTCACCAACTCATTGGCGGTTTTAATATATTGAGCCTGTAGCTGTATGAAGGCGTTATCTGGAAGCAAATATGAGCCGTCACTAGAATTGTGCAAATTGGAATGGCGGTTAAATAAAGAAAAATTTGACCATCGTACGGATAAATCAAGTAAATGCTTTTTACCACCTCTTGATGTGTTCTCTGTATCGAGAGGAATAGCATACTTGAGAGCTTCTTCAGGATTATCATGAAATAAATTCATTAACTTATCTAATTGATTTTGATTCCTTTCTTCTAAATCAGCAAAATCATTCTTTAAATTCTCAATCAAATTATTTTGTTCAGGGTAAAAACTTAGACAGTTTTGGAGTTTTTCTAAAAGAATAGTAGATTCAGGTTTTTTGTCAGAGTGGCTATTATTGTCAATCTTCTTCCTTTGAAATAGTAGTCTTAGTGTTTGTAATTTGATTTTTTCAGAAATACTTAAAGGTTTATGTTCTAAGTTTTTTCTTTCTGGGAAACTACTTTCTTCCAATTGTTTTATAACTTCATCTGGAGAAATTGGAGAAATTTGAAAACTCTTTATAACAGCTGGTATCCTGGTGCTATCAGCAGGACTCGTAATTTGAATTGTTGTGTATTCAGGTATACAAATTAAATCACTCCAATTAATAATTTCCTGCAACTCAACAAGTCCAGAATCTGAATGCAAAATGAATAGATTGGATTTAAATAAACTATTGATTTCTTCAGTTGAAATGTGAGGATATAGAAAGGTATATTCAGGTATAAAGATACGATTTTGAATGCATTGACAATAAGAATTTTTTCGAATATCTTTTGGCTTACAATCTTCTTGGAAAGTTACTAAACAACCCCATATACTATTAACCTCTTGATCAGGAATTGGGAAAATCTCTGATGAATTCAAAGACAATCCCATTAGTTGAATTTCACTTATCCATTCTTGGACGTTTTTACTCTTAATTAAAATTCCTTTAACGGGATATATATTCTTTTTACTAGGTTTTATGTTTAGGAGCATAGTCTTTTATATTATTAATGAAATTCTCAATATACTTTTTGACAAATTCCGTATTCGAAATCTGATGTTGATCCGATTTAGGAGACAAACTTTTTAGAGATATAGTGATACTCTTCGAATTGAAGAGGGGACAGATAATTCAAGGTTGAATGCTTTCTTTCCCGATTAAAGTAAATCTCTATGTATTGAAATATACCCGATTTAGCCTCCTTTCTTGAAATAAATTTTTCGTGATTAACAAACTCGGTTTTTAATTTGCCGAAAAAGCTCTCTGCAACGGCATTATCGTAACA
>DUDU01000105.1 GCA_005110395.1 Candidatus Melainabacteria bacterium | reverse complement strand
AAGCGAGCATTTTCCTTTTTCAGCCGCTTCATTTCAGCTTTTTCTTCAGCTGGTAAATCGTTTTCTGAAGCGTAAACCCAATTGCATAAGGTTTTGTATTCAACTCCTAGTTTCCTTGCTATTTCCGCTTTATTAGCGTCTTTTACCTTGCATAATCTAACTGCTTCTTCTTTGAATTCTTTTTCGTATTTGGACATTAATTGAACTCCTTTTTACTATTGACTTGTTCTGCGTTCAATTTGTCCCCTTTTTCGGATCATGGTCAGATTTTTTGTTAGAACATGAAGAGTTGGGTCTTTAAGAATAGATACTGGTACTTTAATAGTCATGTTGAATCTAGGTAGAAATCTGAATCTTGCTTTGTCTTTATAATTTGCAGTCAAACATTCTAATGCGTATATATTGTTTGGTCAATTCAAATTAAGCTTAAATAATTGTGAAGATAACCAATGAAGCAAAAGTCAAAACAAAATAAAGATCAAATTGAATGAGAAGCAAATATGAGAGTTTCTTTTATTAATAATTTTGATGTTTTGGATTAGATTTAGTTGATAAGAAATAGTTTTTTGAATTAGCAGTATCAAATCAGATTTATTTTTTTACAAAATACGCTTCTACAAGGTACTTCCAGCAGATATAGAACTTTGCAGTATCTAGAATACATACCCAATTTTTTCAGTATAAGATTTTGCCATTATTTGATAATGCAGATATTGAGCAACTATATAAAACCCAATAATAGAAGCTTTTTTATATTGATTTAGATTGATTGATTTAGATTGATTCATTTATTGAGATTATTATGGGATTCTAACAGTATCTTTGTTGTTGAAAATGAATTATGGCCTTATATAGCATTTTATATTGAGAAGTTTTTTGCGGAATAAGAAACGGATCACGGAAGATTTAAACATACTACTCAAATCAATATAGAGACTTAAATTTCCAATTTGATTAATTTCTCTCTGGATTCTTTCTTTGGTATAGCTTTCTTTACTATTTTAGAATTGACACAGTTTATTCAACACTCCCTTTTTATTTGTCAAAATACAAGTATTCAACATTCCACCAATTACTTGCTTCTCCACTATCGCTATTAGAGACAATAGAGCCAGCAGGATCCCAGCCTTTTAAATTTGGATCAACTGAACTTATTTCTCCACCACGAACTAGTGGTATTACTGGTAATTTTTCAGCCCATTCTCTTTGAAAGCGCTGAGTCAAAAGTTTTTTTCTTTCAACAAAGAAGGTTCGACGAATTTTACTATTTAATTCGACCATAGATTGGTCATACAAATACTGTGGGAGCTCTTCATTAAATAATCTTGCTTTGTTTCTTGCAATATTCCAGTAACTTAATGAGGAAAAGTCGTTAAGTTTGGCGGTAAAGTGTAAGCCTCCATGTAGACCATCTTTAAACGTATTACTTGTTTTACCTTTTGTAGAGACTAAATTGAGTTTAAAGCCAATCTTTTCTAGGTCGGTTTTAATAGTCTCAATTGCATTATATTCAGGAAATTCTTCTCTGAATTCAGCTGCATACAAATTCACTTCAATTGGTAACTTAATTCCGCTCTGACGAATTAACTGCAGTGCTTTAGCGGGATTATATTCATATTGTTTTATATCTTTCGGATAAAACTCAGAGTCTGCAGGTAAGTAACTATCCGCTGCTTCTGCTTTCTCTAAAGGCAAAAAGAGAATTTCAATTAATTTCTTTTTATTAATGGCATGCGCAATTGCCTGCCTTACAAATAAATTATTAAAGGGAGCTTTTGTAACATCAGGTTTTATAAAGTAAAAGTTGGACGCAGGCTCGCTTTGGATTTTGGTTTTAGGATTATTTAATAGTTTTGTAGCAGTTATAGTACTTACGTTTGTAGTTAATTGGGCTTCTCCCTTTTCTACAGAGTCAGTCCATTTTTCCACTGCAAGTATTTTAATTCTTTCAATATTTGGTTTTATACCTGCAAAATGAGGATTTTGCTTCAAGAGGACATATTTCCCGAGAACATACTTATCAATAATATAAGGGCCATCTAATGGTGGTGGATTTGTTTTAAGTAACTCTTTAATACCTTCACTTCCTTTTTCTTTAAATACTTTTTCTAAAGGTTTTTTAGGATATATATAAAATGAACTTAAATTCATTGAAAGCCTTTGTGAATAGCTAATTTCAACTGTTAAATTATCTATTTTTTTAATTTCAGTAATCAAGTTTTCATGTTCATGTGTTTGATTTTTTTTATTTTCAGATAATTGATCTTCAAATTTTGTTTCAACTGAAAAAACAAAGTCATCGGCTGTAATTGGTGAGCCATCACCCCATTTCAAGTTTGGCTTTAAACGCCAGCGTACAACCATTCCACCATTAGGTAAAAAACGCACATTTTCATTTGTTACACTAGGTATTTCTTGAATAAGATGGGTTACGGCTTTGCCACCTTTAACATTGTAATAAAGTCCTCTACTAAGCAATCCATAAAGAATTCCAGAGCTATTTAAACTGTTTAAAAGCATTGTTCCGTAAACAAGTTCATTTCGACTAGATTTATGAATTGGATATAAAGCTTGGGTTGTAAAGTCTTTTGCTTTATCCTTCTCTGGAAGAGCTGAAATACCCGTATAAACTAAACCAATTAGCATTACTATTGACAAGCCAATAATAGAGTACCTATTAACCTTCAGGGCTTTATGTTCTTTATCTTTAGAATCAAAAATTGAAATTAAAACTGTTGTTAGCAATGCAACCAAAATTACTACATACGAACCTACAAATAGTTTGTCTGCAACGACTGGGTAAGGTACATCAGGTAAAGATTCTGCCTGTGAAAAACTAAGTGCAATTGAGGAAAGTAAGGCTGTAATAATCATTCCAATTTTTGCTTCAATCTCCGCTAAAGGAAGAAAAAATGAAATTAAAGCAGTTAAAACAATAATTAACAAAGGTAAGCCAAACTTTAAAAAATAAGCGGCTATCGGTCTGTGAAGGCTAAGAACAAAAGCGGCGGAATTAACTTTAAGTGGATCACCTTCTTTTTGAATAGAACCGAAGTCAGAATAATATTGTCTGGGAGTTTTTTCAGCTTTAAAATAAGGTTCATACTCCCAACCAGTAATCGAGAATTGTTTTGCCATTCCGCTTCCAGCCAAGTCTGGAAGTAATTGCCCTTGTTCTTTAGGTAAATCAATTTCTACTTTTAATTTTTGTTGATCAAAAGGAAATTTATGTAAAGGAAAAGTACCACGGAAAGTACCCTGAACACGCCATCTAATACTATGCCAAGCACCTTCATCTTCTTGAGAAACAATATTTTGTTCTTCAATTTCACCATTTGCAAAAATAATCGGAGGAGTTTCCTTTGTACCAAGCCATTTACACCAAACTTGCAAGTCAGCTTTAAAACGTCCTTCTTTTATATCAAACCCCGAAACATCGGATAAATAAACCCCAACATAAACCCTGCGGTCTAATTGTGATTGTTCTTGAGTTTGTTCTTTATTTACTTCTGGAACTTCTGCCACCTCTTCAGCACATACAAAAGAAGATAAGCAAAATATAAAAGTGAGTGCGAATTGAATAATTAGTTTTTTCATTAAAAGGCTTTGAAGGCTATTTACTAGTTTGTAAATATAATCATTTAAGGTTATAAACTCAAGCCTTTTATAAAATCCTCATATTTGAAGATTAACAAATTCAACTTTTAATTTGCCGAAAAAACTCTCTGCAACACGCATACTGAGAGCCTCTATCCGAATGAAAGATCAGGTTTTCTCTTCCAATAGGCGTTAAGAAGAACCTTTTCAACCAAACCAGTTGTCATCCTCTCACTAACGACTGCCAAATACAACCAGCCTTATAAACTCATACTTTGCCTGGCGTGCTTAGCTTCATTTGCACTTGCTTTTTTAGGATTTTGTTTTCCTTTTTCAGGATTTTCACTTCTACCTTTTCTTCCGCTGGTAAATTATTGCCTGAAGCATAAATCAAATTACAAAGGGTTTTGTATTCAACTCCTCACTTTCTTGTTATTTCCACTTTATTAGCGTCTTTTACTTTGCATAATCTAAAAGCTTCTTGTTTAAATTCTTTTTACTTAATTGCCCCTTTGCTCCCGAGAAACTAAATTGTGAATTGGTCTAACCCTTTGTTCTATAAAGTCGGTATCGAATAGTAATAAATATAACTCCTGTGAATTTAATACTATTGAATTATCTTTTTGGCTTTCAGGAAATACCTCTGTTAATATCCTAAAGCCTCCAGAGAAAAATTTTGGTGAATCAATGCTATACCAATATAAATTAATAAGCCTGATTATATCCGAGGAGTTGTTTGCACTTATTCTGATTGCAAAAGCTTCTTTGTTGAATATTTTTCTGTTTACGCCAATCTTGCTGGCAATAGATTTAACTTGTTCAGGTCTCAGCTTCGCGGTAGGAGTATTGTTATTAGGTTGCGCTCTAAGAGAAAATCCTTTGTTTTGTATTGCATTAAAGGTTTCTGGATTAAAATAACCTGTTTGTCTAACTTTGTAAGCTCTCTGCAAACTTGCAACATAAGGAGCAAGCTTATCAAGAGTAGTAGGATCATTGAAGTTGAAACTGTTTTTTGTTGGATCAATTGCTTTAGCCGCTACCAAAAGCTTATATAGATTTTTCATTTTGGCAGAAGAATTCCTATCACTGGGCTTTACAGGCAAGGGAAAATTATTTTTAGATATAGCAGCAAGAATTCCCTCAAGTTGATTATTTTGTATTTTCTCGCGCCTCACTTCAATTAAGCGAGTATCTTCATTAAGCTTTTGTTGGTATTGATTGTCCCAGTCTCTTATAAAATTGTTTACTTGATTTATAGACATTCCATAAGAGTTCATTAAATTATCTATTTCATTATGGTAGGACTGCAAATCATCTGAATTACCATACTCGATTAGGAGCTTTTTATAACCTGTTAATTGACTCATTTGACTTGAAATTATTATGGGATTCTAACAGTATCTTTGTTGTTGAAAATGAATGATGGCCTTATATAGCATTTTGTATTGAGAAGCTTTTTGCGGAATAAGAAACGGATCACGGAAGATTTAAACATACTACTCAAATCAATGTAGAGACTCAAATTTCAAATTTGATTAATTTCTTTCTGAATTCTTCCTTTAGTATAGCTTTTAACTCTTGAACTGATTTTCACAATTCTTTATCGCATTCTGTCTTTGCTTTCCATGTCGTATATCTATGAATAATTGCAAATTGGTGATATCAGGAAAGCTTTATTGGAAGATTTAGAAAAAGTTCTTTCAACCTCTTTATTACTCGTTTTCTTCCATCAATTGTGCAGCTTAAAATTTCATGTTTTTCTTTTCTCTGTCCCAGAGAGGCTTTGTAGCTGCTTGTCTTTTCTGATTCAACAAATTCCCAGTACAGTTTGATTCCAGAAACTATAAAGATCATTACTCCGAAATATCTGCCAGAGAACGTTGTTTTGAAAACCAGTCAAAAATGCCTGTAATTTAATAAAAGAAAGTAACTAATCACTAATAGTTGTACTCACTGATTAATGGTTGATCTATTGGAACTTGTTTTTGAGCGCTTGTTTGCACATAGTTTTCATTTGTTTTTGCTTGAGCAACATATTCTATAATTTGCTTGAGAATATATGCTTCCAAATAATCTGGCTTAATCTGAATTGCCTGAGTCAATGATTGAATAGATTCACTATATTGTTTATAGCTATATTGCAACATACCTTGCTTGAATAATTTTAGAGCTTCAGCATACTTATCAACTTGCTGAGTTGAAGCCTTATTTTGACCTACTTGATTTGACTGAATAATTGACTTAGTATTCACTGATGTCTGAGCATTAATATTTGGCTGAGTATTAGAACTTGATTTAATACTTTGCAAATTAAAAGTAGAAGCTGAAATAGTATTAGTATTTGTAGAGTTTCACAACGTTGTGGATAAAAAGAAAGTTTCTCCAGAACTTATTGGAGAGTAAAGACTAGGTGTTTGAGTGGAATAAGTTAGATGTTAACCCTAACCCAATCCACTCATATGCAAAATTATCACAACAATGCAAAAACTAATATTCATATTCGCTCTGACATTCAATCTTCTCAATTTTCCAAAACTCAATTAGCCTCTAAATATCAAGTAAATATCAAAACTGTTAATAAATGGAATTCTCGTAATTTCACTTCT
>DUDU01000104.1 GCA_005110395.1 Candidatus Melainabacteria bacterium | reverse complement strand
ACCCCCTGAGAGGGGGCTTTTAGTTCTCTCTTTGAGAGCCCCTTTTCAGGGGTTGGCGAAAGCCGGGGGGTGAAAAAGCTTAGTTCTTAGAAGCTCCCTTAAGCTAAGAAATTAATTCACAATAACAAGCGAATTTTCGATTTTGGCTAAATCAATGCCATAAGGTTTTTCTTGCAAAGCTCTTTTCACAAAATCCAATTGACTCTCAATATTCCCTACTGGTTTAATTTCTTCAACAAAACAGTCAGGTGATTCATTTGGGTCTCTTAAACAAGCTTCTGCATAATACTCAGCCAATTTTTCAATACGAATATTATTTCTAATATCTGCTGAACCTTTTAATGTGATTGATTGTCCACTTTTAATTAAAGAAGCAAAAACTGGAAGCAATCGATCTTCGTTTTCAAGTGAGCCATATGGATTGGGAATGACAATTTTTGTGCAAGGTAAACCAATTTGCTGACACCAAAAAACCAGCATGTCCCAAACCATTTTTTTTGCTACGCCATAAGGAGAAATGCCGAATTTGCTATATTCTCCGCCCGGTTCAAATGCACTTCCGCTGTGAATAAAAAGCTTGCAATCATTGTCCTTAAGTTGTCGAATAAGTAATTGAATATGTCTCAAATTTGTCTCTAAATGCTTGAGAAAGTCAAAATCGGGAGAGCGATAATTCTCGATATAACCGCCATGATTTATGAAAATATGTGGTTGAATCTTGTCAATTTGTTCAACAAGCTCTTCTGAGGAGATATCGCAGTTATCAATGAATTCTGTAACTGATTGAGAATTTGAAAGGCTTGCATCTTCAATAAGCCTTAAACGCTGAGCTTTTATTCCCTGATAATTTTCTTTGTTTAAACGCAAAGGCATATAAACTGACAAACCATTTTTAATTAGAGCTTCAGCAATATAAGCTCCAGAAAAGCTAGTCGCTCCAGTTAGCAAACATTTTATTTTCTGTTTTTGCATATTAATGATTGTAAATTTAAAACCTTTTCAATTTTGCGAGGTAACTATATTTGTTAGACTTTATGATGATGCTCATTGTATTGGACTTTTTATTATGTTTCACGAAATCAATTCAACAATATTAGTAACTGGCGGAGCTGGCTTTATTGGCTCAAATTTAATTAGACTTTTGCTTTTAGAAACTCAAGCAACCATCATTAACATAGATAAATTGACTTATGCTGGCAATTTAGATTCACTAAAAGATATAGCTGAAAACCCAGAATATAAAAATCGTTACAAGTTTGAAAGAGTTGATATTTGCAATCAATTAGAAATTAAACAAATTTTTGAGAAATACAGACCTCAAGCTATTCTCAATCTTGCGGCTGAATCACATGTCGATCGCTCAATTGATTCTCCAGCCAGCTTTATTGAAACAAATATTTTAGGAGTTTTTAATCTTTTAGAACAAACTCGATTTTTTTTCAACAACTCACTAAATGATTCCGAAAAAGCCAAGTTTCGTTTTTTGCATGTTTCAACTGATGAGGTTTTTGGTAGTTTAGGTGAAAATGGTTATTTTGATGAAAATACTTCATATAAGCCCAATTCGCCTTATTCTGCTTCGAAAGCTGCATCTGATCATTTGGTTAGGGCTTGGCATCACACATATGGTATTCCAACACTTATAACCAATTGCTCCAATAATTATGGTCCTTATCAATTTCCAGAAAAGCTTATTCCTCTCAATCTCTTTAATGCGCTGAATAATAAGCCAATTCGTATTTATGGTAATGGAGAAAATGTCAGAGACTGGATTTATGTCGAAGATCATTGTCGAGGGATTTTGCATGCGCTTCTAAAAGGGGAAATCGGAGAGTCATATAATATTGGTTCTAATAATGAGAAAACAAATCTTGAATTAATAAAACTAATGTGTGCTTATCTCGACCAGATCAGCCCTAGAGACGATCAAAAACCTCATGAAACTGCTATTGCTTTTGTTACTGATAGACCAGGTCACGATCAAAGATATGCAATTGATTCAACTAAAGCATGCAAAGAGCTAAATTGGAAGCCAAGAGAGACTTTGGATAGTGGACTTAAAAAAACTATAGATTGGTATTTAAAAAATTCCGAATGGCTCGAAAGAATTATGTCAGGTGAATATAATGGTGAGCGTATCGGTATTAAAGTATGACTTTTATAGTTTAGTAAATCCTCTCAAAGCAAAAACAATTCAATTTATGAGTAAAGTAGAAACAAATATGAAAGGCATTATTCTGGCTGGCGGTAGCGGAACAAGGCTTTATCCGATTACTCAAGCGGTTAGCAAACAGCTCTTGCCTGTTTATGATAAGCCCATGATTTTTTATCCTCTTTCTACGCTTATGCTGGCTGGTATAAGGGAAATTCTGATTATTTCAACTCCAGCTGATTTACCTGCATATCAGAGATTATTGGGTGATGGAAGTCAATATGGCATAAAGCTTGAATATGCGCCTCAACCAAAGCCTGAAGGACTTGCGCAAGCATTTGTAATTGGAAAAGATTTCCTAAATGGACATTCAGCTTGTTTGGTTCTAGGAGACAATTTGTTTTATGGTCAGGGCTTGGAAGAAATGCTTAAAAAAGCTGCCAAACAATCAGCGGGCGCCACAATATTTGGCTATTGGGTAAGAGAGCCCCAAAGATACGGTGTAGTTGAATTTGACAAAAATCAGCAAGCGATTTCAATTCAAGAAAAGCCGCAGGAGCCAAAATCAAATTATGCTGTTGTTGGTCTTTATTTTTATGATCAAGAAATTACAAAAATTGCTTCCCAAATAAAACCTTCAGCCAGAGGCGAATTAGAAATAACGGATGTCAATAATTTTTATTTGCAGAAGAAACAACTCAAGGTTGAATTAATGGGGCGTGGAATTGCTTGGCTGGATACTGGAACCCATGAATCATTATTACAAGCCGGGAATTTCATTCAAACTATAGAAGAAAGGCAAGGCCTTAAAGTAGCTTGCCTAGAGGAAATAGCTTTTGAAAATAATTGGATAAACAAAGAAATACTCAATGCACAATATGAAAAACAAAAAAACAGTGATTATGGAAAATATTTAAAATCAATTCTTGATAGATCGCAATATTAGTTTTAAGCTTCATTGATACGATAAAAGCTCTTCTCAAAAGCTGCTGGTAAATATCAATTACTTCAAATAAATCAGAATAAAATGAGCAATTCTCCTTTTCCTAATTTAACAATTCATACTTTTGTTCTGCCAGATTTGATTCTGATAGAACCCAAAATATTTTCTGACGAACGTGGTTTTTTCTTAGAAACTTGGAATCAAGCAAAGTATAAAGAAATTGGTATTCCTTCTGATTTTGTTCAAGACAATATGTCTTATTCTAAGAAAGAAGTTTTGAGAGGTCTTCATTTTCAATTTCCAAACCCCCAAGGAAAGCTTCTGCAGGTAATGCAAGGAGAAATTCAAGATATTGCGGTAGATATTCGTAAAGATTCCCCAACTTTCGGTAAATGGGAAAGTGTTATTTTGTCGGCTGAAAACAAGAAACAACTATATATACCTGAGGGCTTTGCTCACGGTTTTTTAGTATTAAGTGAAAGTGCTTTAGTATCTTATAAATGTACGGAGTTTTATTATCCTGAAAATGAAAAGACTATTCTCTGGAATGATTCTCAAATAAATATTAAATGGGAAGCATTGGAGCAAAAAATTATTTCTGACAAAGATCAAAAAGGGCTCAGATTAGAACAAATACTCGATGAAGCTCTTCCAGCCTATGTTAGAGGGTGAGAACATAGCATTCATTTCCAAATATTTGAATCTTTTACTTTCCTCTTTTGATATAGAAATTGTTGGCAATTCAGAATTGAAAGCTTTTTGCAAAACTTAAGATCTCTTACCCCCATCCCCTCTTCTAAAGTAGCCGGAATATTTTCAAATTATTGAAAGTGATTCGGTGCTAAATTGAAACGACAATTAGTAATTTATCGAGTCTTTGAATTCAAACTAATGATTGAACTCATATTGAATTTTTTGTTGAGTTTATAGGCCTATGAAAGAAAAGAAATTAATTAGCTTAATCAAAAATTCAATTAGTCCTCTGGCAAGTGCCTATATTGGGGATGACGCGGCTCACATAAAGGCTAGTTTAGAAGCTTCAGGTCTACTTGTCTCGACTGATGCGCTTGTTGAAGGTATTCATTTTTTGTCAACAATGCAGCCTTATTATTTGGGTTGGAAAACGGCTGCGGTCAATATAAGCGATATTGCTGCGATGGGTGGAAGACCTAAATACATTACTTTGGCTGCTTCATTGCCTGAAAAATGTTATGAAGATTGGGTGAAAGAATTTTTGCGTGGAATTAATGAGTGTTGTGAAGAGTATAAGGTTTTGTTGATTGGTGGTGATTTGACTGCTTCCAATAGTATCTATCTATGCGCAACAATTGTTGGAGAGGTTATTGATGGCCGCATTGCGAAACGTTCCAATGCAAAACCTAGACATAAAATAATTGTGACTGGGGAATTTGGCTCTAGTGCTGCTGGTTTATGGTTACTTCAAAATAAGCAAATGGGAAATCCACAATATTCTAAATTGATTGAAGCTCATCAAAAACCAAGGCCAAAAGTTAATGAAGGTTTTAATCTTATTCATAAATTATCTGCAAACGATTCAGTTTCTATGATGGATTCCAGCGATGGTCTTTTAGATTGCTTAACCCAAATCGCCGAGCAAAGTAAAGTGAAAATGAGCGTCGATTTTGAAAGGATTCCAGTTGACTCTAATTTGTTAGCTTGCTCCGCAGAAGCTGGAATTGAACCGAAACATTGGATTATTGCTGGTGGTGAAGATTATCAATTAGTCGCAACTACCGATCAAGTTTTTGATGAAACAAAATGGAAAGAGATTGGCTTTGTAAGTGAAGGTAATGGAGTTGAAATATTTAAGAATAATGAGAAATTGGATCTTTCAATAATTAAAACCTTTGAGCATTTTAAAACGGTTATGAATAGAGGATTCTGAGCTTTGAAGTACCTTCTTCTCTGATTGTCTTTCGAATGACTTGCAATCTATCAAAGCGTCTTGAAGGGGGAGCTTACTTTTTGATTGGTATTTTCAGTTCTTATTTTGCTTTTACTTTTTGATTTGCTGAAACTGACTGTTTGCCTTTTTTGAAGTAATACTGAAATGTATATTAAGTTTTTCTTAGTTGAATTCTTGGTCAATAAGGACTAAGTCGGCTTAAGCACCTCATCAATTAATTGTTTTTTTGTTCAAGCCTAGCTTTGCAAAATTTATGGTTTTGTCTAGTGAATCTGTAACTTGACCAATACCAACAATTACAACTAAAACCATTGCAATGCTTGAAAAGATTGGATGAGTATTATATTTTTTGAGAATATGCTCAAGCGGATTTAATAATTCTTGAAGTACCTCACCAGTTGTACCCTGAACAGTAATATGCCTAGTAACAGAAGTCCTAGACTTTTCTTTGCCAGAATGATCAGAAGAATTGTTTTTGTTTTGTTATTTGACTTGGACTTGTTGAACGGCTTATTAGGTGCTTTTGTCGCCATGATTCTTGTAATCGTGCTGATCAAATGATTGTTAAAGAAAAAAATACAAAAAGGATTGCTAAGTGATTTTGAAGGTGCAATCGAAGATTATTCTAAATCCCATTGAATTAATGCTTGAAAGCTCAACTGCATATTAGAATCCTGTTGTTGTAAAAGATGAAAAGCTAGATTGTAAAGGTTCTCTGGGAGGCTACAATAAAACTTTAGAGCTAAAGTCAGATCATCTTGGAGTTAAAAGAAATAAAGAAATTGTTTTTGATGAAATTGGAAGATCAAGGGATTTATATTAATGCAAAATCTAATACTTTTAATAAAAGTACTCAATCAATTTGTACTTCAAACAAAGATGCATCAACTAAGGCCTCTTCCCTCAATAAGGCAATTGAATTAAAACCAGATTTTGCTGATGCTTATATTAAAAGAACGCTACATAAAGGCATTAATCTGTGATTTAGATGGTGGTATTCAAACTGCTGACAAAGCCAAAGACTTATATGAAGCACAAAGTAAAATGGATAAGTATTAAGGGGCTTTAGAATTGGTTAATGAGATTTATAATATGAAAAATGAGTAAGTAAGGCGTATTGATGAAAATACTTTGTTCCCTGATTCAAACAATAAATTGATTCTAAGAAATATCAAGAATAAACAATGGCTGTAATAATTTCAGATAATCTCACGAAAGTTTTCGGTATTAAGACCGTAGTCGATAAAGTCTCTTTTGAGATTAATCGTGGTGAAATTTTTGGTTTTTTAGGTCCTAATGGCTCAGGCAAATCAACCGTGATTCGTATGCTTTGTGGTCTGCTAAAACCAACCTCAGGTCAAGGATTTATTGAAGGTATTAACTCGAATCTTGACGGTGACAAAATACGCAGATCCGTTGGGTATTTATCACAAAAATTTGGCCTATATTCTGATTTAACAGTTAAACAAAATATGGAATTTTATGGGCGAGTATATGGTTTATCCGATCAATCCTTGAAGCTTAGTATCGGAGAATTATGTGAAAGAACTAAGCTTTTTCCTTATCTTGATAATAAAGCAGAAACATTGTCAGGTGGCTGGAAGCAAAGACTAGGGCTTGCTTGTGCTTTATTGCATCAACCCACAGTCCTTTTTTTAGATGAGCCTACTGCTGGTATTGATCCAGTGGCTAGAAGAGAAGTATGGGATTTGTTATTTGACCTATCTAATGAAGGGATTACTATGCTGGTAACCACTCACTATATGGATGAAGCCGAAAGATGTAATCGAGTAGGATATATATATTTAAGCAAAATGATTGCGATGGGTACTATTGAAGAGCTTGTAAATTCCCCTAATATTCATCCAAAAGGTTTCAAACAAATTTTAATAGAGGGTGATCCGATTATGGATATATATGGTTTAGTAAGATTTAAACCTGAATTTAAAGATGTGACTTTATTTGGTAAAAGCCTCCATTGTTCAGCATCTGACAATTTCTCACTTGACAATATTTCATCATTCATTACTAGTAATACTCACTGCAAGAATGTTGTTGTTCAAGATAGTAAGCCTAGCTTAGAGGATGTGTTTGTTACGCTTACAAAGGCTCAAGATAATATTCAGTCTAATTAAAATACTTTTACTAGATAATCATTAGATAGTAGGTATTTAGCCTAATATTGCATTTAACCAATTATCTTTAGTAGCATCAATAGTATATAAAGCAAGTGCTCTTTCTCTTCCTGCCCTTCCATTAGACTCTATCAGGTCTCTATTGTTGTGAAATTCTTGCAAGCAATGAAGCCATTCTTCTTTTGTGTTTGCTAGAAAACCAGTTTTACCATCAACTACAATATCAACATTTGCACCGACTGGTGAGGCAATGCATGGCAATCCAGCTAACATATATTGAATCAGCTTAAATCCACATTTACCCTTAGACCACGAATCATTTGGCAGAGGCATAATACCGATATCGCATTGCTGAATAATACTCACTTCATTTGCTTCATTCCAATTCACATATTCGATTTCCGCTTGAAATGGATTTTTGATCATACTATTAAATTCTGAATTTTTGTTTTCAATACGTGCACCAACAAGAGTTAATTTCACATTATTTATAAACCAAGTATCTGAAAACAAATCTTCTAACTCTAATAAATAATGTGATGTTGCAGGGGAGCCGATCCAGAGTAAATTTAGTTTTTGATTTGTATTTGTGTTGGTAATTATATTTGTTTCTTGTGAATATTGAGCATAATTTTTTTTCTCATATTTTTGTTTATCAGCCACAGTTGGAATAATAGTTATATTCTTTGTCCAATTACCTGCATATTGAGCTAAATATTTATTTCCAACTATAGTTAGGTCGGCAGTACACATCAATTCACCAATTTTGTTTTTATTCTTTTGCAAATAAACATTTGAACTCAAATCATAATGGTGAAAAATCGCATCATCATATATCAGAACTATACGTTTTTTACCTCTTAGAAATAATTTCTCGATACTAAAAGGTATATAAGGCCATAATTCATTTTCAATTACAAAAATACTTTCTTTATTCCAGAGAAGCTTGAATAGGTGAATCAGGCGCAAACAATAAGAGAGAAAAGCTTTAATTATTGGTTTTTTGCCAGTCCTATAAAGTTGCTCAATATATGAATTGTCAAATAAAGGCAAAACTTTATAATGAAAAGATTCAGGTATATGTTTTAAATATTGTAAAGTTCTATATCTGCTTGAAGCGCCTTTAGAAGCATACTTTGTAAAAAAATAAATTTGCGCTGACATTGTGGAAATTAGTAATCAAATCTGATCAATTGAAAGGTAAATGAATTAGGTCAATTCTAAAATCAAGCTTAAACTTAATTTTAAGATCAATAAAGGCCTTTTGCTTTTAGCCAATTTAGGCTTGATTGAGCTAATTGTAAATCTTGATCATTTAGAGCATTATCTTCATTTAAATCTAAAAATGCTTTATATTCGCTTGTACAAACACCATTCTTATTTTGGCAATCAGTCGCAAATTGTTGCCAGCCAGATTCTGCCAAATTCGGTAATCCTCTCAAGAATAGAAATTTGAATTCATCAGAAACTGGTTGCCCGTTTATTTCTTGAGTTTCAAATATAAATTGCACTAATCCGCTTACTTGCTTACTGACCTTCCCATGAGAAGAAGTAGATAAGGCTATTTCAACCAGCTTAGAGAAGAATTTTCGAGTATTGTATTTTTTGAAATAAGGTTCAGCAAATTCCAAATCTCGATCGTTAAAGCCAGTTAATTCAAAGACTCTTGCTTTGCTTTCTGGGTGAGTAGCAATATATTCCATAAATTCACGCATTTTTTCATATTCGCTTTTGGACATATTCGAGATATTACGTGAGACAACCTTAGCTAGTGTATGTTTAGTATCAGGAATAAGCCTAGATGCTATAGGCCCCCAAATTGCCTGTGGATTAAATTCTTTGTCCAGCTGATACTCAGTCCCTCCAGTTATTATTGTTTTATCGATTCCGTTGGCATTACTTGATTCATCTTTCGCCCGATCATCTTTAAGGGAGTCAGATTGACTGTTGGTTTGAATATTTGTAGTCGTTGATTCTTCCGACTTTTCATCGAAATCATTAATAACATTGTTGGTCGTATTTGAATCTAATTCCATTTCATAAACTGAAATAGGAGTATTTGCATTCTCAGATGCGATCAAAAATTTATTTGATGAAGAATAACCTTTCATTTGATAAACATAAACAGCTGGATTCTGAACTGGTGGTGTGTAATCAATTGGCATAATATAAAAAGAATATTTGCAAAAACTAAAATTATTTATTTCAATTCTAGTCTGACTTTTTGCCTTTCAACAGAGAATTAGTGGAGATCTAACATAAATCTTGAATGCAACAAACAAAGACGATTAATCTCCTGAACCAACTTCTTCTTCGTCTAAATCATTGTTCAAAGCTTCTTCTTCTGATTGTTTATTATCAATTTCATAATCGGTTTGAATTAGAGTAACTTTTCCATTTTGAATTAAAGCCTTTTTGTCTAAAACCTTCTGTGAAAATTCAATAATAAAAGCTTCTTGGGCAGCTTGAGTCAGTGAGTTGAAAAGTGTATAAAGGGCTTTTGCAGATTCTCTCTCTAAGATATTCATTTTTATTTCAAGAGTTTACAGTTAATTAGGGTTATTGCAATTTCAAATAAAAATATAGCTAATTTCTTTTTACCCGATTTTCATTTGGATTATACATATGTGGTCTTTCAAGACTGGGAAGTGGTAAATGATCATATAGTCCACTATTTAACCATTTGAAAGTATTAGTAGATGAATTATTTAAAGCCACTTGATCATTCATCTCTCCTCGCATTATAAATTGAAATACTCTTGGCCTTGCATCAAATACTCGACTAAAAAGTGGAATTTGACCAAGTATATTATTGAAATTTAATTGTGAAAAAGCATTAGATATTTCAGAGACTTGTCCGTGAGAATTAATTCTGACTGGCGTACGTGGAAGGCTACCTGTAAAATAAAAATCGATTTCATTAGTTTTACGATTCACAAGTCCTGACGTATTGAGATCAAGTTTGTTCAAACCCTTGTATTTTGCTTCTGGAATAAAAATCCAATTTTCATTAAATTCCCATTTGCCAGTCAATGATTTATAAGCTCCTTGTTCATTCGGTGCCATTACTTCTAAAAAAGCATTTAAATTAAGTGCCAACGGTCCTCCAAAGACTAAATTGGCTAAATTCAATTTTTTTTGCAAACTGAAAACTCTGGACACATTTCCACTTTTCAAATCAAAACGCCCAGAGGAATAAACTGGCTTTTCACCTTCTAAGAGACTAGATATATAACCATCAACTGCAAAATCAAAATCACCAATACCATTAAAGCCTTTCAGTCCACTAATACCTCTGGATATACTTCCAACGGAAACCTTATTGGCTTTGCCATCAAAGTGGCCTAAGGCTGTGAGCAAATCAATATTGCCTTTCATGCTGAACTCTCCGCCTGCGGTATTTAATGAAAGGCCCGACAAAGTCAAATTGTTTCCCTTTAACTTAAATGAACTATTCAAATCTTCAAATGCAAGATTCTTTACTCGTCCTTTATTAACAATTAGAGTACTAAAACCCTTACCGTCTTTTGTTTCGCCATATGCTTCCAAAGATTCTAATTCAGCAAAGCCGACTGTGACAGTATCAAATTCCTCGGTTTTAAGAGAAAATTTCAAGTTATTCCAAAAGCTACGCCGATCAAATAAATTAATTCGATCGGCGGATATCCAACCACTCAGAGAGCCTTTAACTAGGAAATCATTTCTTTTAGATTTGAATAATTTACTCAGATCAATAATCGGATCAGTATATGCCTTAAGGGAGAAATTATCTGGAAGACCCTTCAACTCAGCTCCAATATTCAAACCATTAATAGAAGTTTCCAATCTCGTAAAATCAAAATATTTAGTTTTGGTATTAATTTCACCTTGCGCAATTAGATATGAAGGTAAGTCTTTATCTTGCTCCTCAGAAAGCCAATTTGATTTTACATTAATTAATTTAGTATTATCCAAAGAGGATATATCTGAATGTAAATCTATTAATAAACGATCTGAAATACCTTCTCCAGATTTTGGTGAATTGATTTTCAATTTGAGAGGTATAAATGCATCATGAGGAATATCGATTTTCAAGGCTTTTTTGAGCTTATCATTGAGGAAATCTGCAGCATAAAATTCCCCATTCATTTCAATATTCATTTGAGGTAAAACTGAAGGCAAGAAAGATTTTAATACTTGCTTTTTATTCGATTTATTACTGAATTTGTTACTTAATTTTGTTAATTCAGGGGGTATCTGAATTTCTCCACCTAAAGCGATTCTTGATTGATTACCATATTTAAATGAAATGTCTTGAAAATTGATTTTATTAGTTTGGCGATCCAAATTTATTGCACCATTGAGATCAGACAAAGGGTATTTCTTTCCATTATTAGCAGAGTGATCTTGATATATACCTGCAACTTTATTAGCAATCAAATTAAAGTTATTAATAGTTGAATTAACCACTCTGGTATTAAAGCTAATATTGCCTTTTAAATCAGTCCATGAAGATAAAATCGAATTGTCTTTTTGCTGAGTATTTTGTACGCTAATGTTTGGTGAGCCTAAGCTCTCAATCAGGTTTTGTATGTAAATTAAATCAATTTCACCTCTTGTATTTAAATCAATAGGTTGCAGTCTGAAACCTTGAAATAAGCTTGTTGAAGTATTTTCAGATGACTTATTACCCAAAACACCATTCAACTCTATTTGAGTATTTGATTTTTGGTTATTTAGGCCTTTGGGTTTGATAATTAAATGATTGACTAAAATTCTCTGATCATCGAAATATTGAATCTGTCCTGTAGGAATAATCAAGGATTCAATATTCTTATCTTTAAGTCTTATTTCTACATTTGCTGACTCGAAATTTAAGCTCTGTAGTTTTAAATCTGAATTATTTGATTGCAAATTCAGCAATAAATCAACATTCTTCAAGGTACCTGTAACTGAGTTAATTCGATTGATTACTAAGGTATTTCTTTTCTGAGTATTTCCTTCAAATAAAACTTTTTCTAAGGCTTTTTTCAAGTGTGCCAAATTGAGAGAGGGAGACTTTAGATGAATATTGCCCTGCAAGCCCTTTGCTGTGTGTGTGGATACTTGCTTGGATATTTTGAAATCAGTCGTAGGAGAATTAAATACAAGATCAGAATCTAAGGAAAATTCATGACTGAGAGGATTTATTCTTTCACTTGTTTTTTTGTAGGCAAATTCTTTTTTATAATATTGTTCATTTTTGAGATACTGTTTTTTGTCTTCAGGAAAAGTCTTTTTCTGATCAATCTGAGATTCATTTTGTAATAAAGAAAATGTTGAAGCAATATTCTCTGGATTTTCCGAGATTAAATTTGTTTCTCGAAAATAGCCTTTAATTTGAGTCCGTATCTGATTGTTGTTGATAATAATATTGCCACTGAGATTTTCAAATAATATATTGGATTTTGGTTCTATACCATCTAGTGAATTAAGTTGAATTTTGGCTTTAAGTCCGTCTTCATGTTGATAATTGAAATCTCCATCCGCAACCCCTTTTTTTATAAGAAAAACTTGATTGGTATTGCCTAAGTTTTGGCTATACAAAAGCTGATTGAGCCAGACTAAATTAAGTCCTCTAATATTTCCGAAAGCTGACAGTAGCTTGAATCCTTTTTGCGGAGTTTTATTTGGCGACTGGCCTAAAGTAATTTGACTATTGATTGAGCCAATTGGATTAGGTGAATTTTGAAAAAATGGTTTTAGATCTTTAATTTGAAAATTAAGTCTCGACTTTTCTCTTCCTGTCAGATTAATGAAAAAGTCTCCTGAAATTAATCCTTTAATTTTGCTAATTTGAATATTTCTTGCAAGCTCTGGGTTGATTGATTTAAGCATTAATGGCAATAAAGAATTAATTTCATTTCTAACTTTACTTAATTCCAAGGGCTCAAGAGTTAAATGGCTCACATTTTTATCCAGAGTTGTCATACTCGTCTCAATGTTCAAATTGCGAGATTGAGAAAGTGGATTTGAAGAATAAATATGAATGAGCCCAAAATGTAAATTTAAAGAATTAGCTTCAATTAATTGCTTCATCAACTCATCAAATTTCAACTTTCCATTGAATTCAATATTTGTAAGCCTAGATAAGCTTGAAATACTCGAACCCCAAGCACTAGCTTTTGTATTTGCCGTAAAAGAAGTTTTTGCTGTTGGTGAGAGGCGATTGTTCTCAAAAAGCAAATTATTTACGTTTACTTCAACGGTACTTTGAGCAAATGATTTACTTTTGATTTCAATTAATCCAGAAACCTTGCTGCATAGAGTTGGGCCAACTAGTTGATTTTTTTTTGTTGATAGATTTGATGAGGGGATTTGAATTAATGAGGATAAATCATTGAAAAAGTTCAAATTATTAATATCAGCTTTTACTCCACTAAAATCACCGATTTTGCCGCTTAATTGAATTGCCTTGTTTTGATTTTTTCCACTCAAAAGCCATGCTTGACCAAAGGGCGAATATCTTTTGAGTTGAATGGATTTCCATTGACTAGCTTCAGAGCCAAAATCTTTCAGCATTTCAATATTGCCGTTGATCAGAGAAATTTCTCGAATTTGTTTTGGTATTCTAGGAAATCGAACTAATTTGGATTTTCTCTTTGGAAGCTTATAGAGAGTCCAATTTTTTACTTCACTTTTCCCAGATAAAAGACTTAAATCAAAATGTTCAATTTGAATTGAGTGATCCTGCGTTAAACATTTTTCTGCACAAAATTTGAGATATCCGCATTTAGAAACCTTCTCACAGTTCAGCTTACTCCCAATCAGATTGCCGATTTTTGTATTTAAAAGGGACCAGAAAAAATCCACATTTTGCGAAGAGAGAAAGTCAAGAGTCCAAATAAACAACAAAGCAAATATGAGAAAAATAGTTACAAAATTGAAAAACTTATTTCTCTTTTTATCTTTCTTTTCCAGCTTTCCTTTTTTTAACTTGTGCAAGAAATCATCTGTAGATAATCTTTGAGATGAATGACTTGGATTGTGACGTAACCCATCTTCTGTAGAAGTGAGTAAATTAATTTCGGGACTTATCAAGTTTTCTGAATTCACAATTCAAATCATTCTTCTACAAACTTTTAAGAGCTATATGAAAATAGTCGTTTTTATCTGAACAAACAGAGATGTCAATAAGATGAAACTAAACGAAACTAAGCTCTGGAAGCGAGGGAATCAAACCAAGTGAATATCCTTCTTTCAAAAATAGTTCAACTGATTTTCTGCCTCGATTTCCCAAATCCAAGGTTAATTCATTGACATACATTCCAACAAAACGATCGGCTTCTTCATTACGAAGTCCTCGTCCAAATTGAAGAGCATATTTGAGGGCTTCCTCTCGGTGTTTGAGAGAATATTCAATACTTTCTTTCAACAATTGGCTAAGTTCAGCTTTTATATTTGCGGGTAAGCTTTTCCTTAAAATATTTGTACCCAAAGGCAGAGGCAATCCACCAGTTCTATCAAACCACCATTCTCCAAGATTGACTAATTTTTTGAAACCTTCCTGTTTATAAGTGATTTGACCTTCATGAATGATTAAACCTGCTTTGTATTCACCTGATTTAACAGCATCTTGAATTTGGTCAAAAGGTAAAGCTTCAACTTTGGCATTGGTAGCATAGAGTTTGAGTGCCAAATACGCGCTAGTCAGCATGCCCGGAACCGCGACCATAATATTTCCAGCTTTGATTTCTTTTAATAAATCTTGCGGCTTTTCTTTGGATGATGTGATAAGTGTAGGTCCATAATTATCTCCCATACTTGCGCCAGCCACCATTAATTCATAGTTTTCAGAGACATATGGATAAGCGTGATAAGAAATTGCGGATAAATCAAATTCTTGAGTATTAATGGCTTTGTCGCTTAAAGTCTGAATATCAGAAAGTACATGTACAAGTTCATAGCCTTTTGTGTCTATTTTGCCTTTTGCAAGCGCATAAAACATAAAAGCATCGTCTGAATCAGGGCTATGAGCAATGGTGATTTTCATTATGTAGTTGAGAAAAGAAGTATGGGATTCTAGTTTTTGACTAGCTAAATTTGTTGACTAAATCATATCTGCTTTGTAAGCCTATTGAGAAATAAAGTCAAAGAGAAAAGAGTAAGTATTATAGCAACTAGGCTATTCGTGAGAATGTGAATTGCCTGGGCTAGGAAATATA
>DUDU01000103.1 GCA_005110395.1 Candidatus Melainabacteria bacterium | reverse complement strand
CAATAAACAACAAATTTGAAAATGTATTTCTAGTACTTTTCTCTCTAATTCAGATTTTTTGTTTATTCCGTGGCTCCAAATGTAAATCATTGTTGTGGTTAAGCAGCAGTCTGCAAGGGGTAATTGCAGTCCATTTGATTTTGCTTCTGACGCTTCTAACATTATAGGCAGTATTAATTCCATCCAAATTTTTGTAAATTACATCTCGGTTTTCATTTGTCGGTATCAAGCTAGCTAATGGCGATTATTTAGTGAAGGACAAAGATGTCTCCTCTTTTACAAATGAAGAAGAAGCAGCTGTCAACTTAACGAAAGTGGTTCCATTTTTACTGGAAACTAAACTTAAATCTCTGGGAGCCAATTTCAGCAAAGCCCCAAATTTTGAAAAGCATGTAGTTGTGAGCGAGAGATTAGTTGCGGGGCAAAATCCAGCCTCTGCTACTGGAGTTGGTCAAGAAATGGCTAAATTGTTGGAGGAATAATAGGTTGTTTATCAAGATACCATTTCCCTGATCTTCGTAACCTCTGTTAAGCCTAGCTTTCTTAGGTAAGATAAAATACTCATTCCCTTTCTACTGCTTTCAATCCCCACCTCCTAATTAAAGGGCTTTCAGGAGGTGGATTAGTAAAATCTCAATTTAATAAAGTACCCTGGATTTTGTATGCTTAAAAATCAATTAGTCTATCTGGGCCAGCTTTAAATTCTTCTTCGTATCAATGTCAGTTCTTTCAATATTCCCAAGTAGAATAATTTTCTTATCTTTCCATCTCACTTAGCCTATCTAAATAATGTTGAACACTACTTTCACGATCTAATGGCTCTATGTATTCTTCTAGCTCTCCGATGAATTCATCTACATTATTTATCCATATTCCCAATTCTAAGTTATCACAAGCTTCTTCCAATATTTCACCTTGTTTGTTCGTTAGGTTTTCAAACTCTTCCTCTGGTAATACAGTGAGGTCTGGTATAGTCGAAATCTGAAAATAGTCTTTTACCTTTTCCAGTAAAGTTGCTTCAAATCTGGGATTGTCTTTTTGCACATTATCAGCAATTTTATCTATTCTAGATATAGCGTCTACGGCTAATATCATAGGACCTCGCTCTTCTTTTTTTTTTGAAATCTAGCTTATAAAGCTTTTCCCAAATTAAATTTCTTAGAGCTAATAAAACATCAGGTAAAAGATTTACTGAATCTGCCTTTTCTATCGGTTTCGGTATTTCCTTGTATCCACTAGTTTCATTTGTACTTTGCAAACCTTGATTTCCTGAAGTAGCCTGGGCTCTTTTTAGTGAAAACTCAAAATATTGCCTATTGTTTTTGATAAGTCAGTGAATTTGACGACATATAAAATTTATTATCAGTAAGAATCAAAGAATGTTAACACGTATTCCAGCGTGGTGTTTTATATTTGGGTTTACAAATTTGTGAAAATGAATTTACTAACAAAGAATAATATTCTCCTCATGAAATAACCTTATTCAAAGTGATTTTGCAAATTTTAAAATATTTGAGATTTAATTAAATTCTCTTCAAACTTTATTAATATAAAAGAGTTCTACTCTTAAAACAATTTACCTGAAGCTCTTCATCCATCATGCTTTCATATCTTTATTCAAGATTATGTGTTCTTTAGTATTCATGAATGAACTCATGTTATGGAAAAATATTTATTGTATGCTGAGATAATTCCTGAGACTAGGGCAGGAGAACAATATTAAGTTTTCTTTGTCACTCAGTCCTTGATTTATTGCAAGATTGTTTCGGAAATTCAATCAAATCATGCCATTAGCATTAAGGTGAGTGAATTAAATGCGAGTTAATATTTATGCAGTAACTATCTGAAGACATTTGCATTAATTTCGAGCATATTTTCTTTAAATCACTTAGAAACCTTGGATAAATTTTCTAATAAACAGGCACTTATTAAAATCTTGCAAGCAGCCTATTCAGGTGAAAAAGCGGCCGCACTTGCCTATAGTGGTCATTGGCGATCAGTCAAGAATTTAACGGAAAAAGAAAATATTCAAAAAATTGAGCAAGAAGAATGGCATCACAGAGATATTCTTGGAAATATGTTGCTAATGCTGGATTCTAAGCCCCTTAGCTGGAGAGAATTTGTTTTTACTTTGATTGGTAGTATATTGAAATTTCTGTGTCCAGTCAGTGGATGGTTTTTGCCAATGTACTGTGCTGGCAGATTAGAAACTATGAATATCAAAGAGTATGAAACGGCTTCACTTTTCGCTCAAGCTGGTGGATTCCAGGAAATGGCTGAACAGTTAGCTAAAATGGCAGAAGTAGAAAAACAACATGAAGAATATTTTTATACTATGATAAAAAATCACTCAGCATTTAAATTTATTGAGTCTTTAGGTACTAAGTAATTTTATTTATAATAATTATTGATTTATGAATAATTATTATATTACTAATAAATCCAAACATGTTGAATGGCTCAGATTTATAGCCCGCCTATTTGACGAGTTTATTACATTTCTACCTTTTATGCTTCTTGGAGATTTTATTAATATCTTTATGTTTGGAACAGATGAAAGGGTGAGTAAGGTTTTCAGTATTGTAGGTCGAGTAATAGGTTATTTCTTTTCTTCATTTGTAGAAGCTTTTTGTTTATCAGTTTTTGGTTCAACTCCGGGAAAATGGTTAATGGGTTTAACTGTTAAAAACATTGATGGTGCAAATCTTACATTTAGAGAAGCATTACTCAGAAATTGGAAATTAAGATTCGAAGGTTTAGGATTAGGTGTTGGTATTTTTGTAATTATTTGTTTAGGTTTGAAACGCCATGAATACATGAATGAAGGAATTGTATCGTGGGATAAAAAAATTGGTAAGCCTTATGTGGTAATCACATCCCCTAAAGTATCAATTTGGAAAAAAGTAATTTGTGTACTTTCTCTTTTAATACTATTTTTTATTGCACTTCTTGGAATTTATCACTCAATAAAACAAAAGATTAATCAATAAATCATTCATAAACTAAACCATTTTCTTGTCTTGGATCGGAAGCACCAATTAATTCTTTCTTTAATAGATTTAGCTCCACTGCTTCAACTGCCCAATAGAATTGATTCCAAACTGATTTGTTTTTTTCGGGAAATTTTTGCTTATAATCAGTTTGCAATACCTGCTTTAATTCAGTATTAATTAAAGTATCTTCCGCAGATATGTAATCTGGTTTCCATTGATGATGGAGTCTGCCTTCTGAGACTGCTTGCTCAAGTGAAAATTTCTGATCCAAATATCCCAACAAAACATTTAATACGGCACTAATAATAGTTGGTCCGCCAGGAGAACCTAAAGCCAAAATTGGTTGATTGTCTTTTTCTAAGACAATTGTTGGCGACATGGAACTTAATGGAGTTTTCCCAGGAGCTGGCTCATTGAGTTTATTTCCGATTAAGCCATATTGATTAGCCGCTTGAGGGAGGCTGAAATCATCAAGTGTATTATTCAGAAGTATGCCAGTTTGCGGTATAACAAAACCTGAACCAAGCGCACCATTCAAAGATGCTGTAATTGTCGCAATGTTTCCATGTTTGTCTACCACTGTCCAATGGGTAGTTTCAGGCTTTTCATTGAGGTTCTTATTGTTTTCTAAAGTGCCAACCTTAATATCTTTTATTGCAACTTTTGAGTCGAATATTTTTTTTGCATAAGATTTAGAAGTTAATTGAGAAATAGGTAATGAATTGAATCTTGGATCACCTAATTTGTTGGCTCTATCTTCAAAGCTAGCTTTTAATGAGTTTGCCAGATAGTTTAATCTTTCAGGTGAATTGTATTTGAGTGCGGGTAGATTTGTATTCTCTAAAATATTAAGAGCTTCGAGTATACATATACCCCCAGAACTAGGTGGCGGGAATGAACACACTTTGTATTCTTTTCGGTATGTGCCGCATATTGGTTTGAGTTCATATATTCGATAATTTGCCAAATCTGATTTGTTTATAATGCCATCATTAGCCTTAATACCCTCAGCAATTTGATCAGCTAATTTGCCCTTGTAGAATTCATCTGCGCCGCCTTCTTGAATTATTCGTAAAGTTTGAGCTAAATCAATTTGTTTTAAATTATTTCCGGTTTCCAGATAATTACTGGAAGGAATAAATATTTTTTTGCTTGATTCAAATTGATTTAAAACACTTTGCTTATCTTTTATACGATTGGCTAGAGCTTCATTAATAGGGAAGCCGTTTTCTGCTAGCTGAATTGATGGCTCAATTAATACTTTGCGATTTAATTTTCCATATTTAATTCTTAGAAATTCAAAACCTAAGACTTCACCAGGAATACCTCCAGCTTTAGGGCCATTTTGAAACTCATAAGGAAAATTATTTATTGCTTTAGGGGCTCTTTCACGAAAATCAATGGCTTTAATCTCATTTGTTTTTGCAATATATATAAGCGCAAATCCTCCTCCTCCAATACCCGAACCATTTGGCTGGACTACCCCGATTGCATAACCGGTTGCAACTGCTGCATCAATGGCATTTCCTCCTTTCCTTAATATCTCAGCACCAATCTCGCTTGCCAATTTACTCTGTGAAACTACAACTCCTCGATCAAATCTTTTACTTTGATATGTATCTTTTGCAAATAATGGCTCAGATATGTAGTTGAGTGAAATCAGCAGTACAAATGCGAGAGAAAATAAAGAATGAAATTTGATCTTCATGGGATTTACCTAGCTTTGAGAGGGGTTACTCAGTGAATTGTTGGAGCTTGTTACTTTATAAGTGTTAATGGATTTCTTTTTAGTGGAATAAATAATTCTCAATTATAAGAGTTTCTAAGATAAGAAGTTCTAGACCAGAAACTTAAGTAGATATACAAGAAGAATAACTAAGACGAGAAAGATGAGATTATGAGCGATCAAGCTAAAGTAAATGAAATTGCCGTTAAAGAAATAGAAAGTTTAGGAATACAAAAACTCCGCTCAGGCGAATTTTTAGAAGCAATTGAATTGTTGAAGCAAGCTATTCATGAAGGTTCCAAGAATTTTCAGAGTAGATTTTTATTGACTCGACTATTAATTGAACAAGAAAAATGCAATCAAATAAATCAAACTCTGCTTGGTGGTAATACAAAAGGATATTCTGATTTTTTACCAAATTCAACTTGGGAATGGTTTTCAAGTTCAGCAAATCAGTCCCAGACTCCGACTCATTCAGCTCAATAGTTTGTAAAAGTACTAATATTTTCAATCAAAAGAAAAGAGCTTAGGAAACAATTTACATTTTGCAAGCTTCTTTAATTTAAGCTTAGCTGAATAGAAAAATGAAGTGAAATAGCCTTAATCAAATTTTTGCAATGGAAATATTTTATTCTTACTTTCTTAGAAAATTATCAAACTTAAACATTTTGAGTTCCAAATTTATCAATGTTAGTTTGTTGAAATTAGCTCTGGTGATCTGTTTATTTGGGCTTATGGGTTGTGAACCTAAAAAGCCTGAATTGCCCAAAATTGAAATGGGTGTTTCATCACAAGTTCATCAGAGAATGGCAATTACAGTTTTGAGTTATAAATTATTAGCTGGTGATAAAGATTTACCTATATTAGGGCCTCCACCAGCTGGAAAAAAATATATAGTAATGAGAATGCTTCTAAAAAATCCTGGTTTGAATAGAGGCGTAAAAGATTCGACTCTTGGCGAGGTATTTCAATCGATCACAGTTTCAAGTAAGGAGACGGAAGAATCAAGTAAGTTGATCAACAAACCAATTGAACTGTCAATTGGAACTGCATCAGATTCATTAGAGAATATAAGCCCAATGTATTCCAATGTTGCTGGTAAAAAAATTCCTGCTGGTGAAAGTATTAGTGTCTGGATAGCGGGAGAAATTGATGCAAAGACAGCTCCTCCATACAAAGTTACTTTCTATACGAAAAAAGGCAAAGAAGCTTCTCGAGACGTAATGATTGAGCTGAGATAATTAATTTTGATATCTGTCTCAATTACTTGCTTTTTTGTGTTTTTTGTAATTAGCCAGTATAAGCATAAATCTTTTCTTGTTTTTCACTATACTGGTTAGATTACTTGCAAGATTTAAATAAAAATGTTCGTAAATGATTTGATTGTAATTGGTGGTGGGGCCGCTGGTCTCATGGCTACAATTCAAGCTGCTGAAAGTGGGCTCAATGTTCTTTTGCTGGAAAAAGGCTTTAAGCTTGGACGTAAAATATTAATTTCTGGTGGTGGAAGGTGTAATGTAACCAATAATAAATATTCTTCTATTAGAGACTTTTTGATCAATTATCCTCGTGGTAGTAAATTCCTTTGGGGGCCACTTTCTAGATTCAGTAATGCCGATTTAATAAATTGGTTTGAAAGTAAAGGTCTTAAATTGAAAACTGAAGAAGATGGACGAGTATTTCCAATCACGGATAATTCACAATCAGTATTAGATGTATTGGTTAATGCAGCTTCAAAAGCTCAAGCTCACATTGAAGTCAATAAAAATGTCTGCAGAATAGAAAAAGAAAATGATTTGTTTCATATTTATTTGCAAAACGAAGAGAGCTATTTAAGTGTAAATGTTTTGATTGCATGCGGCGGAATGAGTTATCAAGTAACTGGTTCAAGTGGTGATGCTTATGAATGGGCTAAATATTTTGGACATAAAGTCATACAACCAAAACCTTCGCTAATGGGTTATTTGAGTCCTGCAAAATGGGTTCATGCCTTGAAGGGATTGACCCTTACAGAAGTTGATTTGCAATTGTTTTATGCTCAATCTTTAAATGATTTTGATTCACTAAATAATAAAAGTTGTAATCAAAACAATAATCACCAGTCAATATTGATAGCCAAACAAAAGGGCGCATTATTATTCACACATTGGGGAATTAGTGGGCCTGGAGTATTCAAAATCACAAGCCTAGCAGCTGGTACTAATTATGCGGAGGGTATATTTATACTCAAAATCAATCTTTTACCTAATATAAAAAAAGAAGAACTAAGAGAAGTATTGAAAGAAAAATGGAAAGCTAGTCCTAAACGCAAAGTAATTAATGCAATTGAAGGGCTTATTCCTGCAAGATTGGAAGGATATATAGTTTCTTCTATGTTGTGGAACCCTGAGAAAACTTATGGTGAAATTAGTAATGCAGAGCTAGATCAATTAATTCAATATATTACAGCTCTACAAATACCCATAAATGGAATCAGGCCATCTGGAGAAGAAATCGTAACAGCTGGTGGAATTGATTTAAATGAAATTGACTCCAAAACAATGCAATCAAAAATTGTGTCAGGTTTATACTTTGCAGGTGAAGTAATTGATATTGATGGTTTTACGGGTGGTTTCAATTTACAAGCTTCATGGAGTACTGGTTGGGTCGCTGGTAATAGTATTCAAGTGTAATGAAGTATTAATTTGAGATGTTGTAAAAGCTTATTCAATATTTTCTTGTGAATTTTTATTTCTGTTTGCCGCATTCTGGGTAGCCAATTCATACCAAGTCGAATCAAATCCTGGAATGGACCATTCACCAATTGCATATCTATATTCTGCAACTGCTGTTTGGTTTTCAATTAAGGCTTCTATTAGTTTCATCTCAGCATCGGCAGCAGATACTTCTCTAGCATTAAGCAAAAACAAGTTACTATTTCCAAATTGAAATCTAGTTTCTTCTCCCTCAGCTAATGCTTCATAACCTTCGTATGATGCTTTGGCATATTCAATTCTTTCTTTGGTGGTTTGAATATTGGAAACAGCATCTCTTACTTCATTCACGAAAACGGCTTTCAAATCAGTTTGATTTAAGTTGTTTTTTTGAATTTTTGCCTGAGTTTTCAATATTTGACTTTTTGCTTTTAGAGGATAAAGTGGAACTTCAAGATTTAAAGATCCACGAATATTGGTTCTATCTCCATAATCAAGATCTTGAGTCGGCAATACTTCAAAGTTAATGGTTGGAAGCATATCATTCCTAGCTAAGCGTAGATTAATATTTTCCTGCTTGCGCTCTATTTCCAGTATTTTCAGTTCAGGTCTTTCTTTGCTAGCTTCGAGATGAGACTCCCAAAGTTCTTGGGGCAAGTCAATTGGGTTTGGTAATTTATCAGGCAAATTATCTTTAGTTGGAGTAATAAAACCAAAGTCTTCTTCCCAAAGATAAGTTGATAATGAAATTGCCTCTTTTTCTAATTTTCTTTCGGCTTTGATTAGATTTTCTTTTCGAGATTGAATTTGTGCATTAACTTCGATGAGATCAATTGGTGGAGCTGCTCCTAATTCAACTCTTTCTTTGGTGCCGCCACCTCTGATTTCTGCTAAATCAAGCAATTTTTCTGCAACCCTATATTGAAAACCCGCTCCAATCCAATTCCAGTATTTTTCAGCGGCTTTAGCAAATAGATCGGCTCTCTTTTTGAGTATTTCAGCCTCCGCTAAAGGTGTTTGTAATTTCGCCCTTTTTAAATCAGCTCTTTGAGGATCAATAAGCAAATCTCTGAGTAGAGGAATTCTAATAGCAAGAGATAATTCGCTAGAAGTAAAACCATCTAATTTATATTTGGTCACGCTGTCCAGGACAGATTTACTATTTATATTAGAAAGTCCATCTGGATCCAGAATAGACTTTGTAGTAGTACGACCAAAAGTCATAATCTCAGCTCCAAATGGAGTTTGCCAATATAATTCGCCCGAATAAGTGAAAGCATCTTTCTTCTTTCCTTTTGCATCGTAATAATCTTCCATCAATCCACGAGAAAGAAATTTTGGAATAAATGCGCTTTTAGCTCCCATAATGTCGGCTTCGGCTAATCTGCGGTTTTGCTCAGTTGATTGAAGCGAAGGATGAAAATTGTCAATTCTTTGAAATATATCTTCAAGTTTTAAAGGAGATCTGCCTAATGAGTTAAAAGAGGAAGTTTGACCCTTAATCAAATAGGGTTTTTCTATATCGCCAATAATAGAATCATTTAAATCATTAGATTTTTTTGATGAATTCAATAAATTGTTTTTTTGAATTGTAATCTTTGAGAAATTATTTTTTTCTAATACACTTGATTCTTCAGCTAGTTCATCAGTTGGATTGGTCTCACCGCGCAGCCCGTTTGAAAGGGGGAGCTCAGAATTTCTTTTGATCAATGATTGGTTGTTAGATACACCTGATTTATTCTCTAATTCATCAGCTAGACAATTTAATGAGATATTAGAGAAGCTCAGTGATAACGAAAGCAAGAAAATAAATATTTTATTAAAAACATTTGTGCTTACTCTCTGGCTTATTCTCTGCAAGTAGCCATTCAAGTTTATGCAATATTTTTGAAAATGTCTTTTTGAAATCAATTTCACTTTATGTAATTTCCGCAAATTTTACTTTTTAGAGCTTAGCTTCTTTAAAGGCTTCTGCATAATTGACTTTGTCTTCAACAATTTCAGATTTTGTGAGTCTTAGAGCTCTAAATGAATTAAGTCCCATAATAGCTGACTCAAAGTCCATTTGTTGTATTTGAGATTTATAGCATCGAATTAACTTTCTCTTCAACTCAGATTGTCTTGTGATATTTATAAGCAAATCAGGTTCTTGCAATGCTTCCCAGACTTCATATTCATATATTTTGGCTTTCGAGTGGATTTCTTTTAAGGATCTAAGAGTATAAGAGTTGCTTGCTTTATGATCAGGATGCCAGTCAAATGAATTTGGAATGAATATTAAATCTGGATTGAATTGAGCGAAGATAGAAGTTAGCTTTTCTAGACATTGGTTTTCATCATTTTCCAATTTGCCATCTTTGAAATTTAAATAAGTAATTTCTAATTTGTTTTTGAGTAATTTATTTACGTTTGAGACTTCTTCTAGCCTAATTTGTTTGGTTAAAAATCCAGGTACTTTTTTTATACCTTTGCTTCCATCTGTCGTAAAAATAACCGAAATTTTTTTATCTAATTCAAGCAATTTGCATAAAGTACCACCAACTCCTAATACTTCATCGTCTTGATGAGGAGCAATTATGAATATATTTTCAAATTTGGATATTGAAGAAAACAATTGTTTGAAGGGTTCAATTTGAAGTTAATAGATTTAATCAAAATTTTACGTTTGCTTATTATATGGCAATCCCCAGCTAAATAAGGGCTTAACTTTTGAATATTATGCTGATTCTATCAGGGGAAAATGATTACAAAGGGGTAGGTTATGG
>DUDU01000102.1 GCA_005110395.1 Candidatus Melainabacteria bacterium | reverse complement strand
CAAATGAAAAGAAGAAATTTCCTCAAAGCAATAATAGGACTTAGCTTGTCATATACAGCAGGAATATTTGCTTGGAAAGAATTCAAACCATTTAGAAAAACCTATAGAAAAATATTCCGTCAAATACCTGGTGAACTCAAAGGCCCTTCAATGGAATTGGGTCATAAAATCCGAGATAAAATCAACAGCATACATATTCCATCTTCCACAGAAACAATAGAAACAGAAGTATTGATTGTCGGTGGAGGTATAGCTGGTTTGTCAGCGGCATGGTGGCTACAAAAGCATGGTTTCAATGATTTTTTATTATTGGAAATGGAAAAGGAAATAGGCGGAAATTCAAGTAGTGATAAAAATAATATATCAGCTTATCCTTGGGGAGCTCATTATGTTCCACTACCTGGCAATGATGCACATTATGTCAAAAGCCTATTTGAGGAGCTAGGCATTATTGAGGGTTATGATACTCACGGTTTGCCAATATACAATGAATATTATTTATGTCATGATCCCGAAGATAGGTTGTTTAAAGATGGTAAGTGGCATGATGGACTTATACCTCAAAAAGGACTAAATCAAAAAGATCAAGCTGACCTTGAGAGATTCTTCAGAATAATTGAAGAGTATAAATTAGCAATAGGAAATGATGGTAAGCCTGCTTTTACTATACCTCTTGCATTAAGCTCAAATGATTCAAAATTCCGTAAGCTTGATCAAATTAGTATGGCTGAGTGGATGAAAGAGCAAAACTTTCAATCTCAATCATTAAATTGGTATACAAATTATTGCTGCCGCGATGATTATGGTGGACTATCTTCAGATGTCTCGGCTTGGGCAGGTATTCATTATTTTGCTTCTCGTAAAGGAATTGCCGCTAATGCCGAAAAGAATACTGTACTTACTTGGCCTGAAGGTAATGCTTGGTTAGCTAATAGACTAAGAGAAAAATGCAGTGAAAATATCAAAGTGAATTCTATGGCTTATAGTATTCATCAATCCAAACTGGGAATTGAGACTAGTTGCTTGAATAGTATATCTGGCAAAAGCTTTACAATAAAATCCAAACAACTCATTTATGCCGCTCCGAGATTTACGACAAAACATATAATAAAAGAGTTAAAAGACAATACTCCTGAATACTTTGACAATTTAGAATATAGTCCTTGGATGGTTGCCAATATTTCTCTCAGTCAAAAACCTGCTGGCAGAGGAGCTCCACTGTCTTGGGATAATGTTAGTTATTATAGTCAATCACTAGGTTATGTAGTTGCTACTCATCAAAGTTTATCCGCCTTGAGTAATAAAACCATAATCACTTACTACTTACCATTAACTGAGAAATCCTCAAAGGAAGCAAGAATAGAAGCCCAAAGCAAAAACTATTCAGAATGGGTTGATTTGATAATTTCAGATTTGGAACTTATGCATGAAGGTATTGAAGAATATATAGAACGAATAGATGTATGGGTATGGGGTCATGGAATGATAAAACCCAAAGTTAATTTTGTATGGGGCGAACAAAGAAAAGAAATGCAAAAGAGTATCGATAATATTCATTTTGCACATTCTGACATGAGTGGTATTTCAATCTTTGAAGAAGCTCAATATCATGGAGTCAAAGCTGCTATTAAAGTTCTAACCTTATTTGATAATAATATAAAGTAAATGGCTTTTATAATAATTTTTTTGACTTTTCCTGTGAAGATCAGAACAAGATTCATAGGATTAAAAAGATAGGCAGGATTTTTGTATTCTGTCTTATCCTGATAATCTCTGTTCCGAGTTGAAGGAGATTGAACAAATTGCTGAATGCACGCTTTTATTCAATTATTTCAATGAAGAGGCTTACAAATTGATTGCAAAGCAAAATTGGTAAAAACAACAAGTAGATCTATAATTTCGCCAAATTAACTATTTGTACAAATAAAATTTTCAAACAAAGTCTTTAAATTATGAGTAACCCAAACGGTTTTTTTACGAATAATGGCGTTAAATTAACTCTCAAAATTTTCTTTATTGGTTTTATCGGTATTTTGATGTTGCTTGCTACAGGTATTGTGCAATCAGTAGTTAGTGAACGTGAAAGTTATAAAAGTGAAGCTACTAGTAGTATTTCAAATTCCTGGGGTGGTAAACAAACAATTACGCCTCCCATATTAACTATTCCAGTCAAATCAGTATATAAAAATCCTAAAGATAAAAGCATTTCAACCAGCTTTTCATATTTTCATTTTTTGCCTGACAAATTAAATATTGTTGGTGATATAAAACCTGAAGTTAGATATAAGGGTATTTTTAAGAAAGTTGTTTATACCGCCAATTTGCAAATCAATGGTAATTTTGCGGTGCCGCAAGTCAGTAAAGCCAGCACTGATGAACAAGTATATATTTTGTGGAATGAAGCATTTATTGCTACAGGTATTAGTGATACTAAGGGTATTCAGGGAGAACCTTCAATTCTAGTTGGTGACAAAAAAGCTTATTTTCAACCTGGCAGTAATAAGCAAAGTCTTTTTAACTCAGGAATGAATGCAAAACTTGATTACAATTCACTGAAAGATAAAAGCAATCCATTCTCCTTGCAGCTCAATATAAAAGGAAGTGATGATTTGAACTTTATACCAACAGGCAAGAATACTAAAGTCAAGCTTTCATCTTCTTGGATTGATCCTAGTTTTGATGGTAGTTTTCTTCCAAGTAAAAAAGTGGTTTCCGAAAAAGGTTTTCAGGCTGAATGGGATATTTCATATTTGGCACGCAATTTTCCTCAATCCTGGATAAATAATCTTGATGAAGCAGGTTCTTTCAATAATAGTTCATTTGGTGCGTCGCTTTTAACACCAGTTGACTTTTATCGAAATACTCTTAGAGCAATTAAATATGCGATTTTATTTATTGCTTTAACTTTTCTTACTTTCTTTATGTTTGAAGTAATTGCAAAACTCAAAATTCATGCCTTCCAATATTTCTTGATTGGAGTAGCGGTTTCACTGTTTTATCTGATTTTATTATCTTTATCTGAATTTATTGGCTTTAATGCCGCTTACATATTGGCGAGCATAGCGAATATTACTCTGATTAGTTTATACACAAAAGCGATTGCGAAAAATGCCAAACATATACTCACTTGGTTTATGGTTGGAGTATTAATATTCTTATACAGTTTTTTATATGTTTTACTGCAATTACAAGATTTGTCACTCCTTATTGGCTCAATCGGCTTATTCGTGGTACTGGCAGCCGTTATGTTCTTTACTCGCAATATAGACTGGTTTGAGGGAAAAATCACAACTGATAATTGAAATGTTCAAATGAATAATAATTCGCATTGTTGACTTTCAAGATTTTTATTTGAAGATTTTTGTATTCATCACACTTCATTTAATAAACTCTTTCACTCATTGGATCCATAATCCTATTTATTTAGTTCAAGCGGAGAAAGGCTATCCAAGAATTCATCAGTATATAAAATAGTCTTTAATGTATTGATTTTGGCTCAATCGCATAGATAGACCAATCTTTATTAATAAATACTATTGGTAAATGTGGCGTTTTTATTCCAGCTACAGCTTTCTCTGGAGTTCCAACAACCAAATAGTCATATCCTGTTTCAGCAATATTAATTTCACCTCTCAAAACTTGTCTAATATAATTTGTTCTGTCTGCATAAGGTAATCCATAACTCCATAGCCAGCCATTGTAACCTACTAATATATTTCTTCCAGCTAAAGCAGAAATCGGATGATTGTGAACTGGATATATAATAAATTTCGCTTTGGAACTAGTATGAATTTTTGTCCAATGAGCCACTTCTTGTGACGATTTGTCAAAAAGCATATACTGTGATTGTTGTTCTTTCAATAAACTTAAACAGCCGGGTGAGACCAAAAGAAAAACTATTAGAGGCACAAAGATTTTGCCATAAATATTTTTATTCCAAATTAATTGCAAGTAATAAGCTGATAAATAAGCTCCAATTAAAAGCGAAAAAAAGAAAAGTTTCATATTGTCCCAGAGAAATGGTTGAAGCTTCAATGTATTACCGATAGCAAAAAACAATAAAGCTGACAGAGCGAAAAAACGATACCACTGTTTTTTCGCGAATAAAGATACTGTCAAGAGCAAAAGAGGCAATATTCCAAAATTCTGAATCCAAAAAGCAAATATATTCTGATTTTGCGATTTAAGCCAGCCTATATATAAGCTAATAAAACTTTTTGTATGAATAGCTTTGAGCTGCCATATCATTTGCGAAAGAGCTAAAAGACTTATTCCCAACAACAATATGAGTATATTCAAGCGATGGACTTTGAAAAATACAGCATAAAGTAATAAAAAGAGATAAGCAAAAAGGAAACTATGAACATGTGCAAGAGGAAGCAGCCCAATCAAAGCAATAATTAACCATTGCCCCGCTTTATTATGCTGAGAATCATTTATTGAGTTATTTGTACTCTTAGATGAATAACCATGCAGATATATAAGTAAAACCAAAACCGCACTCAATCCGAACAAAAGACCTCTTTGAGGCAAAAGCATAGTAGTTAGTATATTGGTGACATGCACAGATTTATCCGCCCAATTACCAAAATCCTGAGGAAGATGTTTCAAGAAAACAAAAAGAGACTCACCACTTTTTTGCCAAGCTTGCAAAGCTATAAACAGCGCAATTGGAGCACCCCCAAATAGAAACAATACCATTGCAAGAATTGATACTTCTGCTTTTTTGAATAAGCGTAATCCAAAAAAATAAATTAATTCAAGTAAGCTACTACCCAAAATCAAACTTGGAAACAATATACTCTGAGTAAGCGTATTACCCAAGAAATGAAGCCAAGCTGAGAAAAAATCTATGAGAAAAGGATAAGTCAGTTTATACCCATCTAAGAGTGAAAATTGTAGGGAAGGAAATACATCACGAGAAAGAGAAGTAATAAGACTAGTATGTAAGGCAATATCACCCCAAGTAGCACCAACACTCATGAGATTACCAGTTGCATCACTTGGCAGAATATGTGTAAAAAATAAATACCATAAACCTATATGCAGAATAAGTCGAATTGCTGTATATAAAGTAAATTTCTCTGCAATGTATGTGACTGGCTGAGGAAATCTAAATGTAACGCCACAAAACAATAAAACCACTATTACGTACGAACAAGTTGCCACATAAAATCCAAACAATAAACTCAGAATTAATACAAGCCAACTTGAGAAAAAAACACCTAAGAAAGATGCAATTGCTAGTCTCTCTGTGCGATGCCAACACAATGGTATAAAGCTGCTCAGCTGCCAGCCTGCAATAATAATAGTAATACTGAGAGTAAGATTGAGAAGTACAAGTGCAATTTGCATTTCACCAGTATATCGAGCTAAACAAATCCAGAGAAGACAATTTACTAATTGCTGTATTTGTTTTATAAATTTCCTAGATCATACTCAAAGCTGAGCTGGTACCAATTCGGTGAACTCCTGCTTGAATAAATTTCTCAGCTTGTTCTCTAGTTTTAATTCCGGCACTTGCCTTAATTTCAATATCTGGAAAATCAATTAATCCTAGCTGAATCAATTCAATATCGCGGATTTCGGTTGGTCTTTTATTAATTACACCAGTAGAAGTTTTCACCATTTGGCAGCCCGCTTGAGCGCAGGTTTTGGCAGCTTCAACAATTTCTTCATCCGAAAAAAGTGAAACTTCAATAATCACTTTGAGCTTGGCACGAGTCGAACAAAGCTGACTAAGTGAACGAATATCACTAAAGAGCGCAATCCAATTATGAGATTTAATCAAATCAAGCGGTGCAACTAAATCAATCTCATTAGCTCCATCCAAAATATAATGCTCAACTTGTTTAAGTCGAATTGAATTGGGGCTGGCACCAAAAGGGAAATCAACCACAGTGGCTAAATTAAAATATGTTTGCTTGAAAATAAAACTGGCAAGCGGTACCCATTTGGGCTGAATGCAAACTCCACTAAAGCCATATTGAATAGCCTCTGCGCAAAGCCTTTCTATATCGTCGCCGGAAGCTAATGGATCCAGAAGAGTATGATCGATGTAGTTATTAAAGTTTGTAATTTCAGTATTCAAGTGCGTACTCCATTCAATTGAACTCAGTATAAATTTAGATTAATAATTCTGGGGCATTTTGTGTGTCTTTAGGGGTATTGAACCCTTTGGGCTTGAAAACATATTGATGAATAACAAGTCCCACTGCTGAAGTCAAAGCTATGGAGACAAACCACGGCCAAATTTTATCTGGATGTCCAATTACCCAAAGATAATTGCTTAAATCATACTTATTCATATGCAATAAGTTCTGAAGTGTTGGGAGAATTTCTTCTTTTGAAAGACTAGTTATTTGAGCACTTGTCCAGCCATATGAATCTCTAAGCAAATTTTTAGCAAGTGTATGTTTATCGGAATAAATTTCATACCAATATCCAGCAATTAAGCTTCCAAAGCCCCACCCTATGGCTTCCGGTAAATTTGCATAGCCCATATATCTGCTTTCTTTTCCTTTAGGCGAAATTAATCCCAGATATTCTCTCATCTTTGGTCCAGCGCCCATTTCACCGATGGAAAAAATAACAATTCCAGCAATACTCCATGAAACCAATTGACTTGAGCCAAATATCAATGTGCCTAATGCAACTAAAACTATTCCACCAATCATTGAAAAAATTGGATTGGCATTTTTGACCATCCATGAAAGCGGCAACATCAGAATAATAAAAGTCAAGCAATTAATACTCAAAACCCATTCATTAGGGATACCAACACCAGCTAATCCTTGATTCAACCATTCTTTGTTTCCAGTTATTTCACCGAGTTTGACCATAAAAGAAGATGAATGAACCCAGTCGTCCAGAAAATTTGGCAAAGTATCAAAGATCTGATTATAAGCTGCCCAATAGCCTGAATAAATTAGCAAGAAAGAAATAAGCCGAGGTTGAAACATTTCTTTGACCGTTTCAATAGGTATTTTCCAAAGAGAAGTTAAATTGGAAGATTTATTAACTATTTGATTTTCTGAATTTTTCACTCCCTGATCAGACTTTTTCTCCTTGGAATCTGGCTCATCTTTATTTAATAATAAGTTTGCATTTTTCCTTTCTTCAGCTCTTGCCAGAGTTGCTTCATTGGGCAGACAAAAAATCAGGATCAGCAAATTCAGACTAACAATAAAAGCATTAGCATAAAAAATAGAAGTCCAGCTATACATTTGCAAATAGCCAGCTGTCCAAGAGCCAAGAAAACCTCCTACATTCACTAACCAATAAAAGATTCCCCAACCAAATGATGAATTGGAATTATTCACAGCACTTGCAATTGTGCCTTGCACCGCGGGCTTAAAAATAGCGGTTCCAGAGGCAAGAAGGACACATCCTCCCAAAAAGCCCCAATAACTATGCTGTGTTGCCATAAGTATATAGCCAGCAACTTTGGCTAGAACAGATATTAGAACAATACGCCTATAACCATAACGATCCGCATAACCACCAGTCAGAATTGGGAGAATAGATTGAATTAGTGCCCAAGCTGAATAAATTTGTCCTTTTTGAATATGAGTGAATTCAAGTCCACCAATTGATGCTGCTGAAACTATGTAAATTGACAGTCCAACGCGAACTCCATAATAAGCCCACCTCTCAAACAGCTCCATTAAATTGGCTAACCAAAACCTGCGATCAAATTTAAAAGCGTTTGCAAACATTCTTGAATGAAGAAACTATAGAGTTTGAGCCAAAATAATTAATGAATTACATTGTAAAGGAATTGGCAAATGTAGTGAGTTTCCGGTTTTATTTCTATTTTCGAACTCAAATGAAGATTGAGATTGTTTGGAAGAGGATTTGAGTTTATACTTGAGTTTCTTCAATTCTTCTCAAATTTTTACTGAAATTTCAATTCTGTAAATTTATTAATGAAAATTGATGGCGACGTAGCCAAGTGGTAAGGCAGAGGTCTGCAAAACCTCCACCACCGGTTCAAATCCGGTCGTCGCCTTGTTTTTTTATTTTCCGAATCTTCTGGATCGAGTTGTAAATTCTTGCAGGCATTCATCCAAAACGGCTTCATCAAAATCTGGCCACATGAGAGGACTTACGATAATCTCGGAATAAGCAATTTGCCAAAGTAAATAATTACTAATACGCTGCTCTCCACCTGTTCGAATGAGCAAATCAGGATGAGGAATTCCTCTGGTATAAAGATGCTCTTCTATTAATCCTTCATTTATTTCATCAATCTTAATTTCACCTTTCTGAACTTTTTCGGCAATTGAACGGGCTGCTTGAGTAATTTCCGCTTTACTCCCATAATTAAAAGCTATTTGCAGATTTATTGATTCATTAGTTGCTGTCTGTGATTCCGCCGTTTGTATTATTTGCTTGATTCCCTCATTCAAAGAAGCAATATCGCCAATAAATTTAAGTTTTCCTCCTTCAGCTATTAAATCTTTTAATTCTTCACGCAAAACTTGTTTCAGTAAATCAAAAAGAAATTTCACTTCTTCTTCAGCTCTAGCCCAGTTCTCAGTTGAGAAAACATAAACCGTCAGATATTTAATTCCAATTTCTTTGCAATATCTAAGCGTTTTTTTGAGAGTTTTCACACCTTCTCTGTGTCCAGCAATTGATGGCATTCCTTTGGATTTTGCCCATCTGCGATTTCCATCCATAATAATTGCTAGGTGCTTTACGCCATGGGTTTTATCTGAACTAGATACAGAGATATTGTTTAAGTCTTTAAGATTATGTTCTTTCAATTGATTCATTTTTATTTATCCAGACTTAATATTCAGGTTTTGATTGGATGAGATTGATAAAGAAACCTAATCTAGTCTAGGCTTTCCTTGGAGTTTTATCGCAATTCGCAAAAAGTTTTCTAAGAGCTTTAGTCCAATTTTGCCACTTCTTTCAGGGTGAAATTGCATTCCAAAACAATTTGATTTACCAACAATAGCAGGGGCTTTCCAGCCAGGAACAATTTCAACATTTGCAATCACATTAGACGAATTGTGAGCAGAGCAATAAAATGAATGAACGAAATAAACTTGTGCTTCAGCTTGACTAGATTCTTCCAAGGGATTTAGTAATTCTTTTTGCATTTCTACAGATTCAAATTTCAGTGAATTCCAGCCAATATGAGGAATTCGAGCACCAATATCAGCGGGAATTGGAATCACTTCACCTTGCAATATGCCAAGCCCCTGAGATATTTTATTTCCCTCATATCCTCTCTCAAAGAGTAATTGCATGCCTAAACAAATCCCCAAAAAGGGCTTACCAAGATCAATGTTTTTTTTGATTATTTGAATTAAATTTTTCGATTCTAACTCTTCAACAACCTGCGCGAAAGAACCAACTCCTGGCAAAATCAAAATATCACTCTGAGAAATTTCCTCATCCGAATCAGAAATAATAGCTTCGACTCCTACCCACTGAAGAGCATTTTGCACGCTGTAAAGATTTGCAAAACGTGATTTGATTACACAAACCTTATGCTTTTGAAGAGTCTCTTTTTCTAAAGATTGCGGCGGAATAGTAGTCAAATTCATACGGGTAATTTAGTAAAGGTCTTTCAATTATTCTTTGTATTCATTATTTTAAAGTAATTTAGCTCCCAAATTAAATAAGCTTGCATTTCTACTTTTGATGTTGCTCACCTAGCAACTCAAACGAAGCAATTTTTGTATTTTTGCAACTCGCCTTACGCAAAGGCTTAAAAGGCCTCACCCCCAATCCCCCTCCTAGAGCGAGAGTGGAGCCAGAAGTTTCTATTCCCCCTTTCTCTATAAAGCAGAGAGGTGCCCGCAGGTTGCAGGATAATTATTTCTGCGTAAGGGAAGTTTTAAGCTGTTCAAATGTTTTCTTTGGATTTAAAGAAGAATAGTTTATTTTGCTCAAACAATAATTGGCGCAATAAGTATCAGGAAGCCAACCTTTAAGGAGATAACATTGTGCATCGTTAGGTAAGCTCAATTGGGAAGTAAATGCAAAAGGATAAAAAGTTTTTTAAGGAAACAAGCCTTCCAGAAGCATCTTACGCATGATTCATCGTGAAGTTTTTAGAGCTAAAAAAGTTCAATGGGTTATTGATAGAGCAACATTGAGAAAACGTGATGGATTAGTGAGAGACTTTTTTCCGAAGGGAATAGATTTGAGTATAATCAGTGAAGAAAGAATAAAAGAGGTGCAGGAGCTGTTGAACGAGAGACCGAGGCAGGTACTTAAATTCAAGACTCCAAAAGAAGCTTTCAATAAGCTCCTTCAAGGTGTTGCGTTAGAAACTTGAGACCACCCTTTTAAAGTGGGAACATGTTAATATGAATTGGTTTTGAAAGGCCTTGGAATGAGTATTACAGTACTGGCAAATATTAGACAAAAGTATGTCTCGCAACTCCCTAAACTGGAAAGGTTTTTTTACTCAAGAACTCTCAAGAAATAATACGGAACTTTATTTCCCTGGAATCAAAGGTTTCTCAACAGAAATTGGAGTACCCAACTTCATGAAACAACCTAAATTCGATGAGATTAGGGAGAATTATGAGAAATCACAAGAAGACTTTATTCAAGCTCAAGGTTTAAAGTACTTATTTTTTGTAGATAAAATCTCAAAAGGATTTTTAAATAAAACTTTTTCCAATTTTGACAGATTGTTTCCAGTGGACTTAACATCTTTATTTGTTTTGCCACAAGTAAATAGCAAGCATTCTCATTTTTTTATTGTTGATAGAACAAATTCAAATAAAATAAGATTTGAACATATAGATGACGAGAGTGGAAATGATGTAAAGTGCATTAGTAGTCGCATGGTTAGTATTTCAGAATTAAATCTACCATTGAAAAAAGGATACATGCCTTTACTCAATGTTAGTTTAGCTCCAAATTATGATTGTGCTTTTTATAGAGGTTTGTATGATTTATTGAGCATGTATGAAAGAAGAACGATGGGAAGTGTGGGCAATTGCTATATAAATCACTATTCTCCAAATGGTGAACTAGTTCAGAAATTAAAACCATTGTCAATTGATGGCTTGCAACTAAATGAACTAGTTGGTTTGCATAATATGGCGAAAGGAATTTAAAGACTTACAAGTTTTGGCAAAACGGCTCTTTCAACTTTTGCCCCAAAAAACTGACCAATACACTGATGCCCAAGACAAACTCCTAAAATTGGTTTTTTTATCATAAAATTCGGCTTAAAGGACAAAATAGCGCTTAGTAATATCTGAAACTAGTGATGGAAAGACTAATTTGAGAGAAAATGAATGTACTAGTAAAAAAGTACATAAAAAATGGCAAGAAAACAATGTCCAAAATGCAAATCGGTAAAGATTGTTAAAAGGGGACTCAGAATTCAAAGCAGCGCTTTCAGTGGAACTCCTTCAATGTATTGCGTCAAAAACTTGAGACCGCCTTTGTCTCAAATCAAACCACTTTCCTGTAGACCAGATTCAAGAGATTTAATTTTAACTCCCAAAATTTCTTCTTTCAGATTTTGCAAATGAACATCCATTGTCAAAAATTCAACTGAGTTTGGTGAGATAGGAGAAAACGGTATAAATTGCGCAAATATTCCTGCTAGCTTCATCAAAGGCTTTGGATGGCAAATAATTGGTTTATGACTTGCACCAACTGACTTCAAAACAATTTGCGCAACTTGCTTCATATTCATCTCTGGTAGGGAACCAATCTCAATTATCTTGTTTTGAACTTCCTGATTCTCGAGTGAATTTATAATCATTTGAGCTAGATCTTCCACGCAAACTGGATTAACAGGAGCTTTGCCATCACCAATAACTGGAAAAACAGGCAAATATTTAGCAAACAATATGAATTTGCTCATCGATTGATCGCCTTTGCCATAGACCCAAGAAGGGCGAAAGATTGTAAAAGGAATGCCTGAATCTTTGATGGACGATTCAGCTATTTGCTTAGCTTTTGTCCAATTGTATTGTTTTGATGAAGTGTTTTTGAAGTTATCACCGCTTCCAGCACCGCTGAGATAAATATATTGCTTGATATTATTCGTCACCTGAGAATATTCAATTGCTTTGACAGTATTTTGAGTTGCTTTTGCGTCGAAACCTAAATATGTGTATTCAGCGCCTAGCCATGGTCTTTCAACTGGATGTCCTTTGAATTGAGCAGATTGAATAACAATATCAACTCCTTTGACCGCTGCTATTAAGTCATTGAGATTAAGTAAATCGCCTTGAAAATACTCTATGCGTGAGTCTGTAGATTTGTGCTTGCTGCGAGACAAAATGCGTATTTGATAGCTAGTTAGATGAAGTAATTTATCTAAAACGGTTTTGCCAATAAAGCCTGTTCCGCCAATTAATAAAATCTTTTTGCTCATAGTTACACTTGATGATTTTTTATTCGATTCAGTTCATTAAAAGAAACTTCTATAAATTTCGAATCTTTCGCCCCCACCCCCGAAGGGACTCAAAAAGAGTGCTTCAGAGTTACTTGCGAGGAAATGTTTTTCAGAAATCCCTTAAAGCCAATATATGAATTATCTAAGCTGTCTGCTCATTTGCTTCAAGTTCTTTTAATTCTTCAAATAATTTTCTTTGCTGATCTGAAAGAGTTTTTGGTACTTTAATTAAAATTTGCAACAAATGATCACCTTTTCCGCCGCCTTTTTTTGTCCAGCCCTGTCCAGTAAGTCTCAGCTTTTGCCCGCTTTGAATACCAGATGGAATAGTCAAATCTATTTGTCCAGACAAAGTTTGTACACTCTTCTGGCAGCCAAAAACAGCATCTGTAATTGAAATAGATAAGCTGCTTTCAATATTTTCACCATTCAAAACAAAATGAGCATGCTTTGCAAGATGAATAATGAGGAATAAATCACCAGACGGCCCACCATAAGGGCTTGGATTCCCCTTGCCAGAAAGCCTGATTTTATTTCCATCAACAACACCAGCTGGGATTTTTACTTCAACAGTTCCAAGCTTTCCAAAATTCAGCCTTTTGCTTACCCCATGAAAAGACTCTTCCAAAGTAAGAACTAAATTGGAACTGACATCATCTCCCTTAATTTGAGCCCCTCCAAAGGCATTACCAAAACCTTGATTGCCAAAGGGATTAGCCCCTCTAGACGAACCTCCAAAATTTCCTCCGCCCATTGAGCCTGAGCTGAAAAGCATTTCAAACAAATCAGCAAAATTGCCAGCATTTGTTCCACTAAAATTAGGGTCAAAACCAGGAGGAGGCTTAAACTCACTACCATGAGGCATATGGCCCAGCCGATCGTACTGAGCTCTTTTCTCTGGGTCAGAGAGTATTGAATGTGCTTGATTTATTTTCTTGAATTTATTTTCTGCCTCCACCTTATTATTAGGATTGCTATCTGGATGCCATTGTCTGGCTAGTTTACGAAAGGCTTTTTTGATTTGTGCGTCATCAGCATTTCGAGGCACGCCCAAAATTTCATAGAAATCATCGTATTGAACCATTATTAAAAGAGGAGTTTGAGTGAGATTTTGAAATTAACAGTTCAATAATCTTATCAATAGCGGAAAAGACTGTCAGGGAATTCTCTATTCGATCAACTCTCAGTATGAGGGGTTTTTACTATTCATTTTCAGCCCTATATCTCCACAAAGCACTAGCAGCAAGGCTTTTTGCGAAAAGACCTGATTAGGGTTTACCTATGCTCCCCCATTTGAATAAGTCCATTATTTCAGGCTCGGGCATGAATCAGGTGTGAATTTACAGAAGAGGGAACGAATGTGTCAACTCTAATTAAAAGACTATTACTCTGCTTTGTATTAATTTTATTTTCGGCTCATGATGCTCATGCAGGCCGTTTTGGTCTTCAGACCGGTTTATATAAAGACCGCTTAGGAAATAGAAATTCCTGTGCAGGTTCTACCGAAGTCGGTTTGAGACTTGGATTCTACGCTGATAAAACTACTCATGACCTGATTTACGCTTCAGCCATGAATGGTTTTGATTTATGTCAAGTTCTTGGTACTTGCCCAGGAAACGGAAATTTAGCTCCAAGAGTGGCCCCACCATGCTTGTGCTCAGTTTCTACTCCTTCCTGCTGCCAGCCACCAGCTCCAGTAGGTTGCAGTTCATCTGCTTTACCACCTCCAGCTCCACCTGTTGATCAACAACAGCCACAGCCTCAGATGGTAATGCAAGCACCTGCTTACTATCCTCAACAAGCGCCTTCCGTCAGCCCAACAATTGCTCCAACAATTAGCGTTGTTCAACAGCCAGCCGCACCAGCTCCTGTTCAACAAGCAGCTCCAAAGACAGAAGTTTACTTGTTAGTTATGCCCAATCAGCAGCAACAACAGCCAATGAGCTATCAGGCACCACAACAACCTAGCTATTATAGAGAACCTATTAGCTATGGTGGAGCCGAGTATCAGCAGCCAGTAAGAGGTCTCTGGTAATTCGTTAATAAATAAAATTATATAGATACAAGCGCATTGTAATCAAAAGCCGCTTCAAGCCATTAAAAAGCTTCGAGGCGGTTTTTTGTTTGAAATAAAAGTTTTACTTAGAATCAATGAAATACAATTCTGCTTTTAAATTGCAGTTTTTAACTAATTGACTAAAATTGATTTATCTCTTTTAATCATTGAACTCTAATTAACTTAAGTCCTTCTTTATCTATTTCAGAGAATAATCACCGATGGGTCAATTAATCAAAACCGAAAAAGAATTATCAGAGCTCAGAGAAAAACTCAAAGGCCAAACAATTGTGGCGACTAATGGGTGCTTTGATATTTTGCATGTTGGACATGTTAGGTATTTAAAAGAGGCAAAAAGTCAGGGAAATATTTTGGTTATAGGTGTCAACTCAGATTCATCTGTTAAAAGCTTAAAAGGTTCAACCAGACCGATTAACAATGAACAAGATCGGGCTGAGATTTTGAATGCATTATCTTTTGTTGATTACACTTATATATTCAGTGAAATAGAAGCAAGCAAGTTTTTATTGACTCTAAAACCTGATATATATGACAAGGGAGGAGATTATGATTTAGAGAAATTACCCGAGAAAGAAGCGATTAAATCAATAGGTGCTCGAATTCATTTTTCTACTTTTCATAATGGACATTCCACAAGCTCAACTTTAATGAAAATGTAAGCTCGATTTTTTCACTTTTGGTCAGAGAAAATCCCTGATAAATTCTGTTCTTTCATCCACCCAACCTCAAATGGGCTGAAACATAGGGTTTCAAATCTCATATTGAGAAGTTAATGCATTTTGTAGAGGTATCCAATAGTTGATTAAATTTCCAAGCAAGCTGATCAGAAGGTCAAAGACAGAGATATTTGTGATTAGAACTCTTGCAAAAATGAAAGAAACAGTGTGAACTAAGCTCCAGAAAAGGAGTTTAGAAAATGAAAAAGAATTTACCTTGAAAAAGACAGACTAGAAGAGATAAAGCAAAATTCAAAAGAAAAATGGGGAGTAACTCTCAAAATATTCAACAAAATGGTTTCTACATTTACTGACTAAAAGAACAAAGATAAAGAATCTCAGGGATAGAAAATCAGAACTTACAATACATCAAAGAATCAAAGTAACTCTGATGTATTGGTGTGAGAGTACAGAACTCAGCTTCACATTGAAGAAAGTTATGGAGTAAATGAATCAACCATTTTTAAAGCGATTAAATACGTTGAAAACGCACTCATTTCATCTTGTGAATTCAATATGAAAAACGGGAAAGGTGATTTGATGGACGATAAGGAAGATGAAATAGTAATTAATGGAATGGAATGCGAGATTGAGAGACCTAAAAAACAAAAACAGTATTATTCATGGAAAAAGAAAAAGCACACAATAAAAGTTGAATTTGTTGACAGTACGAGGCAAGAAAAAACAACATTGATATGAATTGGAAAGAATTTAAATCGTCAGAAGCGTCACTTGAATAAAGCTCACTTGTTTTTTTATTTGAGTATTTTCAATCATTACAAACTATTAAGGTTTAACTTTAGAACAATCGATCCTTATATCGCCAAAACCAGCTCCAGCATAAAAAACTTTTTCATAATCACTGCCATTATATTGTCTAACCATTCTGGCTACTGTTATAAAACAACCATCAGAACCTTTAGTAACGAAACTCACATCCATATACTTATCTTGAATGGCACCGTTTTCAAGGTGTCGAACATGCCAAGATCCATCGGTTAAAACAACTTTGTAAACTTGAACGCCAGCAGCCTTAATAGCATTAAAGAACTCTTTTTCGAGGGCTGGATCGTTTATTTCGGGAGTTGGCAAAGTTTCATAACTTGCTCTTTTAATTTCGTATTGCTTGATCAAGTCTCTCATTAAATCAGCTTTTTGCCCAGTCATGTCAACCGTCAAATCTTTCTCAGCTAAAACTGTTCCAGTGGAAGTCCGCATTGTGAGAGTGACATAATGCTTTTCAGGTGCATTAAGGAAAACTTTAAAAGCTGAAACAAACATATATGTTTCTGGCCATGGCTCTTGATTCTTGTAATCAATTGGAGCAAAAATTCTAAAAGTAAACTCTTTGGTATTTAAATCAAAAACCCCAGAATCTTCAGTACCTTGTCTGTATTCTCCAAGCGGCATTCCACCTTTGGCCCTTAAATCAAAAATCAGGTAATCACCTTTCTTCAGATATTCATTAAAAGGTTTATCTAATGAAAGTTCACCAAGAATAACTTGATCTGGACTTATTTCACTGATCTCTTCAGATTTGTCGGGAGAAAGAATATTATCTACATAAATTACGTTGGCGGCCTTTGAAGGCAGGGAATTAAAAACAAAACCACAAGCGAGAATAACCATTAACGCCAGCTTAAAAGATGCAACTTTTAAAATAAACTTTTTCATTATTGAGTTAGAGAAAATTACGGAATTTACTAAAATGTTATTACAAAGCTCAATATCATTCAACTGTTTTTTAGTGTGTGCTTGAAAACAAGCTTTGAATGGTATTTATTGAAAGAGTGGATTGCTGAAGTATGTTATTCCCAATGTTCATTTTCAACAAATAAAAAACTCTCCTCCCAGACTAATAGCTTTGTTTGGGAGGAGAGCTTTTATTTACAAAAAGAGACAATTACAATGGTGTTGTGCCGCTTTGCTGTGCTTCACTACCATCCAAATCCGACGTTTGGCAAGTTAAACGACCTCAAAGAACTTTTAATCACTTTGTTTGCTGGCAATAAAAGTATTATTGGGTTTAAGTGATTCAAGTTCTGCAACTGAAGTAAGTTGGTTGTCTCAATATTTCCATGTCCTCACCAAGATTAATTATACTCGTCACTCCAACTCCATACAGACTCAGGCTTTGACGCTTCTTTGGCTGTTGGAGTTTCTTGAAATTCAGGTTTTATTGATAATTTCACAACTCTGTTGACCAATGACTTTAACAATGTGTCTATAAAAGGAGCCTCGGTGTCTTTAATTTCCTGGTCTCTTCTTTCTGTTAGTGGTTCTAAGAAAGTAGTGAAGAAGCTAAAAGGCGAATTGTCACCCACAATTGTGTCAATTTCTTGCAATGTATTTCCCAATGTTGGAGAATTTACTGACTTGAATTCTTGAATACCTTCTTTTATTGCTGTAATTGCCGCATTTTTTGTGCTTGCTCCGTTGGCAAGTTCTCTATTGACGATTAGTTGAAATGTCTCATAAATAGACCGAGCATTAGAACTATTCAGAAATTTGTCTGCCAATAATTTAATCGGCTCATTTACATAATCAGAAATACCTTGAGAGAGATAATCTTTGGCAAGTTCATATTCTGTCTCTTTATTGCTCTCGATAAGATTATTAATATAAGATCCAAATTCTTTTGTTTCTCTTTTTTTGCAAATGTTTAATGTATTTCTCTTCAGCATTTTTAAGTATTTGAGATGGTTCAGCAAGAATATTTCTTTGAGGTTTTGGAAAACGAGAAACCTCTACTGTAATTGTTTTTGTTGTTGGTGGAATTGCGATGCTCATTTTATTTGAATCTCCTTTTTCGTTTAGCTTTAGATTGTTTGCAATTTGCCGCAGTTTCTTAACTAAATTTTAATGATACGAAAAAGATTAACAAAAGTGATACAAATAATAATTAAACCTTAATTAAATTTATTGATATTCCTCGTTTGTGTTTTGCCATTTGGTTATCGGTTGTTTCTTGATTACTAAGCTTCCTTTCAAAACAGAGACCACAAAAAGTGATACATGTACAATGAATTGTATGCGTATGGGTTTATTGATCTTCAACCCGTTCCAACTTACTTGTCTCGACCTGTTAGGGAGAACAAACGCTCAAAGATGCAATTCAAGCAATTGTGTCTTCAAGATTTACTCAGCTTGTCCCCAAGACAGTACATATTTGGTTGAAGCCCAAGCTACTGTAACACCACCTCAATCATTATTAAAGGGACATGTTGGAACTTGGATAATCGGAAAGCAGCAAATAGATGCTAGAACAATGGCTTTCGATCGAACTACAACTATTCTTAAATCTCATTTCTATACTTAAAAAGAGGTCTTTGCGAGAAGGATACGGTTTTGGGTTAATCCTAAAGTCCCGACAACTATCTTTTCTCCTCAGTATGCCCCAGAGTGAACAATATCGTGCGATGGCAAAGAACTTTAACGGCTGCTCGCTATCCCAAAAGCTTTCCAATCAGTAGGCAAAGAAAAAATAAGGTGCTGATAAAAGCATTGGCTGTAAAAAAAGCTAATTCAATTTTTTTGAAATCTTTATAAATAATCCAATGTTCAATTAATAATCCAATTCCCAGAATGCCAGTTCCAATCTGATAAGCCAAAGTTAAATTAGCGGAAGCTTCAAAAATAAATCCAGTTGCAATAAAAAATCCTAAGGAAATCACATGGCAGATTCGGCTAATCCAAAGTGATTTTGCAAAACCAAACTTTGCAGGAATACTATGCAATCTTTGTTCACGGTCATATTCTAAGTCTTGAAGCGCATAAAGAATATCAAAACCACAAACCCAAAATGCCACCGCTAAACCGAGCAGAATCGGTACCCAGCTTATCTGCCCAGCAACCGCTATCCATCCACCAAGAGCAGCTCCACCCAAGGCTATACCCAAGACTAAATGACATAAATAAGTGAATCTTTTGGTAAATGAATAAAAACTAAGCCAAATAACTGCAACTGGAAACAATATTAGGCAAAGTCTCGGTAGATATAGCGAAGCAAGTCCCATAATCGCAAAGCCTAAAATGCTCATATTTAAAACACCAAAACTTGTCAATTGTCCTGATGGAATAGCTCTAGAAGCAGTTCGTGGATTGAGCGAGTCAATCTGTGCATCAATTAGTCGATTTAGAGACATAGCCGCTGATCTAGCTCCTAAAAGCGCAATTCCAGACCAGAAAAAAACATTAAGCGGAGGAAAGCCATTAGTACTCGCAAGCAACATTGATGAAAGCATAAAAGGAGCTGAGAAAATTGTATGCTCCAGCTTAATCATTTCAGCCCAGATCTTAATTTTGCTAATTAATTTATTCATTTGAGTCAGGAATTCTTACTTTGTTTTTAAAAATGTCAAGAACTCGATCTGAAAATGTTAAGAACCAAAATAACGGGGCAACTATCCAAACCAAAACGAATTCTTCAAAGAATAAATCATTATGCGTGCTTATTTCTTCACAGAAAGATCTTTTAATTATCTCTTCTTCATATGGCCCTCTTCCCTCCTCATACGATTGCTTCTCTGATTGAACAGCAAAAACTGGCTCAGGGTATGGAATTCTACATTTCGATCTTTCATTTTCGTAACTTGTTTTTTGTATTTCTGTATATTGCCTAGAGAAAGTTATGAAGTCACCAAGAAAAAGACATGATGAATTTGCCCATTGGTTTGCTCCATAGAAAAGTAAGATTAAAGAAATCAATATAAGTCTTATGATTACCGATTTTGTAATTTGCTTTTGAAGAAGCTGAGAAGAAGCAATGATAATGGAGCTTAATCCTTGATAAGGAATTAGGAAAAAAAGAGGAATTATCACAAAAAATGCTGACTTAGCCGCAAAGTACATGAAAATGATCGAACTTTGAAAAATAAAATCAAAGATTTTCAATAGAACTTTGGTATGAAATTTGGAGTTCATTAGTGATAAAAAATTGTTTGCCAAAAACTTGATTTATTTAAATTCTCAACTTTGGTATTTTGATACTTCTTTTTGATTCGTAAAATATCTGAATGAAAGTGGATATAAAAGTTTAAATTACTTTTCTTGGTTTGAAGCTTCCTAAACAAAATGAATTTATTTGCCAAAATTAAATCATTTATTGAACGACCAACTAGTCTAATCGAATCAGAGACAGAGTTCAATGAATTAGCTTTGGAATTATTTGCTTATCAATTTGAACGCAATCCTATTTATCAAAAAATCTGTTTAGCTCGTCAACTTAAGCCTCTTCCTAGACTTCCTCAGCACTGGAAAGAAATTCCGCTTATATCGACCGATCTTTTCAAAAAGCAAAGATTATATTCTGGAAAACAAGAACCAATAAAGCTTTTTCGCTCTAGTGGAACTACTAATACGGATCGAAGCATTCATTATCTTTCTGTTGAAGAATTAGAACTATATGAAACTTCTCTCTGGAAGACCTTTTCACAGGCATTCTGTTTGCCAAGAAAAGTTGATTATTTTATTCTTGCTGAATCACCTACTGAAAGGGGTGACTCATCTCTAATACATATGTTTGAAACCATCAGGAAGAAGATTAAGGCCAAAGACAATATCTATTTTGTCAAAAGTGGTGTTTTGCTTTTTGATGAGTTGACTAATGCTTTAAATAAATCTATTGAAGCAGATACTCCAGTTCTAATAGTTGGAACGGCTTTCTCCTTTGTTCATCTAGTCGATAGTTTAGAGCATAATCTTAAGCTACCAAGCAGTTCAGTAATTATGGAAACGGGTGGATTTAAAGGCAAATCACGTGAACTCGAAAGAACTGAATTGTACGCAGCTATTTCTGGCAATCTTGGATTACCAATTGCAAACATTGTTGGGCAATATGGAATGAGTGAATTAGGGACTCAATATTATGATTCTAGTTTTAGACTTCAATCAAACCTACCTCAAACTAGATTGAAAAAATGTCCGCATTGGTCAAGAATAAGAGTGATCAATCCAAATAATTTTCAAGAAGAAGTGTCAGAAGGTGAAATAGGATTATTGGCTCATTGTGATTTGGCGAATATTGATTCTTGTGCTTTTGTTCTATCTGGAGATATTGGTGTTCGTCAAGAAAATAATACTTTTGAATTGATTGGCCGAGCGAAGAAATTATCTCTCAAGGGTTGCTCCTTAATGAGTGATTTGGGCAACAAATGATCGAAACAAGGATTATCAGGATTAATATGATTGAGAGTAGGATAATGAAGAAGCAAAAGAAATCCTGTAAATCTTTCTAATCATTTAAATTTTATTCTTTCTGAAGTTGATGAATTGAATGTGCTAATCTTTTAAGCCTATAAAAATTGATAATTAACTAAGTTTTAGAGAAATGGCCAAGAAAAAATCAGACAGAATTGTCATTAAAGTAGTTGATAAAGAACCTGGACCAGACGGCGTAAGCTACACACCTTCAATATATTGGACAGAAAAAAACAAGCGTAATACTACAACTAAGCTTAAGCTGAAAAAATATAATCGTTACAAAAAAACTCACACAGAGCATACCGAAGCCAAATAATTGGTTTCACTTAAATTGTTTGACATTTAATTATGGGCGAAAAAATATTAGTTATTGATGATGACCCTTCTATCCTAGAGTTGGTCAAGGTTAATCTTGAAATGCAGGGTTATAGAGTTTTGATTTCTGAAGATGGAATTAAAGGAATGGCTCTTAATGCGCAAGAAACTCCAGATTTGATTGTGCTCGATTTGATGATGCCCAAACTCGATGGATTCAGTGCTTGCCAGCAAATTCGCGCGGACAGTAAACAAAATCAGGGCGTACCAATTCTCATGCTGACAGCTATGTCGCGTACTGATGACAAAATTGCCGGTTTTGATGCTGGAGCTGATGATTATTTGACTAAGCCTTTTGAGGTTGGAGAATTAATCGCAAGAGTCAGAGCTCTTCTTAGACGCTCTAAGCGAAATACCAATGCTCAAGGTCAACCCAATACAACCTTGCCCAATGAAATTTTGCATTCTGGAGATGTAACTCTACTTCCTGAAAGTCGTGAAGCGCAAATAGAAGGTAGAACCGTTAGATTCACACCAATTGAATTTGAGATTCTTTATTGCTTAATGCAGAATCTTGGCAAAACAGTTTCACCGAATCAGCTATTGCATGATATTTGGGGTTATTCACCAGATGATGATATTGAAACAATTAGAGTTCATATTAGACATCTCAGACAACGCTTAGAAGAAGATCAATCCTCAAGCCTGCCTGAGGGACAAGAAAGAAATAAATTTAAAATCAAAAAATATATTAGAACTATTTATGGAAAAGGCTATCAGCTGGTCACCGAAGGCTTCTATGATGATTAATAATTGATTGCATAACTAAATTTATTCGCTTTCAGTTTGAGTTAAGATTAGGCATTAAATTTAAAGAATAGTTTGGGTTTGCAAATATAAAGAGTATGATTGAATTAATTCCCTCAATAGATTTACTTGATGGACGTGTAGTTAGACTTCAAGAGGGTGATTACAATAAGATCACCGATTATGGTTCGCCTTCTGAATGGTCGAAATATTGGCTCGATCAAGGAGCGCACAAAATTCATGTTGTTGATCTTAATGGCGCTAAAGAAGGTAAGCTGGTCAATATTCAAGGTTTGGAGCAAATTCTCTCAACGGGAATACAAGTTCAATTCGGTGGTGGTATTCGTTCGTGGGAAACCTTAGAAGATTTATTTGAATTGGGTGTGCGTTTAGCCATCCTAGGAACTGCTGCAATCAAAGAACCTGATTTAATGATTAGAGCACTTAAAGTTTACACAACCAGAATTATTCTTGCGCTTGATGCTCGAGGAGATAAAGTTTCGGTTGGTGGTTGGTTGGAGAACTCCGAAGTGACAACCGAAGAATTACTCAAGCAATTAGAACAATTCGGCTTAAATCGATTTATTTACACTGATATTAGTCGTGACGGGATGATGCAAGGTCCAAATATAAGTGGAGCAATCAAGCTTTGTCAGGCTTTCCCCGGTATGCAATGTATTCTCTCTGGTGGGGTTAGCACTTTAGATGATTTAACAAGTGTTAGGAGTCAAGCTGCTGAAGCTGCCAATCTTGATGGAATTATTTCAGGTAAGGCTTTATATGAAAAGAAATTTTTGTTTGCTGAAGGGCAAAGCTTATTGAAGTAAATAAAAATAAATTGGCAAGGAATTCACTTTTGTTTTTTATTAGTTTTTGGTCAATTGTTTAATAATGAGATCATCTGAAGTAATTGGATTGACTCTAATTAAGCTTTTAAATAATCAAATAGTTAAATAAGACCTTTGGGTTTATTTAACTATTTTCTATAAAGTCCCCAAAGTTCTATGTGATGAAATTAAAGGAATACAAAGGTTGTAATTTGATTATGCATAAAATAAAGCAAATACTTACTAATCTATTTTTTAGGCGATAGCAGAGCACTGCTAATTAATCACCATTCAGACAAGTTTACAAAGCTAAATTAATTAGTTAATTCTTGTCTAATTGATTCTAATTTTTTGAGATTTTCTTCAGTTTCTTCAATCAATTTCACTTTTGAACTATCAACTAGCCAATTAGTAATTTTTTGGAAAAGTAATTCATCAGATAATCTGCTGACCAGTTCAGGAGGTAAACCTTGTTTTTTTAACGCTTGAATATCTTGTGGAGTTAATTGTTTATTTTGCAACCAAGCTTGAACATATGCTTCTAATTCTTGTCTGACAATTTGAATTCCTTCTTTGCGTGCAATTTCTGCTAAAACCAAATTGAATTTTAAACGTTTGCCTGCAATTAGAATTTGCTCTTCAGTCAATTTAATATCTTTATCTTCTTCATTGTGATCGTGGCTGTGATCATGAGTTGGGTCATCACAACTTTCACTATCATGTTCTTGATTTTCACCACCACCTTGCATTTTTACTTGCATTTTGGCTTCGCGCTCTATTAACCAATTGGGAATTTCAACCGGTGAATTCAATAAGATCTGCTCAAGAAGAATTGCTTGTGAACGACTTCTCTCAATTGATTTCTTTGTATTTTCAATTTGTAATTTAAGAGATTCTTTTAAAGCGTCGAGATTTTCAAGCCCAGCTTTCTTTGCCAATTCATCATCAAGGGGAAGTGAATTTTTGCGTTCAACTTTAGAAACACTGATTTTGAAAATCGCTTTTTTTCCTGCAAATTTCTTTTCAAAATAATCTTGAGGCAAAACCGTCTCAATTTCTTTTGCTTCACCAGCTTTCATTCCAAGCAGTTTCTCGAAAACCCCAGGCGCAAAAGCATCTTTAGAAACAACAATTTTGACATCTTTTCCTTTATTGTCAGGCATTTGCTCGCCATCTGGGAAGCTACCCTCAAAGTCCATTGTAATTACATCACCTTCTTCAATAATTGCATCTTGTGCAAGCTCTTCAAGGGGAGCAAATTCTTTAGACAAGTTAATTAATAGCGATTCAATAGAAACATCTTTTAATTCAGATTTTGGTACTTCAACTTCTATACCTTTATAATCGCTTAAAGTGACATTTGGTCTTAATTCAAGTAAAAGAGAAACATTTAAACTATTTTCAAAATCAAAATTAGTATTTTCTAAAGCAGGCTTGGAAATTAAATCTAGTTTTTCGTTAACCAAAGCTTTTTGTAAATTGTCAGCCAGTATTTTTTCAATGGCCTGCATTTCAACGGCTCTTTTGCCAAATCTTTCTTCAACAATTGATTTTGGTATTTTGCCAGGAATAAAACCTGAAACTTTGAGACCTTTGCTCATTTCTTTGATTACAAAACTATAAGCCTTACTAGCTTCAGTCTTATCAAATTCAAGAATTAATTTGACTTTGCATTCTTCTAAATTTTCTAATTGAGTTTTCATCGGTCTATTAAGGCTTTATTACAGGAATTATTTAAGTGTATATTCTAGAAACTATTGCAGGAATTATTTCTCTAAGATTTTCCAAAACAAAGATTTCCTAAAAGCTTATCATTCATTTTTGCTGTCCTAATGCTCATCCATATAAATTTTTCCGAATGGAATTAAAACTTTAGATAATCTTGTGATTCTTGCTGGTTGTTTGAGAATTCTCCAAAGCCATTCCAAGCCGATTAGTTGCAAGAATTTGGGGGCTCTGTCAACTAGGCCTGCCCAAACATCAAAGGAGCCACCAATTCCGATGCTTATCCCTCTAAATCCTCTTTTAGTCAAGTTATGCAAAAATATTTCTTGCCTTTCAAATGGCATTGCAATAAGCAACAGTGAAGGTTGAAGTTCTAGTAAAACCTCAATTATTTTCACTTCGTCTTTTTCCCCGAAAAAACCATTACGGCTATAAATTAAATTTGGTTTACCAATCTCTTTTTGGATTTTATCAATTGCACCTCGCAAAGACTGATCGGTTGAACCAATTAGGGCAATTTGCAAATCATATTTAATAGCTTGATTTAATAATTCCCAAGCTAATTCAATTCCTGGCAGCCTTTTTACACCTCGAATTCCGAGTTTTTGTAAAAGCAAAATAATGCCGATTCCGTCTGGAATAATAGCTTCAGCCGATTGAATTGCTTGATGAAGGCTAGGCTTTTCTTTTGCCGCAATTAACATTTCCGGGTTAAGCGTTACAATCCTCATGGGCAGTCCACGTTGCCAGTTTTCATCAATAGTTTGCAGAATTTCAACTTTATTATTTAAAGTTATCTCAAACTGATTGCTACCTATTTTTTTCTTTCTGAGTTGCATTGGGCGGATAAATAAAGAACAAGAAATTTAGAACAATTTTATTTTAGATTAGCTGTATTTAAGCTCAGTAACACTGATTCAGTTTAGCCTAAAATACTGGAAGGTTGAAATTTGGGGTTTGAAAGCTAGTGTTTAAAACTTATTGTTTGAAATATATGGCACCACCGTAAAAAGTTTTATTAATTGTACTTTTTTGAATAAATGGCCTAGATAAATCGATAATGCTTTTAACTTTTCCTGCGCTAGTTTGAGAATTTGGATCACCAAGGCTGGAGGCATAATTGTTTGTAATAGTTGTGATTTGATGAGTTATTCCATTGCTACATTCATTAATGAAATTCAAATTATTTTGATCTTGAAATTGAATTGGTAATTCAGAAAATTCTTTAATTGTTTTGGCCTCTGCTTGAGCGAAATTAGAACAGGTGAGATGACCTTGACTGATTGCAAATTGCTCACCATTAATTATGGCTGCTCTGGAAGATGTCGATGGAGAGTAATAATTGTAAACTCCCTCTGAACAAGCTTTTTGATCATTGGAGGTGGCAAACAAACAAAAGCTCATCAAGCTGAAAAAAACAAATAGTTGTTTTGCTTTTGCAAAGAAAGATTTGGATGTATATATTTTTGAAACAGCATTCATGAGGTTGAAACTCTTTTTAGTTAAGCTATTTAAAGAAAAAAATAAATTTTCCCAATTTATTAATTTAAGTTTGTAGTACAGCATTGCAATGAAATATTTATACTTTGAGTGTCTAAGTTGATTTATTGGATTGAATTTTTATTAAGCTTTGTACTAAGTTTTCACTAAGCCTTTCATTTGGAGGATTTAGGATCAAAGCTGTGAGTTAATCAATGCCAAATGTTTTTTCAAATTGAGTAATTTTCAAATATTCAGTTTGATGGTTTTTATGCTTTATTAGATTTTAAGAATGAAATTTCCTTTATTTGTTGCATTTTTATCAATATTTCTTTTCTCTTTTGTTCCATCAGCAACTAGAGCAGAGGATAATCCAAACCAATTTTTAAAGGAAAATTCCAATATACAAGTATTAGGAAATACCGAAACTCCAATTGTCTCTGGGCAAGTTACTTCAACGAACTCAGCAGCTGAATCCAAAAGTGAAGTTAAGGAATTTCAAGATAGGTTGCAAGATAGCTTAAAGGGGCAATCTCAAGAACAAAATACCGAATTAGAAATATCATTGGATCAAGCAATTGAAGAGAGTATTAGAAAAAATCTGCAAGTAAAAATCAGTCGTGATTCAGTCAAAATTGCTGAACTAGATTCCAAAATTCTCAGGGGTCTTTATGCACCGATCATCGGTTCAGAAAGCAATTACAGAAATGAAAAAACTCCAGTTACTAATGTTTTTGCTGGTGGACAAAATGGCCGAGTTCAAACTGAATCATGGAATTGGAATACTTTTTTGAAAGGCCAACTACCAACTGGTGGGAAATATGATTTGAGCTTTGACAATAGAAGAACTCGTACCGATAATCAATTTCAATTTCAATTTCTGGTACCTGAATATTCTTCGACCTTGAAATTGAGCGTGACTCAGCCATTGCTCAAAAACATGTGGATTGATGAGAATCGCCGCAAAATCAAAATTGCCAAAATTAATAAGCAAATTTCTGAAGATGATTTTGATTTGCAATTGCAAGAAATTGTTTACAAAACCGAAATTACTTATCAGGATTTTGTCTTGGCTGGTAAAACTGTTTCAATTAATCAAGAATCGGTTGATTTGGCGAAAGAGCAATTGAGAAGAACCGAGAGATTAGGAGAAATAGGCGAAGCTCCAAAAATAGATGCCGTTTCAGCTGAAGCAGAGTACGAAAAGAGAAAAGAAGAATTAGCAGTTGCAGAAGAAAAATTATACAGAGCCGAAAACGCTTTGAAACTTTTAATTGCGGATGGAATTCAATCATTTTATTGGCAGTCAAAAATAAAACCCTCCGAAAAGCTCGAAAAGAAATCTCTTAAAATGGCAAGTATTCAATCAGCTCTTCAGGATGCACTTTTCAAAAGACCTGAATTTCGCAAAATTGATAAGCAGCTTAAAGCCAAAGGAGTTGAAAGAAGATATCTGATTAATCAAGGATTTCCGCAATTAGACTTGGTTACTGATTATTCAATGCAAGGTGTTTCTGGTTCACCTCGGGCTTTACAATCCAGCCCATTTGGCGGGAGTTCAACTATTCTTCCTCGATTTACAGGTGATTATTCTGATAATTTGGATAATGTTTTTTCAAATGATTTTAATACAATTCAAGTTGGTATTAACCTCTCGTGGCCGATTGCACCAGGTAGTACAAAAAAAATCCTTAAAAAAAATGACTTAGAAATTCATCAATTCAAAATACAATTAGATGATTTGACACAGAATGTAAATGCAGAAATGAAAAATGCTGATAATGCAATTAAAACTGCGGAGCAAAGAATAAAAGCGGCAGAAGCATCTTTGAATGCAAGTGAAAAACAATTGGATGGCGAAATCAAAAAATTCAAACTTGGGCTTACAACAAATTTTCTAGTTTTAACCAGACAAAATGAATTGTCTCAGGCAAGATTGAGAAGGGTTTCTGCAATTGCTGATTACAATAAGGCTGTCAGTGAGCTAGAAAAAGCAGCTGGAATTATTCTTGCAGGTAGAAATATAAGTGTGGAGTAATTTAACTTTACATATCAGTTCTTTTATCCCACCAACCACCGAAGGGGACACATAAACTGAGTTTCCAAATTCTTTGCGAGAAGATTTAGGAGTAAAAAAAATCCTTAGCGAGTAATTCCTCGAATTGAAATGGGTTTTACAAAAATAGTATTGAGGCTTGTTTTTATTGACCACCACTTGCAACAGTTACATTTCCATTTAATGGGTTAGTTTGCGCAGTACCGCTTTGATCGATAAATGCTCTCCAAGCAATAAGGGCTTGCAAGCCACATTCAAAAAAGACTTTGCCAATTATTTTGATTTCGCACAAACCATAATTCAGAACTTGGCATTTGAAAGAATGATCGGATAATAGAAATTTAGCTGATTCAATAGTATCGATTGAACAATTACCAATATCATTCATTACTTGGTCATAACTTGAAATCAATGGCGTAAGGAAAGCAATACTGATATAAAGCAGCCAACGCACCAAATAAGGAAGATTATTTACAAACCATTTGATTAATTGATTCATAAATAATTTATTCCCTCATCCATTTGGACTATATCGATTGAAGAATATATTTCTTTTTTATATTCTGATAGGGATTTTTTTCGTGATAATTTCCTTAAATAATTCGGCAATATCTCGTTGCAATGATCAGAAGACCTAGCGTTGAGGTTGCTCTTTTAAGGAGGAATGTGAAAATCCCATTTTTGATTACAACTTTTTTTTCTGATTTGTCTCATCAGACTATGAGCCAGACTAGAAGAAGTTAGATATTCAATGCCAGAATGAAAAGCTCAGAATAAAAAGCTCAGAATAAAAAGCTCAGAATAAAAAGCTCAGAATAAAGCTGACTTAATTGTCCAATGAAGCATAATCCTGAAAAGCTTTGAAATTTAAACCAAAGCTTTTTGTTTACTTGAATTATTTTGATTAGATGAACTATTAGTTGAATTTATTTGTTCAGATGTTTTCTTTTGAGTAATGGCTTTAATACCTAGAAATGCAATATATGCAAAACAAATTGTGCCAGCAATAATCAATGCGTTTGCGAGTGAGCCAACAACTTTTTCGCTAATAAATCCAATCGCTGGAGTAATGAAAGCACCGCCTGCAATCGCAGTACAAAGTATTCCTGCAACTGTGCCTTCTTGACTTTTATCAAAGGAATTTACTGCCAAAGAAAAAATACTTGGAAACATAATTGAAGTAAAAAATCCAACTGTAATAAAAGCAATACTTGCAATGCTGAGTGATGGAATTAAAACTGCAACAATCAAAGATATTAAAGAACCTGTTGCATAGACGATTAATGCTTTGGGAGCTTCTAAGTAGTTCAGCACAAAGCCACCAGTGAAACGACCAACTGATTGTAATATCCAATAAAGTGAAACTACTTGAGCAGCATTAGTTTTTTCAATTTGGAATTTGTCGACTAAAAAAGTAGAAATCCAAGTTGCAACACCAACTTCAATGCCAACATAAACAAAAATACCAAGTGCAAAAAGCAACATTAATGGATTGCCAGCGAGCTTAATGTAATCAGCAGTGGTTGGTTTTTTGTAATTTAATTCTTGTTTTGACTCAGGTATAGAAGTCATTAAAACTAAAGCAGCCACTAGAACGCTAAGCCCAGCGACAATATAATAAATTGATTGCCAACCAAAACCAAGATTCTTGATCAAATAACCAATTAAAAAGCCACCACCAGCTCCACCAATTCCACAGAAAACCTGTGCCAAAGTTAGATTGCGTGAGTATTTAGCAGGATCTTCATCAATTTTTTTAACAAGTAAATTTCCAACTAATTGAAGAGCGGTTACACCAACTCCAATACAAAAAATCGAGACCATGCCAATTCCATAAACTGGCTTAAGTGCAAAGGAAACTGCACCAATTAAGACCAAAGATACTCCCCAGAGAAAAGTTTTTTTATTGCCAATATTGTCGAGCAAAATCCCTTGGGGAAGCGAAGTAAGTCCGTAAGCCAAAAAGAAAACGGAGCCGAGCAAACTAACTAAAGTATTACTGAGGTGAAAATCTTCTTTCCAAAATGGAAGCAACATGCCAGGTATATTAGTGACCAATGCAAAAGTGAAATAGTTTAATAGAAGTAAAAAAAGCAGTTGCAATCTTGATGAATTTTTTTGTGATGTTTGGGCTTGCGTATTCACAGTAATTACCTCTTTGGGCTGATTGAGCTATTTTGGAAAGGAGTTGGTTATGAAATTATCAGTATTAGATAGATTTTTTATTCCACCTTAGTCGAACTAATCACAAAAACTTGTAAAAAATAAAACTAAATTTTTGAATATTCTAAATCAAGAAAGATAAAAAGTCTGAAGCTTGATTCTCATGAATTAATGATTTATCTGCGTGAGCTGATTTGTTCGATTGTAAATCATTATTTCATTCTCTCGGCAAGCATGTGAATTAATTAACTGATTTGAGCAAGCAGTTTAATGCAATTTACTTTTGAGCACTAATTTTAGGATTATTTAGATGCAGTTAGAAAAAGAACATGCAAAGTCTAGATTAGAAAAATAATCAAATGTTTTGAGATTTAGGCAGTTGCCATTTGAGCTTCAGAGAGTGCTCTCTTTTTTTGATCATTATTATTCATCCAACTCGAAAAAGCGGAAATTAAAGTAGGAATCGAGGAGTACAAATATGTAGCAGTTAGAGTCAATCCATAAAGATTTCCTGTCAAGCTTGTAATGTCTGCATTCTTGATTTTCTCAGGAAGCGGCAAATTGGAATTTGGAAAAATTGCGCTTAATGGTTTTTCAGGAAGCAAAGCTAATAATCCTTCAATTGCACAAAAACGATTTTCAATTCCTTGAGCAAAATTTATTCTTCTTAGATCCAGATTTATTAATTTAGGTGCTAAATTAATTTTGGATGAACCAAGCCATAACATCGGAATTGATAGGCTTCCAGCTTCCCAAAAAGTTTTCAATTTAGGATTATTACCTGATAAGAAATTGAATACTCTTTCTTTAAACTTATTCGTAAATTCACAAAATTTACTATTTTGAAGACTTGGAAAAATCTTTTTCTCGCCCATGAGAAGCTTACTAAGTGTTGCGTAACCAACAACTAAACCTGCTACAAGCTGAATAGCTGCATTGAGATTGCTGGCTGCTTGACTATCTTGATGTACAAATATTGCTGAATAATTTTTTGCCAGTGAATTTTTGAGCATTTGAGATTCATCAGACGACAAAGTTGCTAAAGCATTTATTCCTTGTGTATTGAATTTTTCAATCAATGAATCAACGATTTCTAATAATGAGTTTTGTCCTTTAGTTCCACCATGAGGAGATACCAAACTATTGTAATAAGAATTAGAAGATAATCCACCGCTAAATGAATTCACTAATTCCTCAATGCTGCTGGCAGTAAAGGCTAAAACTGAAAGAACAGGTTTCTCAGCAAATTCCGCAAATCCCCATAAGGCTTCTAGCGCACCGGTACCTGCAGTTGCTGCTTGTAAATTTCGAGATTTCTGTACGGTTTGAGCTTCACTCAATATCAAGGTCCTGAGTTGATATAAATTATCCAAAATTGCTTGTAAGTCCAAACCCTGATTGTTAGAGGTGAGAGTTGCTCCAGATCCAGCCTGCAAGCCAAGGGTAAACCTATTACTGTTAGCAGAATAAGTTTGAGGAGATAATGATTTAAGTGCAGCTACTGACAAGTGATTAGAATTAAGATAGAGAATAAATTTGTTTTACAAATTCTTTATGAAGGCTAAATTGTCTGCAAAAAATCTTTTGAAATAAAGCGCGCGCTATTGAGAATCTTTCGCAATAAGAATAAGCATCATTTTGTTCTAATTGAGAATTATTTGCAATAAGAATATTTATCAATCTCAATTAACTTTTGTTAACTTATTGAAAATCTTCACTAGGTCCAGCGGAAAAGTGACCATGATCCGAAAAAAGAGACAAATTGTACACAGAACAAGTCAATAGTAAAAAGGAGTTCAATTTATGTCCAAATACGAAAAAGAATCTAAAGAAGAAGCAATTAGATTGTACCAAGCTTGACGACTCCCTCTAAATCAACGAGGCCACGTGTTTTCAGATTTCCATCCGCTTCTCTAAATTTGTTTCAATCTATTTAGTTATTTCAGTCAAGTCATCATTATGACCAACTTATCCTTTTGCATTTCTTTTAGTTCTTTTTCAGAGATTCCTAAAAGAGCTAAAACAGGATGCGGAAAAGAATTAAGAGAATTAGTTTTAAGGCTTAAAGAATCAGCAGAAGAGGAATTTACAAAGAAATACAATGAACTCAAAGAAAGATACAAAGAGTTTTGAAAGAAAGAAATGAGTCAGGAGAATTCAAACACAAAAGGCTTAGATCAGCATTTAATGGCATCAAAAGGCAATTACCATATCTCTTTACCTTTGAGAAATTTCCCAATTTAAGAATTGAAAAGACAACAAATTCATGTGATGGTTACTTCTCCCACCTGAAGGCTAAAGTGAACATCCACCGTGGAATCAGCACCAGAAGAAAGATTCAAATGATTATTAAACTGATTTCATCATAATTCAGCTCTCTTTTTTCTATATGCAAAAAAAGGTTTCCTGTGATTGCGAATGGCTGGTTTCTCCTATGCGCCATGAATCGTCTCGGAGCAATCAGGCTTATGCTTTCAAGAACTCAGCATCCCCTTATTCGTTATTCGTTTCAACTTGTTGGGTTTCTTCAGTTTGTCTGCCAGATGATTGAGCAACAGTATATTTCTTTTTCTTTTTGAGAGCTTCAGTCGCACTTGCTGCATTAGGAACTGTATTAGTTTGAATAATTGGAGGAATAGTTTGATTTTGTACTTGAGGTTTTGGTGGAGCCTGAATGAGTGAGTTGCCAACTGAGAGAATAAAAGGTACTAGTTTTTCAAGTAATCTTTCAGGTTGTGAATTCCATCTGAGGACAATTTCATTGTGAGCTTTAGTCCGAATATCATTTAACAGCAAATCATTAGACTTCTTGGCGATAGCACCGGGTTTGTCTAATCCAAAATCTTTCAATTCTAGATGTTCTTTGGGGCAGATTTTATAAACACTGTTTTGCTGAGCTGTTGGCAAATCTTCACGCCTTTTTAAAACGGAAACATAGTTTTGTGGATTAAGTCCTATTGGGTAAGTGCGACACATTGTTGGTCTATTTTCATAAACTGAACAGCGCGCTTCTGCTCTACTACCTGGATGATCAGCATGATTTGGAAGCTCAGGATTTATTTGTTGTTCTGTTCTCAGTGATTCATCAAGAAAATTACATTTAAGCGTGCCTGGAAACAAGCCTGATTCAACTCTTTTAAGAGCTAAGGAATAAACAAAACCCTTTTTATCTTGATTATCAAATATGAATGGCAACATCATTTGCTTATTATTCATATAGTCAAGATTGTAAGGTGTTGGTTCAAAGGAAACTCCCTGCACTGCTTTATCTAGTCCAAGATTATTGGCTAAATCCAAAAAATCAAGAATAGTGATTATTAAACGATATGTACGGCAGCATCCAGCATGACAACTATCACAAATTGTTGAACTCATTGAAAATTACAGTGTTTGACAGGGTTGAGATAAAAGCAATTGAAAGAAAAAAGATTTAGTTAACTCATGGACTAACTTTTTTACATAACAAGTACTTTCCCTATCAAATTCAAGAATCACAGCTTTATTGAAACTTTTTGAAAAATTTTTATTTCTTTGTAAATTTAAGATTCTGTGATCGCTATATATTCCATATCATTTAAGGCTTTGCTTTTTATTTATAAGTTGAGACTAAATAATGTTGAAAGGGAATGAATATCAGTAAATATTTGTTTAAATGAATCGGATAATTTTTATGATGTTGTCAAGATTCGGGATTTGAGCCTCTATGCGTAATATATTCACAATTGCTAGCCGAGAATTCAAATCAATAGTTCTCACAAAAACTTATATTGCCAGCATTTTGCTAGTTCCAATTGTTTGTTTTGCCACAATTGCAATTGCCTTTTCGCTTCAATTTATCAATGTGTTGGCAAAGCCAAATCTTCCGAATGTGATTATCGATCGAGAAGGGGCTTTTTCTAATTTCCTTTTGCAATCCAGTCAAAATCAAATCAGCAAACTCAATCTTGAGATTTATGTGGCTGATCCTGTTCAAATGAGTTCATTAAACAAAAGTTTAAAATTTTATGATTTGAATAAGAGTCAAGAAAAGTCTTTAGAGAAAGTCATTAAACAAAAAATACAAAAACAACAAATTGCAGGCTCGGTTGAAATTCCCCAGGATTTTGCTGTAACAAACAAAGTTATATATATTTCACGAAATAATTTGACTCATACTTTGCCTGGTGAATTAGATTCATTACTCAATCAATTCAGGCTAGCAAAGCTTGGATCAGAAAACAAAATAACTCAAGAACAAATCAAGAAAATATTAGAGCCAATTCAGGTTGAAGCAATTTCAATTGTTGAACAAAACAAAAAAGGAAAAGGTAAGGAAAGTAGTTCAATTCGCCTTTTGGCTGCTGCAGCAATTTATGGGATTTTGTCGATTTGCATTGCTATTCATGGTTCTAAGCTGACAATGTCAATTTTGGAGGAAAAGAAAACCAAAATTGTTGAAATGCTTTTATCAACCGTAAAGCCGCTTGAATTTATGTGGGGAAAAATCCTTGGAAGTGCGGCGGCGGCTATTCTTCAGACAGGTATTTGGAGTGTCATGCTGTTTTTTCTCTTTGTGAATTCTGGAGCTATGGTTTTTGATTCAACCGCCAAAATTATTGTGGGCTCAAGTTCAGCATCAGCGCTCGGATCCAATTCAGGTCAAGTATCTAACTATACTCCTAGGGCTGGGACAGATTTGCTCAAAGCGGGTAATTTTACAAATGGCATTCATGAAGAAGCCTCAATAGAAATGCTTGATAATCCGCATATATCAGCTAATCCAGAATTGTTGATTTATTTAATTATTTTCGCAATTACTGGATTTTTACTTTATGCAACTCTCTTTGCCGCAGTTGGAGCAATTGCCAGCTCAGTTACAGAAGCGCAATATCTTGAAACACCGCTTGTTTTCCTGATGATGTTTCCAACTTATTTGTTCTTGCCTTTGATTGATAACCCGAATGGGCCAGTAATTATTGCCAGCTCATTTTTTCCTTATTTCAGTCCATTTGTGATGTATTCAAGAATTTGCGTTGATCAAGTACCTTTTACACAGATCTTTATCAGCATTGTGTTGTTGATTCTGGCGATTGTAATTAATGTTTTGCTGGTCTCAGCTCTCTACAGAGGCGGGGTTTTGCTCTATGGCAAGAAAATCAATTTTACGGAATTATTCAATCTTTCAAAAAATCTAATTCATTTGAAGAAGCCTTAAATCTTTTAAGCTGGATTTACATTAATTGTTGGTGCTAATAATTTAGTTTCTAATTTTTTCAAGCCAGCTCTAGTTTGTTTAACTAGGTCACCTAGAGTTTCTTTTGCAAATTCATTGATATGATCGATTCCTTTTTCCAAGTGAGTAGAGCGTAAAGCTGATATTGCAAGAAAAGCTCCGCTGATTAAACCCACAAGGTTCCACAATGGGGATGAATCATTGTGAGCTTGCTGCTGCTGAGGCTGTTGTAAAGACCGATAATAATCCTGCTGCATTTTTTGAATTGCTTCAAGTACATTTTGTCCATTAACAATAGTAATGGAGCCATCAGGACCAGTCACGGCATAAGTGTTACCAGCACCAATTTTTGCTGGGACAATTACCGGTAAGGGGTAAGGGGAACACGGGCCAGAAACTGTGATTGCCATTTGGATTTTCTAGAACCGTAAGGAAGAAAATGACTTGAGACTTTCGACAATGTTAGCAAGCAGTTTGTATAAAAGTTAAGTCAATAATTAATTGAATATTAAATTTGTGTTTAACCAGGCTTTAATTTAATTAATTGTTTTTGCATATCTTTAATCCCGAATCTTTTAGACAAGGACTTAAGTTCTGCTTTCAGAAAGAGTTTTTTAGCCTAAATCTATATTTGAGAACAAGAAAAAGCAGGGATTTTGTCTGTGTTAATATGGATTTACAGGCTTGAAGTGTTGAATTGAAATCAACAAAGTTAAGCAAGACAAAAGTATAAATATGTCAAAGTGAGAAAAATTGAATGGTGGATGATGCTCCGCAAATAAAAATTCTATTTGATCAGGATCAGGCAGATTTTTCTAAGGCTAAGATACAACCATTGGATAATTTATGGAATGAGTTTAGATATACACGCTCAACGATGGTTTTTTTGTATTCGCTCATCAATGAGAAGCACCCAAATAAGGGATTTCTGAATCACTGGCTTAATGAAGTAAGTAAATTGAAAGAGAGCTTGAAGGAAATCCGAAGTAGTTTTGTACAATATTATTTTGATTCCAAGCATTTATTGAGCGAATTTGAAATTAATAAGTATGATTATTGCTATTTAGAGATTATGTTTCATGCTCCAACTCATAATCAATAAAAAGTATTTGGCAAAATTATTTAATATGATTCATCAAAAGATTTTTAGTTTCCCTGTAAATAAGAGTATTAAATAGTGAGTCTTATTAATCAACTCTTGAAGGAAACCCGTTTATCCAGAAAAAATGCTCAAGATGGTATTGAGAGTGAATTTGGGATTATTCAAAAAATACACGGACATTTTTACTATATAAAGAAAAATACCGAGAATTGTGCAGAAGGAATTGATGAGTTCATACCCCTTACTTTGCCGACTAGAATGCAAAAGGAAAATATTTCTGTTTATGTTGGTGATGTAGTAGAAGTTAATCTTGCTAATCAGACAATTAAATCTGTCATTCCTCGCAAATCACTTCTGCCAAGGCCTAAAGTCGCAAATGTTGATTTGGCAATCATAGTAATATCAACAATTGAACCAGCCATTGAATTGGAGCATTTAGATAGGCTTTTGTGCCATGCTGGTATTTCTCTTCCTTGCAAACCAATTATTTGTCTAACTAAGATAGATTTGTTGAATGATTTGAATATACTCAAAGAATACAAAGATTTAGGATATGAAATTTTTCCAGTATGTAATAAAACAGGACAAGGATTTTCTCAATTAAGAATTCACTTGATTGATTCTCTTTCGGTTCTGGCAGGGCATTCTGGGGTGGGTAAGTCTAGCCTTATCAAATCATTGTGTCCTGAGTACAAAATAGAAGTAGGAGAAGTCAGTAAAAAAACTACCAAAGGTACGCATACTACAAGACATACTCAAATCTTTAAAGTTAGCTGTGCTGAAGGTAATTTCCAAATGCTTGATACCCCTGGTTTTAGTAGATTAGATTCGCAAGTTTCGATTGCTGATATATGTAGTGCAAAAGCTTTTCCTGAAATTGGGCTTATTAATGAACTATGTGGATTTGCTGATTGCAAGCATTTGGACGAGGCAGATTGCAAAGTTGTTTTTAGTGAATCAAGAAAAGCTAGCTATAGAAAATTAATGGAAGAGGCTGATCGATGGGAAATTATGCAAGTCGAAGAAAAAAAAGAAATTGGTAATGTAAAGGTAAGCGGTTCTGGTTCACGCATTCCAATTCTCAGGGATTCACAGCGGACAATGTCTAGGAAAAGTGCAAAACAAATGAATAAAGATATTGAGGTTGCTGAAGATGAAAGTGAAGAATTAGAAGATGATGAATAGTGAGTGATTTGAAGCCTGGGCTGTTAATTATTCCTTTACTATCTGTGACTAAGAGCTAGATTCCTTAATTAATTCTTGAGAGTTTAAAACACGTATGACTTAGCTTGTAGAATCTTACGTCTGCAAGTTTTGGTCTAATAGTCAAAAATAGACCTGTTGAAAGTTGAAATAGTTGATAGCAAGAGTGATTTGAGAGAAAATTGATGTACTAATTTAAAGGTACATAAAAATGTCAAGAAAAAAATGTCCTAAATGCAATTCAACAAAAATAATTAAAAAGGGAAATACTTAAATAAACAGCTCTTTCAATGCAAGAAATGCAGTTGTTTATTCACTAAAC
>DUDU01000101.1 GCA_005110395.1 Candidatus Melainabacteria bacterium | reverse complement strand
TTGAAGCTGAGATTGTTGATAAATGCTTTGATAAACTCACAAGAGATCTAGTTTTCTATTCTTTTTACTGCTCGTTGTAATTTGTCTGTTTATTTATAATGGTTTTTCTATTTTAGTAAATAATTTTCAAACTCATTTTACCGATTCACAAATACCTGGATTGAAATTATTAATCTCGCTATCTTTTTGGTTTGGAGTATTCTTCAAAGTACTATTTCCTGTACTTATAATTAATTTCATTAATGAGCAAGTCAGGATTTTTTTTATTCGCAGATTTATAAAAAAATGTAAAGGTGTAATTGAGGACTATCGAGTTGGTCCAGAGCTTCCAGCAGATAGCAATTCACATTAGCCTATAAATGAAATAAGAACAATGCAAATTTGTCATAAGGGAAAAGTAAACCTGAAAGTCATGAATTCACTTGATGGAAGAAAACAAGTGATAAAGATGTTGAAAGAGCTTTTCCTAAATCTTCCAATCTAGCTTTGCAGATATCACTAAGTTGCAATTATTCGTAGATATACGACATTCAGACCAAAGACAAAATGTGGGAAAGAATTATGGAAGTTAGTTGGCTCAAGAATTAAAAGCTTTACCCGAGAAGGAATTCAGAGATAAATTTGTCAAATTGGAAAATAAATTTAAAGGCTTTTGAAAAGAAAAGAATGGAAGATGGAAACACGGGAGATTAAGATCTGCAATTCGCTCATTGAAAAGGAATTTTGAATATTTATTTACGCATGAGAGATATCCAGAAGTAGATATTCCCACCGCTACGAATTCGTGTGACTGCTCATTTACTCACTAGAAGCATAAAGTCAGGTTTCATGATGGAATCAGCACTAGGAGAAAGATTCAAATGATTATTCAACTTCTTTCATCTTAATTCGGGTGCCATTTTTACCTATATGCCGAAAAACATTCAAAGGTGGTGGGAATTGATGAGTCTGTTCAACTGCTAAAAGATATTTTGGAGTAAGTTTAATTAGTTTCACAATCCTACAAGCCCATAAAATTAGGCCCAGAACCTTGAGAAGTAGCATTAACCCTTAGATTCACCTCAGGACAAACAATTTCACAAGTACGACATTGAATGCAGTTTTCTAGCGACATACCATGTTTTCTGATTTTGAAATCAATAAAATCAATGCGGTGAACTTCAGCTGTGCAATCAGAAACGCATGGAACTTCTTTCTCCAAAGCATCATATTTTTGAATACATTTCACACAAGTATCGGCATTAAATTCATCGATATGTTCATTGCCTTCGTGATATTTTGTGTGGGCGTAAAAAACTGCATCTTCTCGAGAGTAAATAGTACTGGGATCATAATTGCTGGTTTTGATCCGTGTCTTGGGCTGAAACTCAGGCACTATATGTTGATGATCAAGTTTGTATTTTACTGGTCCAAAATCAACCATTCCACTAATACATCCAAGCATTCTCAGTGCGTCACTGGCTGAGCGAATTGGATTACTAAAACCAACTTTCAAGAATCCTGAAATTGGATTACTCTCATCAATTCCTTCTAGAACCGATGGCAAATAATCTCTGAGCAATCTTTCATTTTCTTGGAAAGCATGTCTAAAATAGCGCCCCTTGTATAGGTTTTTGCCGACATGAGAGGACATTACTTTCTCTTTATACTCACTGAGCTTGGAGTCAGAAAAATCTTTAGAATCTAAGTTTTGATGAATTACTTCTGCCGCTTGAATGCCGCACTCCATAGATTTATCAATTCCAGCCAAAGTATTAATATCAAGCACTCCCAGCGCATCACCCAATATAATGGCACCATCAACACTGAATTTTTGTGGCAAGCTGTAATAACCACCTTCAGGTAAAAGGGCTGCTCCATAATTTACAAGTGTGCCGCCCTCAATCATTTCCTGAATCCATGGATGTTTTTTGTAGTCCTGCAGCCTTTGTTGAGGATTGATGTTTGGATTTGGACTATCCAGTGAAATAACTAATCCGACTATGAGTTGATTATTCTTCATTCCATAGACAAAACCACCACCAAAAGTACCGTCCACAAGGGGGAAGCCCAAGGTATGCCAAACCTTACCAGCATAATCTTTACCTTCAGCTAATTGCCATACTTCTTTGACTCCAACTGACCAGATTTGTGGATTTTCTCTGAGCTTAAAACGGTCAACTAAGTCACGAGATAAAAAGCCTTTATCACCAAAACATGTGATTTTTGCATAAATATTGGCATCATGTGGATGAAGTGATTCGCGCTCTTCGACTTTCACTCCAATGACTTTATCTCCTTCAAATAAAATTTCATGCGCTGAAAAACCCAGGAAGAAATCAATTTCAGCATTTGGAATTTCTTTGAGTCTTTCTTTGAGCCTATTTGCCATCCACAAAACAACTCTGCTCAAGCTGAGAACCAAATAACCTTCTTTTTTCATTCCCTCTGGAACAAAAGGACTAGGTATATCCCATTTTTTATCATTTCCAAGCAAACTGAGCCAACTTTGATCGCAAGTTCCTTCAGTTGGGAAACCTTCTTCTTTGTATTTAGGAAAAAGCTTTTCGATTACATGAGGATCTGAAACTGCGCCGCTAATGACGTGATTGCCAAACTCTTTGCCTTTTTCAAGAATAGCCATCTTGAATTTTTTACCGCTCGCTTGAACTAAATCGAGCAATTTATGAGCTAAAGCAAGATTAGATGGACTTCCACCAACAAGTAAAATGTCATATTCGATTTTGCTAGGTGCTTCTTTTCTTTGTGCTTCAGACAAGAGAGATTCCCTCCTCAACAGATCATGAATAATTTTAATTTTATTCGATAAATTCAATAAATTGCTGGCATAAAGATAAATTGATGAGTTTCTTGTCAACAGGATAGGGCTTATAAAAACTCATAGTATTAGCTTAAGTTTTGGAGAGTTAACGAGATCATAAATTCTGTTTTTTCATCTCCCTGGCCTAACGAAGAAAAGTCAGATTCATATCAAATAAAATTGCCTTTGCAGATTTTGAAAAAGCCTGATCAACTCACTCTTTGCGTAAATAAACAGAAAATTAAAAACATTTCAGGATTTCATTTTAGAGGAACTCACCAGATCTATAAAGCCAGCGATCGTTTTCTTGCAAGAAACGGCTTTTTTCAGTGAAAGAAATATCTTTTTCACCTTGACTCATAATTGCCCTAAAGGTTACAAAAGCCTCTGAATGGATTATCTCACTCTTAAGAATTTCTAATTTGTGAAAAGTAGTTGCCCAGCAAAAGGTTTCTATTTCAGCTTTCCACAATTCTTTATTTTGTTTGAACTCTCGATTCTCTGAGTGAGTAGTTTCAACAATATAGCCTGCATTTCCGATCGCATAAGCAGTATAACGAGATTTCATAAGGGCTAATGGAGTTGGTTGGAAAGACTGATCATGATATTGTTTGCAACATCTTTTGTATTTCTGACCGCTTCCACAAGGGCAAAAACTATTAGCCGAAATTCCCATCTCAATTCCTTTATTTCAAATAATTGATTAGAAAAGCAGAGCATTTATTAGTGTTTTTTCTAATACTTCCATTCTAGCTAAAGAGCTTGCGCGGGACCTTGAAATTCTTCTCCATTAAATACTTCTGCTTTGAAACCATATAAGCTCTAGAAAGACTCATAACCTTATTTAGCCAATTCTTCTGCTTGGTCAATCATTGATTCTATGAGCTTAAAGCCATTCAACCAAAAGTCAGGATGAGTAATATCGATTTCAGCAATCTTGATCAAATCAACTGGATTGAGGCTTCCACCTAAAGATAAAATCTGAGTATATTGTTCAACAAATTTATCAGCGGCTTCTTTTGATTCTGAGCTTCTCTTTTTGTATTCATTATAAAGCGTGATTGAGAGCAATAATCCGAATGAATAGGCATAACAATAAAATGGCGAATGAATGAAATGAGGGATATAAAGCCACCAATAACTATAATTGTCAGTCAATCTCACTGAATCACCGAACATTTGTTTATTGGTTTCTGTCCAAATTGCATTAATGTCTTCAGTCTTTAGTTCACCCTTTTCACGGCGATTCAAATGCAGCTTTTCTTCAAACTTTGTCATGAAGACTTGCCTAAATACTGTTGCAAAGATTTCATCCAATTTGGTTACTAATAGAGAAAGCTTTTCTTCTTTGGATGTCGCATTTTGAACTAATTTGTCAAAAGTCAACATTTCCCCAAAAACACTCGCCGTTTCAGCGGTAGTGAGTGGAGTGTCTGATTCTAAATAGCCAACTTTGCGGGATAAATATTGGTGAATTCCATGCCCGAGCTCATGCGCCAAGGTAGATAAATCTCTGGAAGTACCAGTGAAATTAACCAAAATATATGGGTGAACTGATGGAACCGTTGAAGCAGAGAATGCACCTCCTCTTTTTCCTTCTCTTAGTGCAGCATCAATCCAGTTTTTGTCTAAAAATTCTTTGACTATTTCGGCAAATTTGGGACTGAAATCTTTGTAGGCCCCAAGAACAAATTCAGAAGCGCGAGGCCAATTCCATTTACTGTCTTCCGTCTTCTCATCCAATGAAGGCAATGGAGCATAACGGTCATAATCAGCCATTTCATCGAGACCCAAAAGTTTTTTCTTAAGTTTGTAAAAACGACTAACCAAAGCAACTTGCGATTCAGTAGCTTTAATAAGCGCTTCTACCGCGGCATCATCGATTTCATTGGAAATATTGCGTGATTGTTTTGGATGCTCAAATTTTCTGATTCGGTCTTCAATTGAATGATCTTGAACCAAAATATTGAAAATATAAGTGAGTACATGAGCTTGTGATTTGAGTCCTTCGGTCAGCGAATTGGCAGCTTCTTCTCTGACTTGGCGATCGGACGAATAAAGCAAAGACAACACTTCTTCTTCAGACATTTCCTTTTCTTGAATTTGTCCATCAATACTGAGCTTCACCTTGAATTTGATTTTCGAAATAATTTCATCAAAAAGTCGTGACCAAGAAGAGCTACCAGTTAAATCAAGATTTTGCCAAAGCACTTCTTCTTTCTCGGTGAGTTGATGAGGCTTATACTTTCTAATGGCCGTCAAATAATGCTTATATTTGCTGAGTTCAGGCGCTTGCAGAAATTTGTTTACAACTTCATCGGGTATAGCATTCCACTCAAGTGAGAAAAAAGTGGTTTGATTGTGAATTTCAGTGCACTCTTCTTGTAGCTTAGAGACTAATGCACCATGTTCTGGCTTAGCGCTGTCAGCAGCATGAACCAGAGAGGCATAGCAAATTGGCTTGTCAGATTCTTCATGCAAAGCTTCAATTTCCTTTATGGCTTCCAAAAGCTGCATTGGAGAAAGAGAAATCAATTTATTCTGATATTTTTCTTTAAAGGCTTTGGCTCGTTCTAACCCCTTTTGAATATCTTTATTTATTTGCGGATCATTGATGGATTTGTATAGATCGCTCAAATCCCAGCTTGGCAAGTCTGTTTTATTAATGAGGGAAGTGGTTACTTGTGAATTCATGTATTTGATTTGCTCTTTTGATACTTAGTGTTTAGATACTTAGTGTTTAGATATTTAGCCTAATACTTTGTAAGCTACTTTTTTGCTAACTGAAGCTATTTCATAAAAGTTTAACTTGTCCCAATTATCTTTGACTGAATCAATTTGTCTAATCATTTTTAAAATCCCTAATTCCTCAGAGACAGCTTTAAAAGTTAAATTACTTCATCGGCAAACCTAAAAACCAATGAAAGCCTTGAAAGAGCATTATCAAGTTCTCTTCTTGAGCTCCCTCTCAGTGGGGTGGGGTTCAGAGATTCAATTTTAGAGATTGCCCAACTTAATGTTAGGTCGGTCTCAAAGCTTTAATCAGAGATTCCTTAAGAGTTTACCCCAAGTCTATACAGAATTTGCAAGCAACAATTAAATCAAGATCTATTAGACATTGGCCGAAGCTCTCTGGAGAAGGAAATACAAAATTATCAAAATGCTAAAGGGTTTCCCGCAAAACATTTGGAGTATTCGTCCTCAAGATAAAGCGAAGCTCAACCGTAAGTATTAGATATGAAGCATTAAGCATAAAAGACTACACACAAAGATCTAAGCCACAAAGATTAGAGAAACAATTCATCAATCAACTTCATTTCAAATCTTTCTGAAAAAGACAATGACAAATTCAATAATAAAAATATTTGCATGTTTAATCATGCTAACAATGATTAACACAGTATCTCAAGCTGATAATGTTTGGCAAAAAGTGAATGAGTCTGTGGGTCAATCATTAGAAACAGCTTTACCAAGTGGATCTCAGTGGGAAATCAAAACACCTTCATTTCTCAAAACTCTAGATAAAAAAATTAGCAATATTGAAGTTCAATTTCCTTCTGGAAGCTTGAGGAGAGATTTGATTGTTGCGCAAGTCTGGATCCAAAGTGAGAACAATGGTGAAACTGAAAAGAATTTATTTGCTATTCCAATTCAAATACATTCTGGGTTGAAGAATTTTCAATTGAGTTCATTGAGCCTTCCTAAAAGAACTGAGTCTCATATTGCTGAGGACTTATTCTCAAACCATTTTGTGGCTGGCCTGTAAATTTTCTACAAGCCTAAATTCATTTAATTTGTGATTCAGCTTGATCATCGAAGTAGCAATCTACTTATCATAAATGGAACCGTATTGCATACTATCTTGCGCATTATCAGGAGCGCCATCCCAATCACTGGTTGGTGTTGTCCAAATTCTCATCATATAAACTCTTACAGTCTCTCCAGGCTTAATCCTTACTTTGCCGCCTTTCTCAAAGACTAAAGTGCTTGCCGAAATCGCAGCACCGACAGGACCACCTAAAACAGCTCCTGTTCCAACCTTTGCAACTTTGATGAGATTTTCACTCAAAGAACTTTTTCCTTTTACATGGCTTTTTAATGGGCCTTTCGTTTTCTTGAAATTGAATATTCCTTTTTCACTAGGCTGAGAGAGTGATAAGTCATTGTCATTTTCTTCAGGAATTTTCATAAGAACATTTGGCTTTGCATCAGTACCCAGCAATAATGCTTCAGTTTCAAGCGTAAATCCATTTGGGAAATATATACGATTAAAAACCACTTTGACTTTTCCACTTCTTAGGCCTCTGCGTGCTTCCTGCACATCTACAACTTCTCCGCCAACAATAGCACCAGCAGGTACAAACACTCTCAGAGAAGGCAAGTTAATCGGCTCATAAATTTTAATGCCAATTTTGTCTCCTGGCTCAGCCCGCTCACTATAGAGTCCCTCAATGATTTCAGCTCTTATTTCACCTGGCAATTGATTTACTTCAGCTGGGCATTGAAGAGGAAGAACGAATAAAATCAAGCAAATAAAAGAACATAAACTTGCATATTTTTCCAAATTACTTTTGAATGAAATGCTTGTCATAAAGTTTGGTAAAAGTGCTTTGGGACAAAAATAAACGCTGATCCTTATTGTCTAACTTTTATTTATGATCTGGAAATATTTTCAAGAAAAATAAATTGTAAAGAGAGTAATAATCGCTTTCTATTATTTGAACACAGTCAATGTTTCACCATTTCACGAAAGACAAAAAAGCACCTCTCACTCAATGAACAAAATAAGCTTGCAGTTAAAAGCTCAACCAATAGCACAAAGTAAAATACTAAAAAACCAAGTTCTAAGGCTCCTGAGGATCACAAAAATGGCAGACATCACAATCGAAATCTGATAAAAACCTTCTGCCAAATCGAATTATTTGACTGATGTTTCTAAAATCTTTTTCATAACTTCAATTGCTTTCGCCAGCTGAATATCTTTTGTCTTTTCAAGATTTTGATCTGGATTGATTATATTGTCAAAATCCGCAAACCATGGCCCTTGTTTGTCTTTGAGATTCTGCTCTGTAAGCTTGACTTTGTGATTTGACTGAATTCCAATTTTGTGAATATCAGTTCCATTGGGAGTCAAATATTTGGCAGTTGTTATATTAATTCCTGAACCATCTGGCAAATCCCTCACCAATTGGACTAAACCCTTACCAAAAGTTTTTTCACCAACCAAAACCGCACGTCCATGATCTTTCAATGCACCACTCAAAATTTCACTTGCGCTTGCAGAGCCTTCATTTGTGAGCACTACTAATTTACCTTTATATGAAATCAATCTGTTTTTGTCAGTAGCTTTGGTGACCACATAACCATCTCGGTCAACGGTGCTGACAATGTCTTGTCCATCTTCGAGAAACATATTGGCAATAGTAATAGCATTATCGAGCAAACCACCAGGATTATTGCGTAAATCAAGAATAAGTCCTGGGCAATTACCCAATTGTTTCAACTTCTCTGCAAGCTCTTTAGATGCATCGTGAGAAATAAAAGTTGTTAGGTGAATATAGCAAATATTGTTGTTGATCTTGCGTGCTTGACCTTCAGGTATCGAATCAACTTTTATCTCAGCGCGCGTGATTTGATATTCTTTTTTTTCTTCACCTCTCAGTATAAGCAATTTCACATTTGTGCCCGGTGTACCTCTGATTTTTCCAGAGACTTCTTCGATTGAAAGGCCAGTGGTCGAGGTTCCATCAACTTCTAATATTTCATCTTTGGGTCTTAAGCCTACTTTAAATGCTGGAGTTCCTTGAATCGGAGCAATAACAACTATTTTTTGAGCTTTATCTAAACCAATTTGAATACCAATTCCTGGAAGCTTTGCATCAATAGCTTGCAATTCATCTTTGTATTCCTCTTTGTCCAAGAAACGAGTATAACGATCATTCAAGCTTGCAAGCATCGTCTGAACTGCTTTTTTTGAATCGTCATAAGTCTTGATTTTGTCTTTGTACCTACGATCAACTGACCAAATATCTAAATCTTGCCCATTGTAATGAGAGTCTAAAAAATTTTGCTCAACAATTAAACGCACTAATTCATACAGTTCATCTGGCTTAAGTTCTCTTTGGGTTTTGGCACCTGATGGGTTTTGAACCACAAAAAGAGAAAAAACAAATAAGCCTAAACAAGCAATCAATATTTTGTGATTTAACTTATAAAGTCTTTTACTCTGAGATTTCTTCTGAGACTGCCTGCCTAGTGTTTGAAGAAAATAATTTGAGAAATAATTTAACAAGGGATTTAAAAGTGAATTAATGGGAATTTGGAAATAGCTTTGATTTACCGAGCGAAATGAATAAGTTCATTCTACAAAAAAAGATGAATTTGTTGACTTTATGATTTGATAAGATTTCAAGATTTTATTGAGCGCATCATTTATTAATGGATTTCTCTATTATCTAATGATTTCATTACCTCCTAAAACAGCAGCTTTAGGCAAAATCAATTAAAATCTAAATCTTATTGATTAGTCCTTTTCGCCTGAGCTTTGTCTTTCAGCATTTCAAGCGGAATTATTCAATCAGTATTGTTTCCCAATTAATTATTGTTGTAATCAAATTTATGAAAAATAGTATTAAATCATTTTGTTTCTCATGTATCTCTTTAGCTTTTATAGCTGGTTTAGCTCAAGTAGCTTCTGCAGAGCTTGGTAATGGCGCAGCAAGAAAAAAAGCTTATGATGAATGTATCGAATCAACCTTGAGTGGCGATGTCAAAGATAAGTTCAATCAATGCAGAACTGCTAGAGTAAGAGGTAAAGAAAAATTCAATAAAACCAGATGTACTAAAGATTTACCTGCTAAAGATCGCCAAACTCTAATCGAATGCGTAGGTGGCAAGACCAGAGGGACAGATTCAGTCGAGAAAAAATAATTTCGATATTTCTTTAGTGCTCTATTGACCTCAAATGGGTCTTATCTACTAGCAAAAAACGAATCATTCCATTTAAATCTTTTAGCAATTTGGTCTGTTCATGGGAGTTTTCGATGGAATGGTTTTCTATTTGAGCAATATTCTTGGTCATATTTTTGCCAACAATCTTATCCTTTGCGAATAATTCCTGAATTGCATTAGCACGGGCTGGATCAAGCTCTAGAAGGATATAAGTAGTTTGAATATTTAGAGCCTCTATTCCCTGATAATACAGCAAGCCATCTTTGTTTTCTTTATCGCCAATTAAAGCCAAATATGGTTCTTTTTTTACTTCCTGCTCTAAAGCATAATATTCTCCACTAGCAATATAAGGAGGATTGGAAATTACCAAATCAAATTTCTTTGCAAGCAATTCCTCATTGACTAAATCACAATGAACTACTTGAATAGATTCTTGTAAATTGTGAATTTTAATATTTTGCCTTGCAACTTCCAAAGCCTTTTCAGAAATATCAGTAGCCCAAATTTTTATTGAGTCAGCTGTTCTGATGGCTGAGAGATAAGTAGCAAGCCCAATGCTAATACAGCCGCTTCCAGTGCCAATTTCTAAAATCGACAATTCAGGAACATTTTGCAATTTATCTTTGGCAATTTCTATAGCTATCTCAACCAAAGTTTCTGTTTCAGGCCTTGGAATCAAGACTTGATCATTCACCTGAATTTCTAATCCCATAAAATAAGCTTTGCCAAGTAAATGCTGCAGAGGAATCCTCTCTAGGCGACCAGCAATTATTTTAAAAATTCGATTTATAGACTTTTCATCTACAACTTTATCAAACTGCAAAAATTGTTCTGTAAAATTCAGACCAAGTGTATTTTCAATTATAAAATTGCTTTCGGCCTCAGCTTCACTAGCTTCAAGATTTAATTGCGTTTGTAAAATGTTGCGTATTTCTAACTTTATTTCCGAAATATTGGACACAATCAAAAACTCCATTTAATGAATTTAATTTTCTTTCAAAGCCTTTGCTATCTCCCGTCGAAAAGGCTTGCCAAATTGTTCTGCCATATTTTACAGATTCTGTTTCAATCGAATCGTTCAACAACATGTTTTGTGAAAAGTCACCTTTTAATTTGATGTTATCGACTCTTTCAGCTAAAGCATCAGCTGGATTCAAAAGAATTGTATTCGGAAGACTCGCCGCAAAAGCCTGTTGCAAAAGTGGATAATGAGAACAACCAAATACTAAGGCCTCACAATCATCGGGAATAAGAGCACAATATTCTGCTACAACTGACTGAGCCTTGAGAAGCAATTCTTCTAAACTCAATTCTTCAGCAATGGAAACTTCGATCAAAGGCACTAGCTTTGGACAAGGAATAGAAAAAATATTTGCATCACTTGGCAGTATTTCTTTGAGCGACTTTATATAAGCTCCTGTTTGATGAGTAGCTTGAGTCGATATAATACAAATATTTTTCAAATGCTTATATTCAGCCTGAATTTTTAAGGTCAAAGAATCTAAAAGCGTAATAATTTCAAACTTTTGAATTTGAGACTGGGCAAAATTTTGCCGCATTTGTGAGTCGAGCAGCACAGAGCTGGTATTGCAAGCCAAAACCAAATACGTTATTTCTTTTTCCGCAAACCACCTTAAATTATCTAGAAGTATTTGTTTAAGCTCAGGAAGAGATTTATCACCATAAGGCAAGTTTGCGGTATCTGCCAAATAAATAATTTCATCAATTTCAACCCTCCCGTCCCCTTTAATAACAGAGCTTTCAGAATTTATTTGCCATTGATGAAAACAAGATTCTAGGACAGTTAATCCACCGATGCCAGAATCTAGAAAGCCAATTTTATTCATATTGCTTAAATTCACAATTGCTAATTTAAAACTTTATTTTATTAATTCTAATCCGAAGCTTGAGTTCCCTCTGGGGATCGGGTTGGGTATTCAAAAGAAGTTAACTAGGATTTTTGAATGCCACTCATTAAGCATCATTCTAGTCTGGAGAAATAGTTGCAGCATGTGAACTTTTCATACTTTTGAGATGCTCAACCACTCCTTCAGTAATGGATTTTGCAATTGTATCCTGATAATCTTTGTTGAGTAATTTGGCTCTTTCAGATGGGTTAGAAACAAAACCCACTTCCATGAGAACTGATGGAATAGCTGTTTCACGAATAACCACAAATCTTGCTTTTCGAACTCGACGGTCAGGAGCTTTGGTAAATGCCACAATCTTTTTGTGGAGCACAGATCCCAGAGCGCGGCTTTGAGGCGTGAAATAATAAGTTTCAATTCCTGAAATCCCCGAATTAGACTCCATCGCATTGCAATGAATGCTTACGAATAAATCTGGTTTAGCGGCACGGGTAATATTCACTCTATCTTCTAGTGAAACGAATTGATCATCTTTGCGAGTTTGCACAACCGTTATTTGAAGATTAGAGAGCAAAGCTTCAACTTTTTTACTTATTGATAATGTTAAATTCTTTTCTTCAACGCCAGAGTATGTTGCACCAGAATCATATCCACCATGTCCTGCATCAATTACAACTTTTAAGTCTGATCGAGCAGATTTCTCTAATTCTTGCAAATTATCCTCAAGCGCTTTGTTAACTGATTGAGTTAGTGATAACAACAAAAGCCCTTTGACTTCATTCACTGTGTCTTTATATTCAACGCTTTTTTGAGACAAATCAATTACTAATCTAATGATTTTGGATTTCTCAAAAGGTCTTCCAGAACGAACAGCGATTACTAAAGGAGAAGGATTTTGATTTGGAATTAATTGAGATGGTTCATATTCGCAATCATAAAGGTCAAGCGCTAAGCGTTCTGGAGAATGAAGTCTAAAAATTTTGTATTTGATTTTTCCTTTTGGAATTTTTGCTAATTTGATTTGAATTTCAGTTGGATAATTTCCTTTAATAATGATCGGCGAACTTGAATCAAAATCTTCTTTGCCTTTGATTTCTTTTTCTTTCAAATCAATTGCTTTTTCTATTTCTTTTAATTCCTGCTTTAGGCTTTCTTGGTTTAAATCTTTCTTCTGATCGGCGAGCTTTTGAACTTCTAATTTTCCTTTTTTTTCCTTTTCTAATTTTTCTTTCTCAAGTTTGTCTTTTTCTAAGGCTTCCAATTTTTTTTGTTCAAGTTTTTTTTGATCTTGCTTAATTTGAGCTTGTTTCTTTTGCTCTTCTAACTTTTTCTCGGCTTCTTTCTTCGCATTTTTTTGGGCTTCGAGCTTCGGGTCAATCTTTTGTTCAGTTTTTATTCCAGTATTGCCTTTATGTGAGGCTAGTAAAAAACTACCAATATCGCCATTGTATTTGATGTTCGCAATTTGCTCTTTAGGCCCTTCAATCACAAAGCGAGTAATAAGAGGAGATTTACTAAATTGAGCAACCCTAATCACGCTAGGACTAAGATTGGATCCGCCTGAGACTGAACCAGCTAGTTCGCCATTTTTGATATCTATGACTAAGCGCTTATAGCCTGTTTTTTTACTGTCGAGAACAAATGAGCTTGCAGAGACCTTACCACCTTGATAATTAATTTTGATATTGCTCTTATCAATTACTATTGAATTAATTTTAGTAGCTTGACTAGAGAAGGAAACAAATGCCGAAAAGACAAAAGAGAAAATAAGTAAGAATAAAAATAAAAATCTCTTATTTGTTGGATTACTTGATGAGTTCTTTGCAGAATCTAAGCTAGTAATATTTAATTTTGCAAGCTGACAAAACTTTGTATGTGTAAATTCATCATTAACAGGCTTAATAGTGGTAGCTTCCATATTCTGACAGAACAATAATATTGAGTGAGTGAGGATTATTCTACTCGTTATTTAATTAGTTTTAGAGGATTTTGATTATATTTTGCTGGTATTTTCCAAACTAAATTTTCAACCCATACCCAAATAGATATTGCGAATATACCATTGTGTTTTCGAATGTATTTTTAAAATTATTATTTTCAAACCAAAATAACCCTTACGGATAAACTAATTCAAAGAAACAAAGCATCACTATAAGAAATTTCAATTATTTTTTAATTGATGAATTGCATTATTGCCCTTAAACTTGTATTTCACGCAATTAGAAAGAATTTGAAGAAAATATATAAATCCTCATGAAAAATCATGTTCAAAAAGAAAAAATTGTAATTCTTGGTGGTGGTTATGCTGGCTTACAAACCGCCTTAGAGCTTCACAGAAAAGGTTATTCTGCAATTTTGATAGACAAAAATTCTGCTCATGAGCTTTTACCCGAGCTTCCTCATGCTATTTCCAATCGAAGCCTCAAAACCAGAATAGAATTTTCTAAACTAATTAAGAATAAGTCTATAAACCTCATTCAGAAAGAAGTTATAGGATTCGATCTATACAAAAAAGAGATTAAATTTGTGGATCAATCAATTCAAGAATTTGATTATTTGGTAATAGCCTTGGGAAGCAATACCAATTACTTTAATATTCCTGGTCTACGTGAGAATTCTCATGGATTCATTACGACAAAACAGGTCAAAGAGTTTAACGATTTGCTTGAGTCCAATTTTCAAAAAGCCAAAGATTTTCCTGTGGATAGCAATGAATACAAAGAATTTTTGTCAGTAATTGTAGGTGGAGGCGGATTAACGGGTGTGGAAGTGGCAGGTGAATTAATTCATAAAATGCCTAAGCTCGCCAAACAAAATGGTTTAAATCCAGACCATGTCAAAATTTATTTAGTCGAAGCTCAAAGCGGCTTACTTCCGGGTGGAGATAAAAAATTATCTGATAAAGTAACTGATTTTTTCCATAATCAAAAACTAGTTGAATCAGTCTTGGGTGTTGCGGTAAAAGAGGGTTTTGCTGGTGGAGTCAAATTATCAGATGATCGAATTTTAAAATCTAAAATAGTTCTCTGGACTGGTGGGATTAGAGGAAATATTTTGCTAGAAAAAGGAATGGTTGATGAAGAAGGAAAAGAAAACAAATGGCCTTTAGGAAGGGGCTTTAGAATAGAAGTAGATGAATATTTTAGGGTAAAAGGAAATCCTGCTGTTTATGCTATTGGCGATAATGCTCTTTATATAGATCCCAAAAGCGGACAACCATTTCCGCTTAATGGACAAGCTGCATATAAAGAAGGAAGGGCTGTCGCAAAATATATAGTTGCAAATATTGAGAACCGTGAAGTGCCTTGCGAAAAGATAGACTTAGAAGGCATTATGGTTTCACTTGGCCCTCTTTCAGGTACTGGCTCTGTCTGGAAACCGCTCAAGCTTGATTTGCCCGTTAATATGCTCTCACGAGTTATGAAACAGCTGATTGAATTGAGATACAAGTTGTTGAATATTAGAAATTAATTTTGCGGAATTAGTCGGTCGAAACTATATTTGCTAATAGATTGCTTTAGATCAATTAGTGAATGAGATTGGCTAACTAAAACCTGTAAAGTGAACTATCATTTGACTACTATGACTACTTTACGCAGAAATTACCAAAAGACTCTCCTAATAGCTAATTGAGATCTCCCCCGTCATTCTGTCCTGGATTTATTTCAGGATTGTTTCAGAACCCCTCTCTCAACAAAAAAGGGGGCTCAGAAGACCTGATTAAAGCTCCTTATTTACCGTGAGGCGGGATGCATAGCTTCATTTTTGGGGTTGGGAAATCAAACCAAGCGAGCAGGAAATTGTTTTTGCGTAACATGAGTGATTGAATTACATTTATTAATCAAGGCTTTGATAATTCTAGTCAGGGAGTTTATAAAATCTGTTTGAAGAAATAAAAAACAAAAATTACAAATTCCTAATTGGAAGCTCATATTGCTCCTTTGGTTTGGGATATGGGCCTTTTTTGCCGCTTATAGCGAGTTGGGTTTTTCGCAAAAACAAATTTATTTCTTTTCAACTACTTCAGTCAGCTCTATGTCAGCTCATTCCTTTCGTTTTGAGTAGTCTGATCTTTGGAGCCTCGCTTTGGGATGCTTATAATCACCCACAAATGCTTGACAAGGAATTTGAGCTAAGGACTACTTTGTGGAAAGTTGCACAGGGATTTATTGATTGGCCTTCAAGAATAATTTTGTTTTTTATTGCGCTTAGAGCTTTTTCTAAGGGATATGTTTCGCTTTTCCTAATTGACAATCTAGCCGAAAATCTTGTGAAATTCTTTATTCGCAAAAGTCTCAAAAAATCTATTTTATTTAATTCAATATGGCCAGGTTTAGGTCATGTCTATATTGGCAAGAATTGGTTTGGTTGGATTTTAGCGACTTGTCACTTAGTCACCTTTATTAGTTTGGCTTATTTGACCTTGGCTCATTTCAATTTTAGTTTAGTAAAAGATTTGACGGCAATTTTTGGCTTTTATTTCCGAATGAACGATCAGGCCTTTATTGACAAATATACTAATTGGTTAGTTTTAGGATTTTTAATTACTGTTTTTTGTTTGAATTATTTGATTGGTTTTATTGGTTTGCCTATTTGGAAAAAGAAAGCATCGACAATTTTGCAACAAGAAAAAATAAAGCAAAGAAATGTATTTGCATCTTTTTTTTCACCACTAAACTGGAATCACAGAAGAGTATTAGGAAGTTTTGGAATTTCATATATTGTGCATTTAGGCATTTTGTGGACTATTACCTTAATTCCATTTGTTTTCAATCAAGCTTCTTTCAAGGAAAGCGTTAATAAAAGAGCTGAACAAATTCAAAAACAATTAGAGAAATTGAAAAAGGCTGAAGCGGAAAAGAAAAAAGATAAAGACAAAATCAAGCCAGCTACAAAAGAAGAGCTCAAGTACAGAGAGCTTCAATTCGATTTGCAAATTCCTGAAAAAATCAAAGGAATTAATGAATTCAATGATAAAAAATTTCAATCAATTGGTGAAATTGCAAAGCCTCAACCAACAATAGGATTTCAGGAAAGAACAAAAGCTTTGCCAAATCCAAAAACCTATAAACAAAATCAAAGTCGTGAAACTAAGAGTTATTCGGAATATATAACTGCAAAAGTAAGAGAGTCAGGCCGTGACAAGCTTATATGGAGTAATGTGGGCAATCCTTTTTCAAATGTTGTCCAATACACAATAGATCCTGATGGCAATATTTCTGATATCGAAATAATTGAATCTTCAGGTAATTTAAAATCAGACTCTTATGTCATTGCAGTATTAGAATCCATGAGCCCAGTCCTTAAATCACCCAATGGCAAAAAAATGATTGTAACCGAACTTTTTTGGAATACTGGTGGAAATATAAATCTAAGAACTAATTTGCAAAATACTTTAGTCACATACCCAGATGGAAGATTGATAGAAGAAAGCAATTAAAACTATTTATTAAAGGTTTTTATAGAAGTAGTTCCAGAGAAAGATCATGAAACAATCCTCAGACATGATATTGAAAGTGAATTAAAAACTGTATGCGAGGATAATAACAGAGAGCATTGATCTTGCTACCCTAAGTCTATTGCCTGACGGATTATCTCGAATAACATTGTATTAAGCCGAGTACTAATTTTACTTAATAATCGTAATAGTAGTATTCACCGTCATCGTAATAGTAGTCATTATCATAGCCATTGTACTGATCATAATATTGAGCTTGTCGTGGTTGTTGCTCATAATAGTAGTGATCATCGTCATAATAGTATTCACTTTCTCTTCTATCCCTACGAATTTGATAAGTATTGTAAGCTGCAGTGCCTAAAGCTGCCGCTCCTAATGCAACTCCTGTTATTGCTAAACCTTTGGGAGTAATTCGTGCTTCTGACTTTTGAGCAATGCCAAATGAACTGAGTAACAAAGCACAAATACAAGTAGCCGCAACAAGTTGATTTATTTTTTTGCGTGAATAGAAAATATCGGAGATTTTCATTTCTCATTTCCTTTTGATTGTGAAATCGGAAGTAGTTGATTGTCTTATCTTTAATATTAAACAATTAAAGCATTCAATCAAAATCACAAATTAGAATAAATGGCAAAGTAAGATTAAAAGCTTGATTCAGAGGGGTTAATATTTTTCTAATTCTGTTTTAAGTATATGAAGAAAATTTAGGCAAATACCCTTAATTCCATAACAATTTAAAACAAAGAAGTATTAATAAGCTGTGCTTGGCATTACTGGATAAGGCTGATAGCGCATGGCAGAATAATAAGTTCTAGATTGCTGAGGATATTGATAATAAGGAGTGCCATTTGCATAAGCATCAGCATAAGCTCTTCTTGCTTTAAGTTCTCTTCCTTCGAGTACCGCATCAAAAACCGTTGCACCAATTCCTACACCATTACCTAATAATTGACTACCTACAACGGCTGCATTTGCGGTTGTATTAGAATTGATTTGCAAAGTGGGAAAACCTCCACTAAAGCTGGTATTGGAACCACCGAGTGAATTGATAACAGAAGTATCAGTAGTCAATTGATTATCAAACCAGAAAGGATAAGCATTTTGTTGAACCAATGATGTTAATTGCTTTAGAGTTTGTCTTCCTAATGAAATACCTGGCGGAGCAAGAAAATCACCTTCTCCTGGCAAAAAGCTATACTCAGCTGTTCCTGGATATAAGCTCTCGGAAACATTGGCTCCGGGGAAAGGCTTACTGGTATTATCGGGTGAAACATAATTGATATTATTGCCAGACATGCTTCCATTCATTTGACCAGATAAGCTAGTTCCACCACTCATTGAATTTGCCGAAGAATTCATCACACTATTCATCATATTGGGATCCACCATGCCCATCATAACTGGCATCGGAAATGGAATAGCACCAAAAACTGATCCTTGAGTCATTGTCTCTGGGCATGGCTGAGGCATGGGAAAATATGGACTTACTAAAGCGCCCGTTGAACAACCTGTGGAAGGAGAAAGTGCAGAAAAACCACCGGAAAACACTTTGGTTGGAACATTGAAAGAGTCTATATCACCAGCTTGCTGTATTTGCTCTTCCTTTTTTTTCTTTTCTTCCTCTTTTTTGGCTTCTTTAGCGCTCTTTACGGTTTTAATCATGGTTCCATCAGGAGCATATTCATACATTGTCCCCGATGGTTGCTTGATTACTATGGCAACTGGTCTAGCTTGCTTAACTAACTTCTTGACTTCATCGGCTCCCTGATAGCTTCTTTCAAGAATTCTGTATTTAATATACCTTTCTCGATCTTTTTCGGTTAAATCTTCTAATTCAACACCAATAAAAAGTACATTTGCATTATGCGTAGCAGTTTCAACTCGTCCAGTTTTTCTTTCAGTTTCAGCACCAGATGGAGAGAAAACGCACATCAAGTTTATGCAATAGCAAAAAAGTATGGCTAAAGCATAAAGGCGCATTTCAGGTTTTGATTTAATATGCATTGATTGTTGGTTTTACTATTCCCGAGTTAGAGAGTAGAAAGCCCAAATCATCAACAAATAGATCTAGTTGTATTAGTTCAATCAAACCAGCAATCGGGGAAGCCCTGAATTCGTTTACTTGATTTGTTTAGGAGAAATATTTTTCAAAAAACAGTACTGAATCCTTCTCACTTACTCATGTTACGAAAACAATTATCACGATTAGTGAGAAAGATCCTGAAACTTGCGTAAAGTAAGTTACTCAGAGAAATCTCTTTAAAATTTGATAACGTAATTTGAAGAATCATCAAAATCTTATTCTCTTCATGCATAATCATGCTTAAAGTCCAAATATTAAAAGTCACAAAACAATGTCAAGAATTCTGACAATCTGTTTATTGTTATTGCTCAGCTTCTCACTCAATGGATGTAAAGAAGAAAATAACAATTCAGCGCAAAATGAAAATTCCAATCAAGGAAAACAAATTGAAGAAATAGATTCAAAAAGTGAAGACAACGAAATTTCACCTGATCGAAGGTTGAAAGCTTTTGTATATGAAGTTGATGGTGATAATAAAAAAACCACCTATCGAATTACAGTTGCAGACACCGAACAAAGCAAAATTATTTTTTCGCAAGAATATGCCCTAGAAGAATATAAATCTGCTGATTTAGATAGTTTGGAAGGCAAAGCTTCTCAGAAGTCGGATTCAACAGGTGAAACCAAGAAGAACGAAAAAACTAGCAAATTATCGGATCGAGTCAAAATTGAAAAATTATTTGATGATTTGGTAATTATTTCGGAAAAGAAAGATGATGAAAATTATGTCTATAAAGCAATTCATCCAGATAGTAATGAGATCAAAGAAATCAAGGAATGTTTGATAGAAGGCAAATCTTACAAAAATTTCAAAATCATTAATTTCTCTGAAGCAGAATATGAATGCGAAGCCAAAAGTACTGCTAATGGTGAGCCCAGTAATGAGCTTAGTGAAGACAAAGAATTTAAAGATGCAGAATTGCTTAAAGGAAAAAATAAATGGCCTGAATTTGATAAAGCTGCAAATCCTCAACTGCTTTTAAATGACTCTCAATCAAATAATCCTCAAAGCAATGAACAAAAACTTAACCAACAAAAGCTAAGTCAACAAGTCAAATCTTCAAATTCATTCAGAGCGGAGCTATCACCATTCAATTTGAATAAAGAGCAAACCGATTATGGACAAAGAGTTGAGTTGAAAGTATATAAAGATAATAAGCTTCTTTATATCAAGCGATTCAGCGGTAAATGCACAGGCTGCAAATGGATAAATCAAGATAATTGGAAAGAAGCTTTTAGAATCGAACAAGTTGAAGAAGACAAAGTATTGCTGACTCAATTATTGAAGGAATTAGATCCACCTTCAATTGAACCTCTATATGCATCTTTGCTGATTATTCCTAGCCAGAAAAAGCTTATTCATTTAGATTGTTCGGACAAAGGCGGAGATTCAAGTTATGTAAGCAAAATAAAAGGCAAAACCTATGAATGCGAAAGGGTAAATACCTCCTCTGGAAAAATAGTTTTACCTTTGCCTGAAAATTGATTGTGAGATTTCTATAGAATAAAGCTTTAATAATTTGAATTAAGTTTGTGAAGTCTAGGTAAATATATTTAAAGAAAAATTCATGGCATTTTTTGCGCAACTCCTCAACATGATCGGTCAATTACCTCTTTTATTGACTTGCCTCATTTTGGCTTGTCTTTCTTTGCCGCAATTTGTGGGAGATAGCAATAAGGAAATTGGAATTTTATGCGGGATCTTTTGTTCATTTAGTTTTGTTTCTTATCTTTTGAACAGATTCAATCATTTTAGACAATTAGACAGGAGCTTCTGGAGTCTAGATTTGCTGAAAAGAATCAGGCTCAATAAAATTGATTTGGCGGTTTTTCTATTATTCTTTTCGGCCTGTTTGTCGACTTTAACTTCATATTTCTTTCGAGAAAGCCTATCTGGACTGATTAAATATGCATTTTATTTTTTCTTGTATATTGGCTTTTGTTTATTGATTCGAGATCGAAAAATTGTTTTTGCTTTACTTACAGCGTCATTTATTGGGCTTATCTGGGCCGATTTAGAAGGAATTAAACAGGTTTTATTCGGGGCGGAACAGCTTGCCACCTGGGAAGACCCAAATATTCATGCCAGCAATCAATTAAGCCGTATTTATTCCACCTTTTTAAATCCAAATCTCTGCGCTTCGTATATGCTGACTCTATGGCCTCTGAGCTTTATTGGTTTTTATTTTCTGGGCAAATCTTTTTTAGCGAAATCTGTCTCTCAGTCAGAAAGTTTAAAGATTCGTAATTCTCTCATTGGATTGAGTCTTTTGATTTTAGGTTTAATCACGGTTTATTTGATTTTGCAAACAGGCAGTCGAGGAGCTTGGATTGCTTTATTTGTTCAGCTTGGTTTTATAATTGCATTTATATTGACTTTTTTCAAGCCTTCTTTTGCTCTAATTTCCAGCTTAGCTTTGCCATTAGTGGGAGGGGCTTTTTATCTAATTTCTAAGCCTAATTTTATGAATAGAATTCTTTCAATTTTCAGTTCATACGATCACAGCAGCAACTCCTTTAGGCTACATGTTTGGCAAGCTTGTTTCAGAATAATTCGAGACAATCCAATTTTTGGTATAGGGCCAGGCTCAAAGGTCTTTTATTTGATTTATGGAATATATATGGATGCGGGATATAGCGCTTTGGGTGCTTATAGTGTATTTATAGAGATTGCCGCCGAAATGGGCTTTATTGGTTTACTTCTGCTCTTATTCCTAATATTTAGTTTGGCTTCTGAGGGTATTAAAGTTTTGTCAAGTTTTAAATCACAATTTCAGTCCTATAAATTGATTTTTGCAAACCCAAATTTATTAATTATTGCTGGGGTGTTAATAAGTCTTGCGGGACTGCTAGTGAGTTCATTCTTTGATATTGTTATTCTTCGACCTCAAGTTCAAATAGCTTTGTGGTTATTAATTGCAGTTTTGCGTTTTTATTCATTAGAAAAAGAGAAGAAGGATTAAATTAAGAGGAAAGACATATGCCTAAAACACTTGAATTAAATATTAATAGACCCGCAATTAAATACACCATCGATATCCATGAAGGCAATTTGATGAATTTGCCCAAAATATTAAAAATCAAGCTAGGGCTTAAAGAAACTTTGCCTAAGATTTTTTTAATTACGCATCTAAATTTAAATACTCTTTATGGTCAAAAGCTTGCTAAAGAATTTGAGAAAGAGGGTTTCCCCATTACTGTAGAATCTGTTAATTCAGGCGAATCAATTAAAAGTTGGATTACGGCTGAAAAACTTTTGCATAGAATGATTGGCTTGGAATTAGATCGTTCTTCTGTTGTAATTGCGCTCGGTGGGGGTGTTATTGGTGATATGTCCGGATTTGTCAGTTCTGTTTATCAGAGAGGCATTCGTTTTGTGCAAGTCCCTACAAGCTTAGTAGCTATGGTTGATTCTTCAGTTGGTGGCAAGGTGGCCGTTAATTTAGGTTTATCTGGTAAAAATCTAATTGGTGCTTTTCATCAGCCTAGTTTTGTCCTCATGGATTTATCTCTTCTCAAGAGCTTGCCTGATGCTGAATGGAAAAATGGACTCAGCGAAGTTCTCAAGTGCGCTTTTATTAGAGATGATAATGGAAGCTTCTACAATTGGCTTATAGAAAATAAAGCTGCAATTCTACAAAAGACTGACTATGCCATCATCTCACAATTGATTTATGAGGCCGTTAAGACAAAAGCTACTATAGTCTCAAAAGATGAAATGGAAACAAATGGTTTGAGAATCTTGTTAAATTTAGGTCACACTTTCGGGCACTCACTGGAAGCCGCTAGTCGTTACAGACTGGCTCATGGTGAAGCAATTGCAATTGGTATGACTCTTGCAGCAAGGCTGAGCTTGAAGTTAGGCAAAATCAATATTAGTGTTTTTGAACAAATAATGAATATGATTCGTGAATTTGGTCTCACAGATCATATAGAAAAAAAATACTCATTTACCTCAACTGAATTAATTCGTCACTTCAAGCATGATAAAAAAGTGGAAACGGGTCAAGTCAGATTCATTCTTCCAGTCGGCAATTTAGGACATTCAGAAATTGTTCAAAACGTAGATGAGGAGAAGTTGAAAGAAGTTTTTTCTGAAGCTACATATTAAAAACTTGAGTGATTTTGGACTAATTTCAATATTGAGAGTTCTAACTCATTCTTTTATAGGGATCACTTAAATTTCTAAGCCTACATTGAGAAGTCTATTCTTCATCTTTATCTTTTAGGAGATTCATATTAAGAGAACGCTAATAGTGGATTATTTATTTAGAGGGAATTATGGTCAAACTTTTTCTAATCTTTAAGAGTTAAACCCTATAAAAATTGTGGAATTCTATTTTTAGATTTGAACTCACAAAATATTTTAGGCCTCCCGAAATTTATGAAAAACACATTCCTCTTAACATTCATAATTGCCTTGATACTCTCTTCGGGAGCGTATTCTAGCGACTTTGGCACAAAAAACACTTTTGATGTTAACGATGGCTATTTTCATGAAGCCAATCAAGTGCCTGAATATTATCGTCCAGCCAGTATTAATCCACTTATGGCGATGTTGCCAGAATATTCAATGTTTGGCCCCGGCTTTATTTGCGACTACAGACAAGCTCCTCCAGTTTATCGTTTACCCATGCAATACAATCGCAATATCGGTTACAGAGAGGCTGATTGGCTCAATAATCACATTCTCGACAGACGTGGATTACCCGTAAATTTTGGTGGTTGGAATTATTAATTGAATCTTTTCTTGTTTTCTTGGCTTCGTATTTTCCTCTGTTTTTTCTTTGTTTTTCTTCTTGCAAGTTAAACTTATTGTTTAAAAAGTGACTGTCATCAAGTTACCTTCTCAATAAACTTGATATTTTTAAAACTTATTAGCTTTAAAAATAAATTTAGAACTTGCCCACATCATCAGAGAGAACAGGTCAGCCAATGTTTAATCAAAAACTCTTTTTAATGATTCCTGGCCCAACTCCAGTTCCCGAATCTGCTCTGGTTGAATTAGCCCGTCATCCGCTTCCTCATCGCAGCCCGGAGTTTTCTAGTATTTTCATGGAATGCAATGAGGGCTTAAATGAGATTGCACAAACAAAAGAAGCCACACCAATTATTTATGCTGCAAGCGGCACCGGAGGGATGGAAGCAATTTTGGCTAATCTTCTCAGTCCTGGCGATAAAGTTTTATCTGTAATCAATGGTGTATTCGGCAAGCGCTGGGCTGATATGGCTGAATTATTTGGAGCTGAAGTTGAGAGAATTTCTCTTCCACACGGCAAAGCCGTTCAAATAGAGCAAGTCAAAGGAGCACTTGATGATGATACTGAAAAGAAAATCAAATTAGTTTTAGTTACTTTTTCCGAAACCTCAACTGGCGTAGTCAATCCAATTCAGGCAATTGCAAAATTAGTTCGTGAACATGGAGCTTTGATTGCGATCGATGCAATTACTGGGCTGGGTGCAATGCCTCTAAAAATGGATGATTGGGGAATTGATGTCTTGGTTTCTGGTAGCCAAAAAGGGTTTATGATTCCTCCAGGTTTAGCTTTTGTTTGGGTAGGACCTAGGGCTTGGGAAGCACATAAAGAAGCTAAATTCCCGCGTTTCTATTGGGATTGGACAAAAGCAAAGAAAGCACTCGAAGACAAAACAACAGCCTTTACTCCGAACGTTTCATTGATTTGCGCATTAAGAGAAACTCTCAGATTGATGAGAGCGGAAGGTGTTGAAAAAGCTTGGAAACGTCACGAAAGGCTCAAGCAATGTACTCGTAGATCTGTTCAGGCAATGGGACTTGAGCTCCTGACAATTGATTCGGAAGGAAGTTCAGCAATTACCGCAATCAAGCCTCCAGCTGGAATTGAAGTAAAACAAATACGCAAAAAATTAAAAGAAGATTGGCAAATTGTAGTGGCCGATGGACAAGCCGATTTACAAGGCAAAATATTTAGAATTGGACATTTAGGATTTGTTTGTGATCGTGATGTTTTGACTGCGCTTAGTGCTTTAGCTCATGTGCTAGAAGGTCTTGGACATTCAGTTGGAAATAATTGGACTAAAGTCTATGCCGACACACTTAAAGAATTTGCAGCTTGACGCGAAAGGATGGAATCGAGCTCATGAATTGAGTTCATACAAAAAATGAAGACAAAAGATGAACAAGTTTCATTATCGCTTCCTTGATTACTATCTTTTTCACTTCACCAGTCACATCAATAGGCAAGTCTCTAAGCAAGTTTTTCATCAATTGAATTAAAAATGATTTGCCTTTTTGAGTATTTTTTCTATAGAGAACATATAAAGCCCTTGTAATTCTGTTCAAAGAATCTTGACTTGAAGGTAATGTGTTTCTTAAAAGCCTTAGAGATTCTTGCGCTTTATAATCTCCAGAAATTATTACGCTAAATAACTCTTTCTTTGAAAGCATTTCTTCTGGAGTAATATCAATTGTTGAGATTTTCTCTATTTGTCCAGTATTACCCTGAACAGCAAATTCATCAAGATCTTGTTCTGTAATTTCCACAGATAGCTCTATTAAAGTATCAAACGTACTGTCAATTACAAGCTCAATTACTCGCTGAGTATTTTCATCTAATGGCTGTTCTTGGTTTATCTCCACTCCTAATGAGAGATACAATCGGTCAAGGAAAATATTGCATTCATTAAATTCATTATGCTTCTTAATTAATTCAATCCAATGAAGAAATTGTTTAATTACTAAATCATGATCTTGCCAGCGATTAATAATTCCATTGGAATATTCAGATTCAGGTTGTAAAGAACTCAAAAAACTTAGCCCTGTAACAACATCTAAACCTACAGACTGTATTGCAAAATAGAAAGAAGAGGTTTTATCAGAATCATTAATTAATACTGGAAAGGTTGGATGGATATGCAATGAAACAAGAGATTTATTTTCATTGCATATTTTTTCAATTTGCTTGGTGAGCTTATTAAATCCACTTTTTACAACTATTGGTGCACTTTTCTCACCCTTTGTAAGAAGGTATGGTTTTGTGAAGATTTGTTTTGACATAATGAAATCCTCTGATTTATGCTCAAGGCTTGCAATCTATTCAGGCTTGACATTCACAATAAAACCATCAACACGATAAAGAGCGTCTTCCAAAGCTATTCTCGTTCCGATTTTGAGTTGATTCCCATGAGACATATATCCATTGACTGTCGAAAGTGCTTCTTTGTCTTTGAGAGTTAATCTGCACTGCCATAAAAATGGCTCTTTAAAAGCTTCTTCTTGAGCGGGTGCTTCAACAGTTGGAACGCTTACACGACGTAAATAGAATCTATCAGTTGATAAAGGTACACAGTTATAATCGACTATTTCCAGCTTCCCATGAGGACGATTACGAATAATGAGATTGGCAAATTTGCCTTTTTCAAACAAATCATTTCTAGTTGAAGGAATTTCATCAAGCCAAATATCTAAAATAACGGCTTCATTTCCTTTGACTACTTTATTGACACCACTCATCTTGAATTGCCTAAAGAAAAAAGCAAAACCAGTGAGCACAAAAATTATCGCTAAAACTATATAGGTTGATTTATTCATGAAAAAGCCTTATTAATCGAATAAGTAATAATTTACAATAGGCAAGCCGATTCAAGAAGCTAATCTAACAAAATAAATATTGTGCAAAAGAAAAAAACAATTGCTTTGACTTATGGAGACCCCAAAGGCATTGGCTTAGAAATATTAAATAAATTAATTGCCGAAGGCTCACTTACAGAGTTTTTTTCAAACAATGATTTTGTGATTTTCGGATCTACAGATTTAATCGATATTCCTACAAATCAAAAAGCTTTTATTCAAGTTCACAATATTCCCAATTTACCTGAAGAAAGCGGAGCACATAGTTTTTTGTGTTTGGATAATGCAATTAATTTTTGTTTGAATCTTTGCTTATCGCCTAACAACTCATTAGCAGGTTTAGTCACAGGCCCAATTAGCAAAGAACGGTGGTCACAAGCTGGCCACAAATGGACTGGTCAAACTGAATTATTGGGCTTCAAATCAAAGTACTCACCCGAAATGCTCTTTGTAGCCAAAGACTGGAAAGTATTGCTTCTCACCCGTCATATTGCTCTAAAAGATGTTGTGCAAACTCTCTCTAAGCATAGATTTGAATCAGCAGTTCTGACTCTCAAGAAATTCCTGAAAGAAAAATATTCTCTAAATAATCCCAAAATCGCATTGGCTGGCCTCAATCCTCATGCTGGCGATAATGGGGAAATTGGAACAGAGGAAATTGATTATCTAAAAGCTTGGTGTGAAGAACTTGAAATCGAAGGCCCTTTTTCTCCTGACGATATTTGGATTCGCTCCAGCAAAGACTATCTGAGAAACAATAAGCAAGAATTTGATGCCTATTTGGCTCCTTATCACGATCAAGTTTTACCTTTAATCAAAACAATTACAAACTTTGAAGCTGTAAATGTTTCTATTGGTTTACCTTTTTTAAGGACTTCACCTGATCATGGAACAGCTTTTCATTTAGTTGGTACTGGCAAAGCTGATTGTAAACCTTTCCTCGAAGCGATTAAATTATGTTCTGAATTATCTTAATTGCATTGAACAAAGCCATTTTGAATTCAGAATTGATTTAAATAGATGAGAAATGTCCTTTTGTTTATCTTTTCTCAACAATACTAATCGCCAAGCGTAATACATGTAGAATGAATTATAGGGGTATGGATTTGTTGATTTACAACTTAAATCTTTTGTACAAATAAGGGAGTAACTTTTATGGCTACAGCTAATATAAATTTGCCTAGTTCAGACAGGTCTTTGAGTTTATTTGAAAATGCTAATAAGGCATTAACTCAAAGATTATTTCCACAATCGACATCATCAATCGATCCCAATTGGGAAACGAATAATTCGAATTCAAAATTACAAAAATTCACACCACAAGTCGAATCTTCCGATCAATGGAAAGGACAAAGCTTAAAAGACGTGTTGGAGATTGTTAATAGAAATGATAAATTTGCAACCGATCTAGATGCAAAAAACAATATTTCTCCTTTACAAATAAAGGCTAATACTAATATACCAATTGGAACAAAGGGATTCGTAAATTTCAGAGGAATTCATGATGGCTTTGATATACCGATTGAAGTCTCTGGACATGTCGAAAACAATAGTAATACTCTCCAAAAAATAGCTATTCCCGGAGCAGAGGAACTTGGCTTAATAGGAAAAAATGTTGAATTACGCTTAAAAGACTTTTCTAATTCTCAGATTGATTCTTCAGCAATTTATGCTTAAAAAGATGATTTACTTCTTCGCGAAACTGATGAAATATTGACCCTTCAGGATAGTTCTCCAAATCATCGCAAAGAATATCGGCAAGCTCAAGATAATGCCAAGATTGAGATTCCTTGCCTCGTCCAAATTTACTCCAGACTTTATCACCAGTCAAATCATAGTCGAGAGATATACTTCTCAGATTGTGTAATTTGTCAGCACAAGCTATAAGCCGGACTTCAGCGGGAGCATTACGGAGAGTTTCATGTGTATGTTTCTTTCTACTTTCCCAATTCGCTTTTGGATCAAATTCGGAGCAGGCTTCAACTAGTTTTGCTATTTTATGTCCAAATTCGGCTTCGATTTCTTCAATAGTAATCTCGGTATCTTCGACAACATCATGCAATAAACCTGCAACTATTTGATCGTCTGTGGCATTTGCTTCTTTGAGTATCCATGCAACTGCAAAAGGATGTGAAATATAGGGAATATCGCTGCCTTTGCGAAATTGGTTATTGTGAGCTCTGGCAGAGTACTTTATAGCTTTATCGATAATGGCTTCCATGAATAAAGTTTAAATGAAGTTCAAATAAAAGCAAACCTATATGAAGACGAACGAATAAAAATGTTTAAATAAAATCATCCCCATAATTTATCTTGGTCAAGATCTTATCTACATATGGGGCAGTTTCTTCTTTTAATAATGAAGTGACTATTTCAATATCGTCAGTGCCAGCTTTTTCCACGGCTCGCCTAACAGCTCCAGGGCCAGCATTGTAAGCTGCAATTGCTAAATCAAGCTTGCGAAAAATTTTAATTTGCTTCTCTAAGTAACTTGCTCCACATTGAATATTGACATCAATACCAAATAGTTCTCTAGCTTGAACCCCACATTCTATCATGGCAGTTGCAGGCATTAATTGTGTAAGGCCCATTGCCCCTGATTTACTTACTGCTCTTGAATTAAAACCAGATTCTTGGTTTATCAGAGAAAGTATTAGTCTTTCAGGGATACCTGTTTTCTTGCTTGCTCTTCTTGTGCTATTGGTGATTTGATTCCAATCGCTATAACTAACATGAACTGGCTTTACCCATAAATTCAAATCTTCTTGACTAATTTCAGCTTGTGGAGATCTGCGAATAGGACTTATATAAGGTTCAATTTGATTATTGGCTTGAACTTGTTGATTTTGTGTATCACGTCTTCTTCTATAAGGTTGATTATATGGTTGAGAAGAGGTTTTTCTGTATGGCATATTTGCATAGTCTTCGGAGCTTTTTCTTGAAACATTATTAGAACCATTCAGCTCAGCAAACTTATTTTTTACCTTCTTCTTTACTCGGCTAAATGGATTAATGGTTTGCTCGACTTTGTCTTCAAGGAAATTGCCAACCGAAATATGGCTGTCAGCCCAGACGCTGGAATTGAAATTAAACAAACTAAAAGTAGCGAAGGTCAACAACATGGCCTTCTGGATGTTTTTGTTCATGATTCCCTAATATTCCCTTCAGTTAAAAAGTTTAGTTCATGTATCTTTCATCGTCTAGTTAGCTGAGGTCTAAACCTTTGAGGTGAGAGGTATAGGGCAATACTAAAACCAAGGGGGATACTACTACTGGAAAAAGACAAAAAGTACAATGTCTCAGAATCACAATCCTGTCAGCGTTCATCGCGGGTATAACGATTTCACTCACTAAAACTGAGCTAAACATTTTTTCGCCATACTGTTGATATGTTTCCTTTGGTTCTGATTAAGTGATTGATTCTCCAGAAAGCTAATCTAAAAACATTTCAACAAATCAATTTAGAAGCTCAGCTTAGCTGCTGTGATTCCTTTATTGGATTTCTTGCTTTGGCAATATTCCAATAAACTACCGTCATAAATTTCAACTTGACGATTAATACTCGAAGCATGAATAAAAGTGAGATTTTCTCCCTGGCTTGAAGAAATTTGTTTCACAAAAGCCACATGATTAAAATCAAGGCCAACTTTATTAGAGACAAAGCCAATAATATTTCCGCTTCTCAATAAAAATTTTTCTGGGTTTTGAGTATTAATTTGAGGGTTAGCCCGAGCATTAATTCGAGAATTGAGAACTTGATTTAAATCTTGGCAATCAAAATAAGAGATAGGCCATTTTGTATTCTCTAAATTCAACTTTGATTCAACTATTTGAATAGATTCTTTCTTCTCACAATCTGTAAGTGAATTACTTAACAAATTCACTTCGGCTAACTGCTTATGGTTTGCGGGTAAGAGCTGAAGTAAACCCTTTCTTTGGCCATCCCGGAGCCAATCACTGAAATAATGCAAGCGGCTTTCGTATCCAGAGAGCAAACCCTTTCTATATCTAATAAGTTGTATATTGCGACAAAAGAACTCGAAACTTCCTATCTCTTGATGATTGCTTTTCAGGCATAGACAGAGCGCAATTACATTGTCTAAAAAAGTTACACAATCAAAAGCTCTTAAATTAATCACTAACTCTTCATTTTGATTTGTTTCTAAAGTATTTTCTTGATAAGGAGTACCTATAAATGATTCTGCAATTAAAAAGCATAAATAATTGGTTTCTAAATGACGATATTTCCAAAACTGCTTGAGTTTAGCTTGGACAATTTCTTGATCAGAGGATTGAAATGTTATAGCCTGTGAATAATTGATTAAAGATAATGCTGTCACCAAGCTTGAAACAGAGGCCATAGACCAAAATAAAAAGTCTCTTCTATTCATTTATTTCTTCAATTCGATCCAAGTTACTTCTTGCTCATTATGAAATAGAGAGTTCTCTTTAGGTAAGAGTATTATGTTAAAAAGTCTATTTATTGGTTCTTAAGAAAACTTTTCAGGTAAAGAAAACTATATAAATTATGCTTCACTGAGCTATCCCAGTGATAATAGATAAACTCAAAAGGTTGCGAATTCGAAAGTACAAAAATAAAACTAATGAAATTAGAACAGAGAGAAAGAAGACAACTCTGTCAAAAGTTGGACTATGAAGTAATCCCCAGATTGCTAAACAAACTAGTCCAATAGAAGCAATCACAAAAAAAAAGAGCTTATTATTTCTTTTCTCGAATAGTTCAGATCCCCATTGAAATTTTCGAGTACTTTAGGGCACTTCTATAAAGTCGAGAAAGCTTCCTGGAAGGGGAAAAACAAAGAAGATACTGTTGGCATTTGGCTCTGAATGGTCTAGAATTTAGAATGTTGAAATTAAAAAAATATGCAATCCGATCTTTTTGCGTAGGCCAAATTTGATGATAAAGTTAGAGAAAAATCACAAAGGCTTCTTCTGATTAAAGAAACAATTGTGTGGGAAGCTTTCAGAGGGCGATTAGACAGCATTTGGAGAAAGGACGGAAGTGTTTATGGAAGGCCACCAATGAATTCAATCAGAATGTTCAAACTGCTGGTTCTCCAGAAAATATCAGGCAATTTATCTGATGAGCAAATGGAATTTCAAATCATTGACAGAGACAGCCTTAAGGTTTTTTTAGACATTATCAATATTGAGCAAGTACTTGATCGGAAAACAATTTGGGCTTATCGCAATATTCTAGGACAAGTAAAAATAGAGGGATGTCCCGCTTTTAATCACTTATTTAAGGAATACCATTTTCTTTGGCGATTTTTTTGAAATACTCCACCGTCTCCTCTTCAAGCCTGATTGTGATTTGCTTTTTGAGAAGTTTTGTATAAGGGTTGCGTTTTGACTTGGAAAAATCATATTCATCTTTCATGGCGTAAATCCTCATTATTTTACGTTCTTACTCTCTGGTTAAGGTTTGGATGCACCTAATTTGACAAAAAACTTTTACTTGGTTATTATCTGGTGTGGATTATACTTCTAAATAAAAAGAAAGTAAGTGATGATAATGAGAACAGCTTTAGCATTAATGCTAATTTTGAATTTAACTATTTCCTCTCAAAGTTTTGCAGCAGTAACAATTGAGAATAACGATGGCCAAGGCTACAAAGTTGACACAAAATCAAGTGGTATCAGCTCCAACTCCTCTGTTAGTGCTCATCAAAGTGATTCATCCTTTTGCAGTGGCTGGAGTTCATGTGAAATAACAATAGACGGAGGAAGATCTATTAGTGCTCCAGATGGCAGTACAGTAGTTATTAAGAACGGTACACTCTCCATTAAATAAAAGAATAATGGCCTTTATCCGTAACTGAACCTAAAAAACAAAGGGATTTGGCAAAATACAAATTGTCAGATCCCTTTTTAGTTATAGGGTTTCCCTTGTCCTAGCTTTCATAGTTTTCCTGAGTGAATTCTTTGCACCATTGGATTACTACTTGATTTGGAACTTGAAGAAGTCTTGCAATTTTCCTAAAGCTCATTACTAGCTGTTCCACTTCACTTTTGATGTTGCGAAATTCTTTATGAAATTTATGTATATTGAAGTTGTCTAATTTCTTTTTTGCTTCTGCTTTCATTTGTCAATTCCTTCTCTAGTTCTACTTATTCTTCTATTTTTAGAATTGACACAGTTTATTCAACATTCCCAAAGAATTATTATGTTTGCTGCACTTTCTTTCTCAATTTTCATAAGCTATTTTCTAAGCTAACTTTTATAGACTTAATAACTTAGCGTTTTGCGTTTAAATTCTGCGTAATTTGTCTTTGATAGTCCATATTTAATTTTTGATATTTGCCTTTGAGCTTTTGAACTTCTAATTCCAAATAAATCATTAATTCTCTATCTTGAATCAATATTCTTTCTAGCTTAATTTTGAGATTATCTGGCATTTCAACTAATTTTTGATTATTTAGAGATGAGCTATTTGTTACCGCTTGAATTTGTTCGCTAATTTGACTACGTCTATCTATTAAATTTGTAAAAGCTTCTCTATTATTTGTCTTCATTGCCTGAAGCAGATCGTCATTGACTCTTTCCAATTCAGATAATAATTCAGCAAAGCTTGCCTGAATACTTGGCAGTTGAATGCTTGGCAACTGAATACTAGAATGTGTATTTGAATAATTTGTAATCAAGATTTAAAAGCCATTTCATTTTTATGTTTACGGCTTTTATTCCCTGCAATATTTCATTCGTAAAAAATGTTTCTAATAATTTTTGATTTTTACTTTTTGCGAGTTAAATGTTTTAAGTCAAACTTCTGTTAAAATGTCTAGCTCTGAATTTGAAAAAAGCCCAAAATAGAAATAAGCAGTAAATAGTCATGTTAATGCCGAAAAGAACAAAGTTTAGAAAGCAAATGCGCGGCAGAAGATCTGGAATTGCCAGCAGAACAAACAAACTAGACTTTGGAACCATTGGTCTTCAATCTCTCGATCCAGCTTGGATCACTTCGCAACAGATTGAAGCCGCCAGAAAATGTTTATCCAGATTGGTTCGTAAAAGCGGACAGTTATGGATTCGTGTTTTCCCAGATAAACCCTATACTAGAAAAGCCGCCGAAACTCGTCAAGGGGGAGGAAAAGGGAATCCTGAAGGTTGGGTTGCCAGTATTAGACCAGGCACAGTGATATTTGAAATTAATGGCGTTGGTCACAAAGAAGCTATTGAAGCTTTGAGATTAGCAGGTCACAAATTACCAATTCACACTAAGATCATTCAAGCAGAGGAGGCAGTGGCTTAATCATGACAACATCAAATACAAAAAACAAAGAATTAAGAAAATTATCTGAGCAAGAATTAATTGAAAAACTGAATGAAGTTACTGATCAATTAGATAAATTTTATTTCTTACCAAAAGAGAAAATCGAAAAGCCACGTCTAAAAAGTGAGCTTCGTCATCAACGTGCTAGAATTTTGACTTTTCTAGGACAACTCTCTAGAGTGGCTAAAGGGTAATCTGCATACAGAGATAACTTTAATCAAAAATCTACAAATTAATTATTAGTAAACACGATTAGTAAAATTTATAAAAAATGAATACCGAAATTCAGGCTAAAGAAGAGCAAGTCGCCAAGCCAAAACATCGAAAGACTTTTGAAGGAATTGTAGTTTGTGCAAAATCCGATAAAACCATTTCCGTTTTGGTCGAAAGACAATATGCCGATAAAACTTACAAAAAGATTGTAAAAAAATCCAAAAAATTTTTAGCACATAGTGAAAATCCTGATTGCGCAGAGGGAGATTTGGTTCAAATTGAAGAATGCAGACCAATCAGTAAGCGTAAATCTTTTATTTTGAAGTCCATTGTCAGGAAATCTGGCAAAGGAGGAGGCAAATAAAATGATTCAACAAGAAAGCTGGCTCGAAGTAGCTGATAACACTGGCGCTAAAAAAATAGAGTGCATTCGTGTTCTTAAAGAAGGTAGTAGTTCAGGTCGTGCGGTTGGCCGCGTAGGCGATATTATTGTCGCTTCTGTCAAATCAGCAGAACCAAAATCTTCAGTCAAAAAAGGTTCCGTAGTGAAAGCCGTAATTGTCAGAACTAAAAAACGCAAAAGATTAAAAAATGGCTTTGTTATTGGTTTTGATGAAAATGCCGCGGTATTAATTAATGACAAAGAAGAGCCAATTGGAACTCGTATATTTGGACCAGTCGACAGATCTCTCAGAGAAAAAGGCTTTGCTAAAATCCTTTCTTTGGCACCTGAGGTTATATAATTACTAATCTTCGACAATTATTTTAAGTAGAAATCAATACCAATATCAAAAAAACAAATTTTTAGGAACAATTTTTTTTAATCATGAGTACTCAACAAAAGAAGAAAGTTACTTACACTAAACAACCAATTAAGGCTCAGGAAAAGACTGACCGTATAGTATCCAATAAAGTTTGGTTGAAGGGTAAGACAAATTTAAGACCAAATTGGGATATTAAACTTGGTGACAATGTCATTGTTCTCTCTGGTTCAGACAAGGGAAAAGCTGGTAAAGTAACCAAAGTAATGCCAAGAGAAGCCAAAGTATTGGTTGAAGGTGTAAATATCAAGAAGAGGCATACAAAGCTTCCAACCCAACAAGAGGGTCAAATTGTTGAAAAAGAATTCCCAATTTGGATTTGGAGCGTAGCTCTAGCTGTGGAAATAGATGGCAAAACAGTTGCTACCAGAATTAAAAAAGGCGAAAACGGACAGCGTATATCAGTCAAAACTGGCAAACCAATTGACTAAAAAATACTTTAGCTAAAATTTACAATAATTATCAAACAGGAATTGATTAGGATAAATACTCATGAATAGAAAACAAAAACAATTTAATGAAGAAGTTTTGCCAGTTTTGAAGACAAAATTTGGATATGTAAATGATTTAGAAGCACCAAGACTTGACAAAATCATTATTACTCGCGGAATCAACCATGAAGAAGGCCGCGTTTCAAATGTTATGGAAGAAATGATTGAAGATATTGCAATTATTTCAGGTCAAAAGCCAATTGTAAAAAATGCAAAAAAATCAATTGCCGCTTTCAAGCTCAGAGAAGGCATGCCAAATGGAATAATGGTTACTCTTCGCAGGAAGCGTATGTATGCCTTTTTTGATCGTTTTGTTTCCGTCGCTTCTCCTCGTATCAGAGATTTCCAGGGTTTCAAAATTAAAAGCGATGGCAGAGGAAATTTCACTATTGGAATTAAAGACCAAAGAATTTTTCTAGAAGCTGAAAATCGTGCTCAAAAAGGTTTGCAAATCACCTTTAATACAACAGCGAAGAATGAAGAAGAAGGAAAAGCTCTTTTACAAGAATTAGGTTTTCCTGTCAGTAAATAATTCTAAGTATTAAGTGATAAATGAATTTCCTTTGACTTCTCCTTACTAAAATAATTAAAAGATAGCCCATACCAAAATTAGTCTTGGCATGGGCTATTTCTATTAGCTTTATAAATCCCGACTTGAAGATTTAAAATGAAGGCAATAAAACAATGCATTCACGTCTTTCTATAATTAATGTAACTCCGGACTTTCACAGCTATTTTTGTATTTTCCAAAATTTGTGGTTTTGCTCAACCACATTCATTCTCTAAACTCAATGAGTTGATTATTTAATTCGTCTTAAGCAAATTGCCTGATTTTGGCTTAGATTCCTAAATAGCAATAAAATCCGTCATCTTGAACTTATTTCAGAATCTAACAAAACTATCAAATTAATTTTTGCCTTTGCCTAAAGCTTTTTCTTTCTTAATTTGAGAAGCTTTGTGAATAATATCTTTTCTTTCTTGAACCGTTAAGATCTTCGACAATTCAACTTGTTGCTTAATATCTATTAGCTTTTGTTGCTTTTGCAAATCATAAACTTCCGAGTTTAGTTTTTCTAAAGTTGCATAATCTAAAGTTTCCTTACTCAATTCTGCTTTCAAAGCTTTTTTCTTTTCTTTTACTTGAATCGAAATTTGCTGTTTCTGCTCTTTGTT
>DUDU01000100.1 GCA_005110395.1 Candidatus Melainabacteria bacterium | reverse complement strand
AAATTTTGATTACAAAACCAAAGAATCTGATCTTTCAAATCAGCTTTCAATCCTAGATCTTTAATGGGACACTAATGATTGATGGTGGTTTTATAGCAATTTGAATGCCTGAACCAGCAGGTTCCTTAGAACTTCTAGGTCTTATTTTGTATCGTCTGGCTCCAACAGGACGAGGACGACTGACGACAGTTTCTAGAACTTTTAATAGACTCATTGCTGTTGAAGATCTTTGGAATTTGCAAAACCAAAATGATAATCACCATCCTGATTAATCCCCGTAATTTCAACAAAGAATAAAGATTTCTTTTTTCAAAACTTCAAATCTCAATATTTACTCAATTTTCACGTATAGACCGACTCGATTTGGCCTAAATCTAGATACTTCCCTTGAAGCTAAGAAATCAGAATCAAAAAGTCCTGAAAGCCCTGAAGTTGAAAAAAAGGAAAAAAGAATAAGTAAAAGAACAGTCTTAAATTGAAATTGAATTGATAGCATAAAGTCTCTGAAGGGCATAAAAAGCTTAACGGAGACTTTTTATTATGCAGGTCATCAATACCTTAGACAAAATACTCGAACAATACTCATCTATTCCTTTTGTTCAAAATCAACTCAGAATTTATTTCGAGAAAAATATAGCTGCTCGCAAAAGTCTTGAAGTTTATCAAGCACAAAATTGGGATTATAAAATCGATCATTTAACGATCAGAACTTATGATGTGGAAAAAGCCGCTGAAGCTTATATTGAGCTTGGCTGGCAATATGATGAATTAATTGAATACAAGTCCGAGGGCTGGTGGGCAAAAACTTATCGCAAAGAGAATTTTCCTACCATGTTTATCGATCAGTCATATCCAGATGCGCCAAAAGACAAATTGATAGTAAAAAAGTGGGTGGATAAATTCAGCGATCAGGAATTTCATCACATTGCGGTTCGAGTTCCAGAGGATCAAGAAATTGAGAAAGCCATTGAATTAATCAAGGCCAAAGATACAAATTTTCCCGGCACAATTACAGGTAGCAAAGGAAGCCAACTCAGGCAGATTTTTTCACAAGCTGAATTGATTGATGGTGCGCATTATTCGGTCTTGGAGCTTGTTGAGAGGAATGCTGATTCCAAAACGGGCAAACTTTACTTAGGCTTCATAAATGATCAAGCCGATAGTCTAATGAAAGACAGTACCTTGTAATTTCATTAAACATTTAGATGGCTGATTAGTAAGCGCGTTTTATGCCAAAAGTAAGTTCTGTTTTTTTATCCTTCTTTTCTGTTTACTTATTCTATTTTGGGTTAAGTCTGGTGAGGGTAGGCGATATCCACTAGGAATTCTCATTAATACAGCCCCAGAACAATTGGACATGAGTGGAGCTAAAGTCTGGAAGAAAGATGAGTATAAATTAAAAGCATTAGCAAAATATAAAATTCAAGCTCGCGTGCTTTCAACATATCACTATCATTTTCCAGAAGCTGGGGCTGATATTTCTCCAGTTGATTTAGCAGTTGGGTGGAGCATTATGTCCGATCAGAAGGTCTTAGACAAGATCCTCCCTTGCAGCTTCCAAAACAATCGAGCATGGCTCATAAGAATCTGTTCGCCCTTAAACATATCAATTGACACGATTATGAGTTCTTCTGCTCATATGCATATTATTCCAAAAGATAAGAATATGAAAGCTTTGATTCAAAAGCTACGTAAAGGTGATTTAATCGAAATGAGTGGTTATTTAGTTGAAGTCACAAGTAACAAATTTGCAGAACCCTAGAGAAGTTCTTTGAGTCGGACAGATCATGCAACTATTTTTGCATCAACGGGATGTGAAATAATGTGGGTAGATGAGCTTGCCCACATTAAATTCACAAATAAATGAAAAGAGTACAAGAATTATTCTTCTAGCAAATCGCCAGCAAGCTTAATAAGTTTCTCTTCTTCATCTACAACTTTTTCTTCTTTGACTGCAGCAGCTATTGCGGTTGGCTTAATATATGAAGCAGATAAAACTGTACCTTCATTAATCTTGACATCCATTTCTTGAAGCTCACCATTTGCATCATAGCCCATTACCTTCATTTCAAGACCTAATGATTGCAATTCGCAAACCAAAACCTTGAATGATTCAGGCACTCCAGGTGCTGGCAAACTTTGGCCTTTGACAATCGCCTCATAAACCTTACTTCTTCCAATAACATTGTCTGATTTCACAGTCAACATTTCCTGCAAGTTATAAGCGGCTCCATAAGCTTCAAGTGCCCAACATTCCATTTCCCCAAGTCTCTGACCACCAAATTGAGCTTTTCCTCCAAGTGGCTGTTGAGTAACTAGTGAATATGGACCAGTGGAACGAGCATGCATCTTGTCGTCAACAAGGTGGACAAGCTTCATCATGTACATCTTGCCAACGGTTGCAGCTTGATCAAATGGCTCACCAGATCTACCATCTAGCAAAAAGATTTTTCCATCATCGCTAATCCATTCAATTCCAGTTTTTTCTTTGGCTCTCTTAATTGAATTCAAAATCAAATTACGTGAAGCTTCTTCTTCATACATTTCATCAAATGGAGGAATCTCATATTGTTCACCCAATAACCATCCAGCTAAACCTAAAACAGTTTCATAAACCTGGCCTACATTCATACGACTTGGTACGCCTAGTGGATTAAGAACAATATCAACAGGAGTTCCATCTGGTAAAAATGGCATATCTTCCACTGGCAAAATCTTGGAAACAATACCCTTGTTACCATGTCTTCCTGCCATCTTGTCACCAACTCTGATCTTACGCTTTTGAGCTAAGTGAACACGTACAACTTTATTAGCGACTGGAGGTAATTCATCACCCTTAAGACGATCTAAAACATGGACTCCAACAATACGTCCACCTTCTCCATGAGGCACGCGCATTGAATTATCTCTTACATCTCTAGCTTTTTCTCCAAATATAGCTCTGAGAAGCTTTTCTTCTGGTGGCTGATCTGATTCGCCTTTTGGAGTAATTTTTCCAACCAAGATTTCTCCTGATTTGACCAAGGAGCCAACTCTGACAATACCTTCTTCATCCAAATGCTTAAGTGATTCTTCCGAAACATTAGGAACTTCACGAGTAATTTCCTCTGGTCCTAGCTTTGTAGAACGAGCATCAATTTCAATTTTTTCAATGTGAATTGAAGTGTAAACATCGTTCTGCACTAATTTCTCTGAAAGTAAAATCGCGTCCTCAAAGTTGTATCCTTCCCAAGGCATGAAGGCAATCAAAAGGTTTTTACCTAGAGCCAATTCTCCTTGCTCAGATGCAGGACCGTCAGCAAGTACTTCTCCAGGCTTTACTTTTTGTCCAACTTTGACAATTGGTCTTTGATTTACGCAAGTATCCTGGTTACTACGCAAAAATTTAGCCAATTGATAAGTGGTTATAAAATTTTCTTTTTCATATTTAACTTTGACGCAATTACCGCTAACCGCAATAACTTCACCAGTTCCTGAAGCAATAGCACACATACCTGAATCGCGGGCTACCTGTCTTTCAATACCAGTGCCGACTATGGGCCTTTCGGTAGTCAAAAGCGGAACTGCCTGACGTTGCATGTTTGCACCCATCAAAGCACGGTTAGCATCATCATGCTCCAAGAAAGGAATTAATGATGTACCAAGTGAAACAATTTGAACTGGACTAATCGCCACAAAATCAACTTGTTGGTGAGTGACTAGAGCGAAATCTCCTTTATAACGAATTGGAACTAATTCAGTCAAGAAAGTACCATCTTCAGCAGTCGGAACATCTCCAGGAGCTACACGGTATAAATCTTCTTCGCTAGCTGAGAGATACAAAACCTCACCAGTAGCTTTACCGTCCACAACTCGTTTGTATGGAGTTTCAAGGAATCCATAAGAATTAACCCTGGCATAAGTCGCCAAACTTCCAATTAATCCAGCATTTGGACCTTCAGGAGTTTCAACTGGACAAATTCTTCCGTAATGCGAAGGGTGAATATCACGAACTGCAAATCCCGCTCTCTCTCTGGTCAAACCACCTGGCCCAAGGGCTGATAATCTTCTTTTGTGAGTCAATTCAGCCAATGGATTTGTTTGATCCATAAACTGTGATAATTGACTTGAACCAAAAAATTCTTTAATGGCGGCTACAAGCGGTTTGGGATTAAGTAAACTGGAAGGAGTGAGTGTATCAGCATCAGCCAATGTCATTCTTTCACGGATAATTCTTTCCAAACGATTGAGGCCAACTCTAAACTGATCACGTAAAAGTTCACCAACTGCTCTAATGCGACGATTTCCTAAATGGTCAATATCATCGACTGAACCCATTTCGTAATAAAGATCAATTAAATAATCAGTTGAAGAGACAATATCTTCTCTTGTCAAAACACTCATTGTATCGGGTACATTAAGCGCAAGTTTTTTGTTGATTTTATAACGACCAACCTTGCCAAGGTCATATCTCTTTTCATCGAAGAAGCGCGATTGCAAGGCTTGAAATCCACCTTGTACGCTAGGAGGATCACCAGGTCTAAGCTTGCGGTAAATCTCAATTAAAGCTTGTTCTCTAGTTTGAATTGGATCTTTTTCAAGCGTTCTTTCCAAAAATTCACCATGATGAAAAAGTCTAGGTATTTCTTCTCTAGAATAACCAAGTGCAATCAGCAAGGTAGTGATGTAAATTTTTCTATTCTTGTCAATTTTGACAATAATCAAGTCGTTATTATCACCTTCTAATCTCAACCAAGCTCCACGAGATGGGATGAGTGTTGCATTAAAAGTTCTTTTTCCATTCAGGTCAATTTCTTTCTTGAAATAAACACCTGGTGAACGGGTGATTTGGCTGACTATAACACGCTCAGAACCATTAACAATAAAAGTGCCTTTTTCCGTCATCATAGGAATTTCACCTATAAACATTCTTGACTCTTTGACTTCACCAGTCTCTCTATCAACTAATCGAACATTGGTATAAAACTTTTTGGTATAGCTTTGATCTTGCTCTCTTGCATCAGCTGGCGTTTTTGCTTTCTTTTCTTCGGTATGCTCTTCAAAGATATAATCGTCATGCAAAAAATAAAGCTCTAAGCGCCCTGTGTAATCTCTAACTGGAGAAAAAGCTTTTAGCTCTTCGGCCAAACCTTCTTTGAGAAACCATTCGAATGAATTTTTTTGAATTTCAGCTAAGTCTGGCAGAGTCGTCCATCTGAGTTGATCGAATTCATATTTGGCAAAAGGACGAACTTTTTTATAGGCAGTATTTTTATAAGATTGATTTGAAATAGCTGTCATTCTTTTCTCCAGGTGGGGTTGTGAGCTTATGTAGGCTTCCAAAGAAGTTAATCGTAAAATTAAATCTAAAAACTAAATTTGAAATTGAGTACTTTGATTAAGAGGGGATTACTCGTTGAAAGATACTCTTTCAGAACTTTTTATATTGCTTTTTAGTTTGCTTTACTAATTCTTATGCTGATTTACACAAAAACCGCAGACTAAAAAGTTTTAAACACTATATGTTACTAGTATATTCAAGCTAACGTCAAGCTGATTTGCATAAAGTTTGTTTTTAATTCCATTATTGAAGAACTTTTTAGAATATGACTACCTCAATAATTTAAATCTTTTAAGAGCGTGCTTTCAGTTATTTCCTGAAGACTCCTCTCAGCGGGCTGGGGGTTGAAAGATTTACATTTCCAAAGGTTGCCATTAAAGATCCAATAGATTTTCTAATCCATATATGAGGCCTTTTTGATTAATTATCTTTTTAATAGCCAAAATTACCCCAGGCATAAAGGCTGAGCGATCAAGAGTGTCATGCCTAAGCGTAACGGTTTGTCCAACTCCACCAAAAATGATTTCTTCATGAGCAATCAAACCAGGTAATCTAAGGCTATGAATGCGTATATTGTCTCTAAGTTCGCCTCTAGCAGGTGAATTGGGACTTAATTCATTGTGATCAAATTTACGAACTTTAGCCAATTCCTGCGCAGTTTTGATTGCTGTTCCGGAAGGTGCATCAACTTTCTTCTCGTGATGAAGCTCAATAATTTCGACATTATCAAAATATTTTGCAACTAATTTTGCCGCCTCAATTAATAGAAGTGCACCAATTGCAAAATTCGGAGCAACCAAAACTGCACATCCTGAATAATTTGCTTTTTTCTCAAGTTCAGCCAAATCATCTTTAGTTAAACCAGTTGCACCAATAATGGAATGGACACCATTTTTGAGAGCCAAAATCGAATTATCAAAAACTGAATTTGGAACCGTAAAATCAACCAAAACATCAGGTTTATATTTGTGCAAAGAATCTTTTAAATTGTCAGATAGCTTAATTCCAGTTTCTTTTAAACCGATAATTTCCCCAATGTCTTTGCCTATAAGATCTGAACCACTGTGTCCAACTGTATCAACTAGTTGCAGCTCTGGAGTCTCTAAAATTGCCTTAACAGTTTCTTGTCCCATACGGCCAGCAGCACCCGCTACGACAACTTTAATAACTGGATTTTTTGGAGAATTAGAATTGGTCATTTTTTGACTTGAATATTTTATGGTTTAGCATTCTCTATTAAATTTTGCGGATTAGCTCAATGAAATTGCAAAATTAATGAGTCGAAATAGTCTGTAAAAGTAACTTATACACAGGCAAATTGAAACGTCTTACGGGTTCTATTGAGCTATTTATCTCATTTTTGGTAAAGCTTTTATTAACAGAAGATTTTGTTTTGGTCAAAAAAGGAGCTTTTTTAAAGGTTGAACTTGGGAATGCTTCAAAATATGAGTTATTGATTCACAGAAATTTACAGACAATTCTACAAACAAATTTTTCGGGGGAAACTCATTATGTTGATAGCAAGCAAACTTTTAGATAGCTTCATGAATGCTTTAAACGAAGAGCAAAGAGAAAGAATCTATCAAACAGCAGTTGGCGATATTGATGAAGCAATGGCTTTAATGGCCAATATGTATGAAAGGATTTTCGGTGATTATCCAACTGGATTTGTAGCCGCTTTCATTCAACAACATCTTAAAGATAAAGTTTTTCAAAGAACTCATTTCAAAGATGCAGCAGCTGCTTAATTAGAATTTATTGAAGAAATAAAATCGAGTTAGGATATTTTCAAATAGAAGCAGGATTAGATTAAACTCTGGTCTTGCTTTTTTTTATTTCATTAACTTTTGAAACTCATTGTCAATAATTAAAAGCACAATATTTATCTGTAAAAATCAATAATTAAAATCAATATGCTTCCAGAATGGGAAAACAAATATAGAGCGCATTGGCCTCATCATTACAGAGATGTTTTAGATAAAGTCAATAGTCCTTTAGGAATGGTGGCTGTCAATGATGTGCAAAATCTGGAATTATTTGGGCCAGATTGCGGGAAGCCTCTTGTGACATTAGAGAAAAGTTTCAAGCAACCAACTATATTTAAAATTGTGATTCGAGATTCCTCAACTGGCAAATTAGTAAAGGAAAATCATTACCCCGAAAGTGAATTAAAAGATTGTTTGATTAATTTCTTGGAGCAGATTGGCGGATGGGAAGACAAAGCTGCCAATTAGGCTATTAGCTCGAATAAGAAGTTTATTGACTTCAGGGATTACTCTAAATAGGAATAAGTCGCTGGGGAAATCACTGCATATATTCTCTAGGCAATTCTCAACCAAATTATCTTTTTGAAATTAAATGGATAATGCATCGCTCTCCCTGTCATTACTGAAGATCGCAACTCATAATAGAGATTTGGCTTCAGATCATCTTGTCAAATCCACTGCGCCAAATGCAAGCGAACTTTGCACAGGGCAATTGGATTTTGCCTCCGCAATGAAACAAATTGCCAAAAGTAAAAATCCACAAAGCAGCATTAATTCAATTTTGAAAGACAATACGGAAACAGTTAAAGTAACAAAATCTACTCGAGAAGCTGCAGTTGATCTTTCTCAAGCCTACATAGTCAACTCAGCAATGGCAAAGCTATTGAACCACACCTATAGATTAGAAAGAATTCCTTTAGACAATTTCAAGCCAGCTGGCTAATAAGTTGAGTAAAACCCAAATTACCAGAGTCAAAATAATATGTTTCAAAATAGCAAATTAAATGTTCTCAAAGATGCTCTTAATACAGCGGAAGACTTGAGAAAAATCAGTTCAATTAACATTGCCAATTCAAGCACAATCGGTTACAAAGCTCTTAAAGGTATAGTCGCACCTGACTGTGAATGTCAATGCTTTGAAGATTTATTACCTGAAGTTGCTCAGCAAATGAGCGCTGCATACAATAGGCCTGGCTTAAAACCTGGGGCTATGCATTTAGAAATAGTTAAAGACAATACGCCTGGTCGCAAAACCAAAGTTAACGGAAAAATTTATGAAGGATCAAATGTTGATGCAACTAGCGAATTTGCCAATATAGTTACAGCAGGCACAATGACTAAAAATACAATTGCGGCTATTCAGCTTGACAATAAAATTCAACAGGAAATTTTAAACATCACAGGCAGATAATAAATTAGGCTTTTTTAGTTGATTTAAAGACCTATTTTTCTTTCTAGCAGAAATGCTGTAATATGCTTTATGATGTTTTTGTACGGGTCGTGGCGTAGCTTGGTAGCGCACTCCCTTGGGGTGGGAGAGGTCGCTGGTTCGAATCCAGTCGACCCGATATTTCAAATTTTTCACAAATGAATCAATCAGTTCAAAATGCTTCGTCTCAACCGATTATTCAGCTAAACAATGTTTGTAAGGCCTATGAAGATAGAGCTGTTTTGCAAGATATAAGCTTTTCTGTCAAGCCAGGCGAGATTTTAGCGGTTATTGGGCCTTCTGGAGTTGGTAAATCCACAATACTCAGATTAATTTCTGAATTAGAACCCGCCGACAAAGGCGAAATAATTACGACTGAAAAGAAAATCGGAATGGCTTTTCAATACTCCGCTCTTCTCAATTCATACACGGTTGCCGAGAATATTGCTTTTGCATTGCATGATTCTAAATTCTCTGAGGAAGAAATAGCAGCTCTCGTTCATGAAACACTTGATTTAGTAGAACTCGATGAATTTTATGATTCTATGCCAGATAAGCTTTCAGGAGGCCAGCAAAAAAGAGTAAGCTTTGCCAGAGCAATTATTGGCAATCCCAAAATCATTCTGTACGATGAACCCACAGCTGGGCTCGATCCAATTACTTCAACCCTAATTGAAGACTATATACTTAAGCTCTCAAAAAGATTGAAAGCCGCAAGCATTGTTGTCACTCACCAACTGTCTACGATTAGAAGAACAGCGGATCGAATTATTTGCTTATTTAAAGGGGGAATTGTTTGGGAAGGCGCTGTAAGCCAATTGGATACCGATCAAAATGAATATATTCGCCAGTTTATAGACGGAAAACCAGATGGCCCCTTTACAAGTCATCACTAAAAAAGAATTAACAGTTTCTGACAATTGAAGAATTTCTATTTATTCGGCTTAAAGAAAAAAATAGCGCTTAGTTGTAAAGTTTCACCAGGTTATGGAGAGTAAAGACTCAAGAAATTGATCTGG
>DUDU01000099.1 GCA_005110395.1 Candidatus Melainabacteria bacterium | reverse complement strand
ATATTTAGAGGCTAATTGAGTTTTGGAAAATTGAGAAGATTGAATGTCAGAGCGAATATGAATATTAGTTTTTGCATTGTTGTGATAATTTTGCATATGAGTGGATTGGGTTAGGGTTAACATCTAATTTATTCCACTCAAACACCTAGTCTTTACTCTCCAATAACTTCTGGAGAAACTTTCTTTTTATCCACAACGTTGTGAAACTCTACACTTAGTAATATTGGAAATTAGTGATTGGAAGATTAATTTGAGAGAGAATTGATGTACCAAGTAAAGAGGTACATAGAAAATGGCAAGAAAACAATGCCAAAAATGCAAATTAACAAAGATTTTCAAAAGGGGATTCAGAATCACAAACAACGCTACCAATGCCGTTGTTGCAAGGCATGGTTTTCAAAACCAGAAGAAAGATTCAGATGATTATTAAACTTTTTTCTGAATAGAAAAAGCGCTATTTTTTTCTTTAACTCAAGATTTTGATAATTTGGGTCAAAAGGTTTTCCTGATTTGAGAACCCCAAAGATTATATGAAGTAACTTTCTGATGGCTGCACAAATAACTTGCTTCCCAGACTTACCCTTCTCAGTCAATCTCTCACAAAAATCTCTGATTAGTGGATTGAATCTTTTTGCAACAATCGCAGGAAAATACAAGGCTGTTCTTAGGTTTTCATTTCCTAATCTCAGGTCTCTTTTTGAACATTAGACCTAGGTAAAGTACAAATTCATTTCTGAAAATGCTCATCAATTCAAAGTTTCAACAATGTGTAATTTGTTTTAATTGAGTAGAAACAAATATTATCAATAGCAACAAAACCCAGGTACAGAGAGGAAAAAGAAAGATGAAATACTCAAATCGAACAATCGTTACGATTCTCCAAGGTTACACAGTGCTCTTGAAAACGAAGGAGAAATGGTTTCTAGAAAAAGGGTGGCTCGTATCATGAGAGAAACAAGATAATTTCAATTAGCAAGAAGAAGTTCAAAGCGACTACCAATTCCTCACTATACGTTTCAGCGATAAATGTCCTGCTGATTTTGGTAGATACAGAAAGCTATCCCATGAATGAAGTAGCCGATCTAATGCTCATCAGCAAGGCCAGCGTCACTTCACTCATCGACACTCTAGAGCAAAAGGGTCTCTTAGAAAGAGTCTCCAACCCCAATGACAGGCGCCCCAAAATCATCAAAACAACCCCCAAAGGCTTTGACTTGACGGAAGAATTGTCTCCACACTGCAGTATGAGCATGAATCAATTGTTCGAGTCTTTCACCAAAGATGAAATCAAGAGCTTAAACGAAAAGATCGTCAATATGCTTAAGAAGCTGTAAAGCAGATTACAAGACACAATTAACCTCTTATCTCCCTCACCCTACCTACCAAGGCAACAATCGCCCTGAGATCGAGATAAAGCAATCCCGAAACTGGGCTAAGATGATCTCAAGCCTAAACTTCTTGCGAGGAAATAAGAATATGAACTTTTGGGTAATACTAGTCATTACAGTAATCGGGATATTGCTCAGGGCATCTATACGGTTCATCCCCAATAACAAGATAGGTATTCTCGAAAAGCTATTCAGTGCCAAAGGATCTGTGGAAACTGGTTTCATCGCCCTAAACGGCGAAGCCGGCTTTCAACCCCATATCTTGCGAGGCGGCTGGCACATACTAGTCCCATTCCAGTACGCCGTCCACACCATGCCACTGGTTACGATACCACAGGGCAAAATCGGCTATATATTCGCGCGAGATGGTCAACCGCTCCAACCAACTCAAGCACTCGCCAGCAATGAAAGAGCCAATAATTTTGAAGATGTGATTGATTTCCTTAGCCATCGCGGACAGAAGGGGCCTCAGCGCATGATTCTGAGAGAAGGTACTTATGCCATCAATCTTGCGCAATTTGTAGTGATCACCGAAAACCGCATCTATTATCTCTCCATGGACGTGCAAGACTCGGAGATCTTCACTCGCATGGCGAGCATCATACAGGAGCGCGATGGATTCACGCCTCTTTTCATACAAGATTCCAACGATCTCATCGGCGTTATCACCGTCCAAGACGGTCCGGCTCTATCAAATGAGGAGATCATCGCTCACGCTATCGGTGATGATCCTGCCAATATTGAGACCTTTCACAATAGCTTTCAGGATCCCGATAAATTCCTCAAAGCTGGTGGCAAACGCGGTAGACAGCTTCAGGTACTCGTCGAAGGGACTTATTATATAAACAGACTCTTTGCTACCGTCGAAATGATCAGCAAGACTCATGTCGAAGTCGGCGCAGTCGGTGTTGTCAACTCATTTACCGGTGAAATCGGCATAGATCTCAGTGGCAGCGAATACAAGCACGGCGAGCTCGTCAGCAAGGGACAACGCGGCGTCTGGAGCACGGGGCTTTTACCGGGCAAATACGCCTTCAATACATATGCGGGTAAAGTCATTCAAGTCCCCACGACCAATATAGTCCTCAAATGGATTTCCACCGAAGCCGGTTCGCACAAGCTTGACGAGAATCTCTGCGAAATCAGCATGATCACCAAAGATGCCTTTGAATTGACTCTGCCTCTGTCGGTAGTGATTCACATCGATTACCGCAAAGCACCTCTTGTCATCCAACGCTTCGGCGATATTCGTAGATTGGTCGAGCAGACTCTCGATCCCATGGTCGCCGCCTATTTCAAGAATATTGGACAAACACTCACCCTCATTCAACTCCTCCAAGAAAGAGGCAAGGTACAACAACAGGCATTGCTGGAGATGCGGGAGAAGTTTCAGCATTACAATCTTGAACTCGAAGAAGTGCTCATTGGCACACCCGCCTCAGCAAGCGGAGACCAGGTTGAGCGGATACTCACGCAGCTCCGCTCTCGCCAAATCGCAGAAGAACAAATAGAAACATACAACAAACAAGAAAAAGCCGCCGTCAAAGAGCGCGAACTCAAAGAAGCCGAAGCGCGCGCCAAACAACAATCCATCCTCACGGAGTCAGAAGTGAGCATTACCATTCAGAGCAATCAAGGTAAAGCTGACTTTGCGCGAGCAGAGCAACAAGCCTCACAAATCCGAATACTCGCCCAAGCGGAAGCCGCCAAAATCAAACTGCTCGCCGAAGGGGAATCGCAAAAGGTCATATTACTCGCAGGTGCCGAGGCCGAGAGAGCCGCGAAGGTGGGTATAGCTGAGGCTATCGCCATTGAAGAGCAGGTACGCGCTTACGGTGGTCCTCAATTCCAATTGATGCAGCAGGCGACTCAGAGATTCGCCGACGCAATCGAAACCGCCAAAATCGACATTGTCCCCAAAATACTACTCGGTGGCGGTGGCTCGGGCGGCAATGGCAATATGTTTGAAAGCCTCATCGGCGTCCTCCTCTCCGAAAAGCTCAATGATATGTTGCCCGAGGCGGGGAATGTAGGCTCACCATCAGCGATAGATCCGGAATTAAAAAACAAAATACGCAAACAGGTAATGGATAGCTTGGATGGCAAGAGAGAAGAGAATACTTAAGAGTTACTGACCCAATCACTGATCCAAGTCACCCATGATTAGAAAGCGCAACTTGACCCAAGTCTCCTCTTTCGCTCTAGGTCCCACGAAAGTATCGTATTTTCCATCATCCGCAATGTGATATGCGAATGTAATTGCTCGGTCACCTCTCTCGATATAGCCGACGAACCAACCATGTTGCAATTCTGTTTTCATGCCATGTTGCTCTCTCTATGATCCACTACCAGTCTCTCCAGCCCTTACCTAGTTCTTCTATGAATAAACTGCCAGTCAATTGGATACTGATCAAAATGAATATATTCGCCAGTTTATAGACGGAAAACCAGATGGCCCCTTTACAAGCCATCACTAAAAAGGATTAACAGTTTCTGGCAATTGAAGAATTTCTATTTATTCACTTGACCTCGCTCCCAAGCTTGTCGCAGAATTTCCCACTTTCATTAAATACTCTGGCTTACTTAGTCGTCAATTATTGAGTAAGCCTCCTTAGTTACTTTAATTTCTCAAACGGGTAATCATGCAATATCCCTCTAATATTTTTTCATTGAAAATTTTTTTTATGACTTCGATTTTCAAATCAGTGGTGACTGCACTTTTTACAATTGTTTTCTCTATTGCTTCATGCTTATGTACTTGGTGGCTTAGTGACATTCTTACAATCCATTACCAAGCGAGAAGTTGGGAAAAAGTGCCTGCAAAAGTTCAGGATTATAAAAGAGAAACAAGATGGAGTGAAAGCGGCCCTGATGGTGTTTTAATGAGTGCCGTTAAGTGCCGTTATTCATATACGTATAAGAGCAGGGATTATTTGGGTAACAGGGTTGAGTTCGGTTACGCAGGTTCAGATAGTTTTAGTCATGAGAGACACAGAAGGCAAATAAGAGAACTTGAACAGAGGAATATCACAGTTTATGTTAATCCTAATAATCCTAGTGAGAGCGTTTTTGATAGAAGTCTTCCAGCAGCTAGGGTAGCCTTTCTGATGGTATTTCTCATCTTCCCTTGCTGTGGATTACTAGGCTGCTATATTCTATGGATTTTAAAGAAAATCGGTTTCACTTGGATAGAAAGATTCAGCCTGCAGCTCTTAGGTGTTTTACACTGTTCACCCGCAATATACCCTATTTTCTTTAATCCCAGTTCACTCGGATTCTGGACATGGATCATCATGCTGGCATTTTTGGGACTTTTTATCTTAAGCCTGATTTCAATTTATAAACGCATAATTGACCCATCCATTGGCGAGCTAGATTTTCAAAAAAGATAAAGCAGGATCTCCATATAAAGAGATTTTTCGAGCAGTCAGATCAATTGTAATTTTCAAGAAGAGGATGCATCACGAAGAGTAGCCTTTTGAGCAATGTGCTTTCGAATAAATCCCTTTACAGAGTCTATTCTTTAATTTTGATTACAAAACTGAAACTGCTGATCTCGATACTCCCTATCTAAAACTGGATCTTTTTGCTGGACACTAGTGCGAGAAAATGCCTTTTATCTAATTCTTTCTTATGCACGTTCAACTTGCAATCTTTGAACGAAAGAAGTTAGGAGTTCAAGAGAGTTCTCTTTCAGCTCTTAATTAATTTTTTTTCATTTCGAACTGTTATCTCAAACAATCCCAACAGTCTCACACTCCAAAGCCTGAATGCTGAGTTTCGCAGCTATTTTCCCAGCTATATCCGTAAAAACTTTTGCAACTTCGCCTTCCGAATCAGAAACTGTAAGCGGCACACCTTTATCTCCGCCTTCTCTGAGCGCAATCTGAATTGGGATTTGACCTAAACATTCAATGCCTAACTTTTCAGCGGTGGCTTTTGCGCCTCCATGCCCAAATATTTCAAATTTCTCAGTGCTGCCTGGCGGAGTGAAATAACTCATATTCTCAATTAAACCAAGAATAGAAATTTTCAATTGATTGAACATCATCATTCCTTTTTTGCTATCCATCAAAGCCACATCTTGCGGGGTGGATACTATCACAGCTCCAGCCACTGGAACCGCCTGACAAATGGTTAATTGAGCATCACTTGTACCAGGTGGTAAATCAATAATCAAATAATCTAAATCTCTCCAAGCCACTTCCCGGAGGAATTGATTAATTGCGCTATGCAACATTGGGCCGCGCCAGACCACAGGCTCATCTTCCTTAATCAACATTCCCATTGAAATTGCCTTTATTCCATGAGCTTCAAGCGGCAACATCATTTTTCCATCTTCAGTTAAGCCAGGTTGATCTTTAATGCCTAGCATGAGTGGAATATTTGGCCCTGTAATATCTGCATCTAAAACCCCAACTTTGGCTCCCATCTTGGATAGGGCAATTGCTAGGTTTACACTAACGGTTGTTTTACCAACGCCACCTTTACCTGAACTGACCGCAATAATATTTCTCACGCCCTCAACTGGCTGCTTTGCATTAAAGCCTTTGAATCCCCTGACTTCTGCGGTAGTAATTATTTCAACTTCTTTTGCTCCAGCTTCCGTTAATGCTTGTCTACAATCTTCTTCAATTTTTGCTTTCAGCGGGCATGCTGGGGTGGTAAGCACCAAATTGAATTTCACTTTATCGCCTAGCAAAACTTCAATATTTCTTGCCATATTCAAAGTAATTAAATCTTTGTGTAAATCAGGATCTTGAACAGTTGATAAAGCCTTTGTTGCTAATTCCAAATTAATAGAAGACATTTGATGTGAAATATTTGAGTATTATGGATTTTGTGAGTAAATAAATAATACAGCGGCCAAAGGCTTATCTTTACAAAATAAACTTGAAAATCTTAATAATTTGCACTTGAGCTATTTGACGGTAGCTTTTCTCTGCTCTAAGAATAAATACAAGGCATACAAAATTATGGTTGATAAAGAAATTAATAGAAGCCAATTTGGATATGAATTTCCACCAATGCCATATGAAAGCCCCTTTTCGTTCAGGAAAAAAGTAAAACAACTGCTAACAATATGTGCAAGAATGCATGGCCAAATTGATTTTGTTTTATCAACTAAAAATCCATAAACAAGTCCAATAAAGAAAGCATTAATTCCTTGTATTAAATCGAAGTGAATAACCCCAAAGAGCGATGAAGTAATAAATAGACATAAACCATAAGAATATTTCGATCTAAATGAATTCCATAAAAAGCCTCTAAAAAACAGTTCTTCTAAAATTGGAGCCACAAAAAGAGTTAAACATAGAAGAAGATTAAAAGAAAAGACATTCAATTCGCCCAAATTGGAAAGAATAGCCGCTAAGTTCAAATTGCCAGCCAGATTTGCAATTGGGATACTGGATAAAGGCCCCTCAAAAATCCAAAACAATAACTGATCAATTAATATGCTGCTGCTGAGAATTACGATTGGTCCCAGAATCCAATTAAGTAATTTCGTATTAATTAAGCCAAAAGACTCTCTCATTGGAAGATTGTATCGATAGATGACTGAGAAAATAGCAAGCAAAAAAGCCATATTTGTCATCAAGTTCTGAAAAGCTAAAGTGGATGGAGAGTCCAAAAGAGCAGCAATTTCCATTGGATTGATTTCCCAATGACCGAACATCAGAAAGACATAAACAAATACTGAGCCAATGCAAATCAAGACACTCAAAAACAAAAAGGTGAATAAGCTAATCACAGCTTTCCACCCATAATTAAAAGCTCTTTTTGACCCAGATGCTTTTTTGATTTGCTGATTATTCAATTGGGATAAATCATTTTGAGATAAATCAAAACTCAAAGTTTCAGGAAAATTAACAGAAACTGAATTTCTTCTATTCAATTGTCTCTTAAAATGCTTGGCAAATTTAAATCCCAAAACCTAATATCCACTATCAACTCTTGAAAATTTCCTATACAACAAGCATTACTGCTAACAAAATCAACAGAAACATTTGGTCTAATCGAAAGCTATTGTGAATCTTATACCTAGCTTGCTGATGATTTTACAGGTTTATGAGAAGTTACTTTATATTTGATTCTGGCATTCTTACCTTGACGCTCTCTCATGTAATAAAGCTTGGAACGGCGAATGAGAGCTTTACCAGTTGAGAGAATCTTAATGGCTTCAATAAGCGGGCTATGAATTAAGAAGACTCTTTCGACTCCGACGCCAGAAGAGATTTTTCTTACGGTGATAGTTTTTCCTGTTCCAGTTCCATTGATGGCTAAAACCATTCCATCAAATTTCTGAATACGCTGCTTAGTTCCTTCAATAATTTTTACGGCAACGCTTACTGAATCACCGACCCTTACATCGGGCAAATCTTGCTTTAAAAATGACTTTTCTACTTCGATTATTAATGGATGGCGCATTTTATGTTTATTCTAATTTGGCTAAACTTATTTGTTTAAACTGAGCTTCTGGTGAGACTATAATCAATTCTAATTATCAATTAATTAGCTCTTATAGTTTGTCTCAGATTTCTTCTTAGATTTTTAGATTAATTACTAATTTTTATTTTTCTAAGAAAATTTTGTAGCTAAGCAGTTTAGCACAATTCAAAAGTCGTCCATATACTTTTTGAGTTTTGACTTAAAATTTTGCAATTGCATTTTGTACAAATTCACAATTGGCTGATTTTTACTTATTCTAAGCAATGTCTTCTGTTGGGACCTTTCGCAAATTGCTTGCTTGTTCTGAGCTCAAAGGAATTAATTCTTTAGTCTTTAAATCAGCTAAATAGAGAACGCCATTTTTATCTAAACGATCAACTCGTCCAACTCTAAGGTTTTCTCCTTGGCTTGCATGAGCTTGATTTGTATAGACCTGCATCAATTCACCTGATTGAAAAATTGAATGTTGTTGCCAATAATTTAGATTTTCAGAACTAGCATCGAAAGTTTTAGGGTGAAAGATTTGATCTATTTGATTTGCAATGTGCAAGGCAATCAATGAGGGGTTCAAGCTTAATTTAGAATCTAACTCAAGAAAACCAAAATCCTCTGTTGATTGAAGATTAATGCCAATTCCGATTATGCAAATTTCTTTTCCAACACTTCCTTTCCCAATACTTCTTTTATGGGCACATTTTTTGGATTCAACTAATATTCCAGCAAGTTTTTTTTCTTGTGAATTCAAAATATCATTTGGCCATTTCAAGAATAATTCTTGTCCAGTTAATTCCCTGAAAGCCCTATGGCAAGCAATACCAGCAGCAATTGGAATAAATCCTCTGGAACAAGTCTGCGGCACAAGGATTTTGTAAGAGAAATAAAGACCTCCAATCGGCGAAAGCCAAAACTTACCGTGTCGACCTCTTCCTTTTTCTTGATGCTTAGCAATTAAAATTGTGCCTGTTTCATAAGCATTAATTGCATCATTGGTTGAATGAATTGAATTTATGATTATTAAATTCTTGAGCATTAAACCCCTGAGCATTAAATTCTGAGAAATAGTTTTTCGTCTTTTAAAGTCCCAATTAATTCATTTCAACTAAAGATTGTCTGTCAGATTTAAAATCATTTTCATAACGATTATCATTTCTGTTTTGCTGATGAGTTTCTTCTCCAGAACGTCGAGTCAACCAATTATCACGCAAATATCTTAAGCCATTAATAAATTCAACTCTTCTATTCAAATCAGCTTGTATTTCAGCGGCATCTCTTCTAGAAATACGACTACTCAAAAATCTATAAAGTCTTGAAGCTCTCTTTGACTGAGTTGCAATTTCACGATTGACTAGGTCTTTGCTTAATGGCTCTCGGTAATCAGCACTCCTTTGTGTATTTTGTTTGGGATTATTTCTTCTTGGGCCACGATTATGCGAGTCTTGGTGAAATGGTTCTTGAAGTTGAGATTCTTGTTGGAATGAGTCTGGTTCATTACTCTCAAATGGATTTTTATTTTCACCTTCACTTGAATTAATTATTTGATTTGAAAATTCTGGATTTATTTCTTCTGAATAATCTTGTTCTGAATAAATTTTTCCTGGAAATTCCTTTTCTGCAAATTCTTTTTCTATATATTCATTTCCCAAGTTCTCTCCATCAAGCTCTAAATCACTTACTTGCTGATGCAATGTTTCGAGCCCATTTCCAGAAGAATCTCCAAGCTCGATTGCATCATTGCTAACTCCTTCATTAGTAAATTGAGGTTCGTTTGATTGACTTGAAGTTGAAGATAAATTCTCTTCAATAGAACTTAAGTTCTTTAATTCAACGTCTTGGTTTGACTGATCCTTTGCAAGTTCATGAATGTGCAATGACTCCTCTATTTGTTCAAATTCCTTGCCGGCGGAGTGACTTATATCCTGATTTATATTTTGCTGAGAAATGATTGGAGAATTATCTTGAAACAAATCGCCTTCATTAGAACCATCTCTTAAAGCTTTAATTTGCTTCAATGAAAGTCCATTAGATTTAAATTGAAGTATTTCAGATAAGCATTGAATTGATTCGTCGGTTAAGCATGTTTTGCGACCAACCTTTTCGACAGGTAATTCAAAATAAGTAAGATATTTGCGAATAGTGTTTTCGGGAATAGAAAGTTTTTTGGAGACATCTTGAATTGATGAAAGGAAGATGTCATCTTTGAGACTTTCACTATCGTTTTGTGAATCAGATTCTAAAGGTGAATGGAGATTCTCATTTATAAATTCATCTTCAGAATTGTTTTGAATATTCATAATCTGTTTCTTTTATTGCCAAGTAGATTGAGAGCGATATAAGTTTAGTGACACTTTGGATAGTGCAAAGCCATGAGAGCTTTTGAAGGTAATGTATAGAATTTTTTGTGATAAAAGTTGCTTGTTATACAAACCCGTGAATTGTTGATATCAGCCATAAATTCAGCGTAAAACACTAAATAAGTTTATTTGGCTTTATCTTAAATTATTTAAAGTCCATAGGTGCAAGCAAAAAACGCAAGCCAGTTAATTTGGCTTAACACATAATAGACTAAACCATAAATTGCATTAATTCAAGCATGCTCTAAGCTATTTCCTAAGATTCTGAGCAGCATAATTGATGTAAAGGTAATGTTAGTCATTGTTTTAGAAAAGGCAAATCCCATTTCAAAAAGTTTTTATAAAGTTAATGTATTAAGAGAAATACCATCAAGCTAAGGTATCTTAAATAAATATCCACAATATTCAAAGTTTTTAGCAAGATTATCAAACATGTATTTTGCAATTTACAATTTTCAATCTTTAAGCCTTTAAACCCTCAATCTCCAACACTTAAAATCTCCAAAATGTTTCAATCCCAAAATAAAATACTGAATAATATTTTCTTTCCAGCTTTTACAATATTTTGTGCTTCATTGCTTTTAGTAAGCTATTCAAATAGAACACTTGCCGAAGAATTAAAAACGGTTAAATCGATTGGTAGCAAAAACAATTATTCAAATGGTTTTGATTTGACATCATCAACGGTGGCTGATATTGCTGAAGATGTTGCCGCATCGGTTGTAAGCCTTGAAATATCGGTTAAAGGCAAAAGAGCTGTTCCCACGATTTCAGATAGCTTTGATTTCGGAAGAGGCAAAATTTATCAAGTAGTCCCTCAAATCTCCCAAGTAGAAGCTAAAGTTGGAGATGGCTCAGGTTTTATTATTTCTTCTGATGGCTATATAGTGACTAATCAGCATGTAATAAATCCAAATATAAATGGCAGAAAAGTTCCAGCCTCAAAGGTTGAAGTGGTTATGTATGACGGACGTAGGTATGTCGCTCAAATCATAGGCCAAGACGAAGACAGCGATATTGCAGTCATTAAAGTAAACGCATCTGGACTCAGACCAATTGAATGGGGAGATACTTCTCTAATTAGAGCCGGAGAATTTGCTTTAACGATCGGAAGTTCACTTGGAGCAGACCATACCGTGGGATTTGGCATTATTAGTGCGGTATCTCGTAAAAAGCCACAAGTCAGCCGAGAAGCTTTTTTTGGAGATTTGGAATATATACAAACTTATGCGCAAATCAATCCAGGTAATTCCGGCGGCCCGCTTATTAACTTAAAAGGTGAAGTGATTGGAATTACTAGCTTTATTGAATTAGCACCGCATAGTCCTGGCTTTGCAATTCCAGCCAATTATGCAAGAAAAGTTGTAAGCTCATTAATTAAAGATGGTATTGTCAAAAGGCCTGCAGTAGGGCTTTATATAGTCAATTTAAATAGCAATAATCTAATAGGAAATAGTGACAATTTAGATCAGAATCAATCAGGTGTTTTAGTGCGAGATGTTCTCAAAGGTGGCCCAGCCAATCAAGCTGGCATTGAAATTGGGGATTTGATTACAAAAGTGAATGGGCAAGATATTAAATTGCCGCAAGAATTCACTCACTCGATCAGAACAAGCCCAGTCGGCTCAGTATTTAATTTGGAAATACAAAGAGGAAAACAAAAAATAAATACCAATCTCAAAAGTGCTTATTTAGATTGAGTTGTAATAAAATTCTTGAGATTTGAATTGCTCTCCATAAATAATTGGATTTTATGAGCGTTTAGATCTTCAATTCATGATTCACTCTAGTAAATTCTGGCTGATTCACCTGCTTCGTTATATAGTCGGTAGTGTATTTTTTGTCGCAGGCATTAGCAAGCTTTTCCCTCTAAAAGACTTTTTCAAGCAGCTTATTACCTATCAATTACCAGTTCCTGATATTTACCTTTATTTCTTTTCGGTAATTCTTATTTCTTTGGAAGTCTGTGTTGGTCTGGCAATTATCTTAAATTTAAATCTTAGAAGAAGTCTTTTTATTGCTCAGATTCTGTTGGCTTTTATGATTCCTATTACAATTTGGGGCAGCATGCATAAAGCTCCTACTTGCGGATGTTATGGCAATTTAATTAGGCGTGATCCGTGGATTGCAACTATTGAAGATATTTTGCTTTTAACAGTTTCGCTTTTATTAGTTCCAAGCATTAATGAAGAAGAAAGTCTTAATGAAAAGCCATTAAATTCTTCTTCCAAGAAATCATTTCTACAATCCATACTTTCAACAAAAATGATTGCAGTTATTTTGGCAACTTTATCAGCCGCAACTTATGGATTTATTCAGCTAAATCAGGTTTTATCTTTTCGAGCAGAGCAATTGCTATAACGGCTATTCCTTCTTCCCGCCCAAGTGCGCCCATCTTTTCAGCTGTTTTACCTTTAAGGCTTATTTGTTCCTGACTAATCTTCATCGCGTTAGCCAATTTGCTAATCATTGCAGTTTTATAATCACTGATTTTTGGCTTTTCACAAATAATAGTGCAATCGATATTAATTACTTTCCAAGCATTTTGTTCCGTTAATTCAATAACTTCTTTAAGCAGCAAGACCGAACTTATATTTTTGAATCTGGAATCTGATGGCGGAAAGAGTTCACCAATATCACTCATTCCAGTAGCACCCAATAATGAATCAATAATTGCATGAATAAGTGCATCAGCATCTGAGTGGCCAGCAAGCCCTCTAGGAAATGGGATTTCTGTTCCACCCAAAATCAATGGTCGCTTTTCATCAGATGTCTCACAAAAACGGTGAGAATCAAAACCTTGTCCAATTCGATAATTCATTTTGATTTGTAAATTGCACCAATAAAATATTCAGAATTCAATGTTTGTGGATTTTCTTTTGTCTTTTACGCCATTCATAAGGAGTTTCTGGGAGCAAATTATTAGGATTATGAATGCCTAATTCTGCTTCCTCGGCCTCTTCTTCAAGCACCAACATTATCTCTTTATATTGATTATTTTTCTTGCCAATAAAAAGGGTAATTGCATTTCCGCTTTTAACCATTTCCGCATTAAGCATTTTTGAACCAGCCCAGCAATAGGCTAAATTGCGACCGTATTTATCTTTGGGCTCATGCCCTTTTTCGCAACATATGTCTTCAGAGGGAGAATTATTAATAAGTTTTTTGAGATATTCAGTTGCTTGTTTTCCATGAGGCGCTTGCCCTTTTTCGGGTGCATCAATTCCAATGAATCTGACTCTGAGAGATTTCTGATTAGTTGATTTGATTGAGACAGTATCTCCATCGCTTACTCTGACTTGATGCTTTGGATAACAAAAATCAAATTTATTTGGCGGGGCAATATCAATTTCTTCTGAAATCAATTCTTGATACGGCAATTTGTGGCTTGTATTTCCTTTATTATTCTCAGATTTGTTCTCAGTTTTGTTTGCAGAATTATTCCTTGTTGAATTGTCATTTGAAATGATCAATTCAGAGCATGAGCATAAAATCTGGCATACTAGTAAACAAAAAATGAGACGAAATATTTTTGACACTTAGTTTAGATTTTGATTAAGCAGTTTCTATAAATTCACAATTTAATGTTGTCTGATCTTGGTTCTTGATCCCTCGATAAGGGGCTGAATCAAAACCGAATCAAATAAAAGATTAATTCTTTAGAATTTCTGATGAGTTTATCAAAGATTCTTAAAGCTTAATCTCAGGAAGTTAAAGAGTTTAGAAGGCGAATTGCCTTTATGAAGCTTCTAAAAACTAAGCTTTTTCAACCCCCAGTTTTCGCCGACCCCTACAAAGTGGCTCTCAAAGAGAGAACTAAAAGCCCCCTCTCAGGGGGTTGGGGGGGTGAAAAGACTTAATAGAGGTGCCCTCGATGGATATCTTGAAAATAAAACTGGTGAAACTTTCTTTTTATCCACAACGTTGTGAAACTCTACAACTAACTATTGAACTTGAACCCAAAAATACTTCCCACAAAAACGTCTCAACAATATACCTTCAATATCATCATTGGTTAAGTAATCAATTTAATTCTCTAGTGAACTTAATGAATCGCATTTCACATATATGAAACTTTCAGAAGAACAAGAAATAATTGCAGAGACGATAGATGAAGGACAAAATGTATTCATTACTGGAGCGGCGGGAACAGGCAAGTCTTTTCTGATTCGGCATTTAATTACAAAGCATGCCAAACAAATTGATGTAACCGCAAGTACTGGAATTGCCGCCGTGAATATTGGTGGCATAACTTTGCATTCATGGGCAGGGCTAGGACTAGGCGACAAAAGTGCCGATGAAATAATCGATGGAATATTACTCAAAAAAGGCCGAGCTTATAAATCAATTCTTGCTTGCCAAAAGCTAATTATTGATGAAATATCAATGATCGATGGCAAATTACTAGACAAAATTAATATTATTTTCAAAGAAATCAGAGGAACAAACTTAGCTTTTGGAGGCATTCAAATGATACTATCTGGTGATTTTTTTCAATTACCTCCGGTGACAAGAAGCAATGAGGAAAGACAATTTGCTTTTGAATGCTCGTCTTGGGAGAATGCCAATATAAACATTTGTGAAATGCAAAAAGTATTTAGACAATCTGATGAATCATTCATTCACCTTTTGGGTAATTTGCGAAAAGGACTATGTACTGATGAAAGTATAAAAATACTCACTCAAGTAAAAGATACTAATATACTTTTAGCTACAATTAAACCAACCAGACTTTTTAGTCATAATGCTGATGCTGATCAAACAAATTTGAGTGAATTAAAAAAACTTGAAGGGCAAGAATATATTTATTTGGCAGAAGATACTGGAGAAAAAGTATTTATTGAAATGCTAAGAAAGAATTGCATTGCTCCTGAAGAATTGAGACTAAAAAAAGGCTCTCAGGTGATGCTTTTACATAATCTCTCGCAGGCAGAAGGAATTGTCAACGGATCAATTGGAATAGTTGAAAACTTTATTGATGGAATGCCTTTTGTTAAATTTCATAATGGTAAATCCAAATTAATAAGCAGACATACCTGGGAAATAAATAGCAAAGAAGATGAATTAGCCACCAGATTGCAAATACCTTTACGCTTAGCTTGGGCAATTACAATTCATAAATCCCAGGGAATGACACTCGATAAAGTTGAATGCGATTTAACAAAAGTATTTGAATATGGACAAGCCTATGTTGCTTTATCCCGAGCAAAGAGCCTTGAAGGACTGTTTGTAAAAGGTTTAAATAAACGAAGTGTAAAAGCACATCCTCGCGTGAAAAGTTTTTTTGAGGCTTTGCAATAAATGCTTTTGCCGATTGCCAATCTAGTTGATTGAACTTATTTCTTGTCTCTTTTTTCAGCTCTTTTTTCTTTCAAAGTTTTGGTCGGTTTCTTTTTAATGTCTTTTTTTACGCTTTTTTCTTTGCTCATTTTTTTATCTAATTTTTCACTATTTCTTTGAATGTACCCTGAATTGAAGAACTAAGCAATAGGTTAAGAGGTAAAAATAGTCATGAGGTTTAACTGAAAGCATTTTAATAAAAAGAAAGACCGTTACAATTCAATAAATTACTTTCCTCATAACAAAATGGTAGCCAGGATTCAATTAGTTGTAGAAGTGCATGAAGACTTTAAGAACTCACTAGTGCCCGCCGAATATTCAGCTAAGACACTTCGACGCATGATGAGAAGGGCAATTCGGGGGATTTAATCTTTCAACGATATTCTTTAAGGAAAATTTCATGGTTATCCAATTAGAGGAGAAACTATGCCAATTTCTCAAACTATTTTTGCTCAACTAATGAGCTTTATTGATCACGATGAATTTAATCGATGTGTTGAAAGGTATGATGAAAACCAAAGAGTCAAAGAATTTAGTTGTTATGATCAATTTATTTGTATGATTTTCAGCCAGGTAGCAAAGAAAAGGAGTTTGAGAGATACTATTTTTACCCTTCAGTTGATGAAATCCAAGCTTTATCTTTTGGGTATTCGCTCGAAGCAGCTTTCTAGAAGTAATGTTGCTGGGCCAAATAAGAATAATATTTTCCTTGAACCGAAAATTTCTTTATTTCTCTACTGATTGAACTTAGGCTTCTCTTTAATTCACGGGCTATTTCATTAATTCCTTTTTCTTGACACCTCATTTGGCTGATAATTTCACGCTCTTCTATTCCAATCCTTCTGTACATTTTGCTTCACCTTTTTAACCTTAACTTTGACGTTGTTTGTCTTGAGGTGTTGCGTTAACTTCCTGAGATTAAGAGGTATATACTATCAGTAGTACACCTAATCTTATGTTAGACAGAAAAACATGAGCATCGTCCTTAAAGCTGACAAAAAGCGAATCGGTCTAATCGCAGTTGTATCATTAGCGGTAATAGCATTGGGGTGCGCAATTCACCTATCGATTCCCCAATCGGATTTTATACGTTGGGTGTTTCTGATTGTGCCATTGTTATTCGCGGCAGACGGATTATGGAGCGTTATGCGAAGAAAAATCGTTGTATCAGAACAGGGCATACTTGTTGTTCGTTGCTACTCTCGAATTTGGGTTCCTATATCTGAACTTACAGCCTGGAAGATAAAAGACAATCATCGTAATCCATCTCTCCACCTGCTCACACGATCCGGTCGACGTATCGACGAATTCAGGATTGGGATGCTAAGTGTTAGCAATATAGGGATCACCTCTGCCCAAATCGCAAAAGAGTTGGCTAAGGGCGGAAAGCATATCGGAAGTTTTTCGGAATAAGGAATGAGCCTAACACGGGTTTTGCGTTAGTGGGCAGACAGTTTAGTGCTTCGATTTATTAAAACATCGAATAATGAATTAATAAAAGACAAACTACCGCTACTATTTATTTCACTGACCAAATCTTTCAATGAAGTAATTGTCGCTTTTATTTCATCAGGTGAAACTTGAATATCAGGGCCACTATATAAATCTTTTTCCAATCCAAAGTTTTTTAGGTTTGGAGTAAAAGGCTTTTCTCCATTTTTTGATACGAATAATTTTCCATTAGAATCAGTAAATTGAGATAAGTAACAAATAGGTAGATAATGGTTTCTCATAATCTTATTCAAAACATTTGGCAACTTGAAGCCTAGTTTAACAACAAGAAACTGAGAATCAATAACGTCAATGATCACATAAACAATGGCAATACTCCCATTCCTATTCAGCTTTTCCTCTCAGGATGCCCCCACCAGCTTCTTGGAGTATTGGGACTAGGTGAATAGTGTTTTTCAATTGCCTCAACTACATCTTTCATTGAAGCTTCTGGCTTAACCCATTTATCAGTCAAATCAGGAAAATCCATTTTGCAATTTTCACATTTCTTATTATTGTAAAAGCGAATCGGACACCAAAAAGACTCTACGCTGCGAAGCATTTCGGCTCCCAATGAATAAACTCCTGTCATCCAATCGCAATATAAACACCAAACCAAATCATGCCCAACCAAACCTTCAAATTTTTGTCGAGAAACATTTATCCACTCAGATTGATTGTATTTAGGAAATCCCAAAGCGATGACTAAACCAGGATACATAATCAATTGTCCAAGGCGTATTCCCAGAAAAATCGGCAAAGCTGGAATAGTAAACCACAAGCCTAAATGATTGCCAATTACTCCAACAATTTTGTCTAATGAAT
>DUDU01000098.1 GCA_005110395.1 Candidatus Melainabacteria bacterium | reverse complement strand
TCCCTCATCAGATAGGTTATACCAAGTTTTTACTAACAACATTTTGAACATTAATATCAAATCATAGGAAGGTCTTCCTCTTCCTGAGCGAACTATTTCTTTTTTGAGTAATACTCTTATTCTTTGCCAAGGAATCACCATTTTCATTTCACTCAGAAATTTGTTTGGCGGTCTTCTTTCTTCTATGATTGCATCAATTAATGTTGAATTCATTAGATTCTCTCTTCCAGTACTTCTCTCCAATGATCTCACCTCATTTCCTACTTGTCGATCTGTCTTAATCCAATACCTTAATTTTCCGTGGCTCCTCTATTTATCTAAGACTTTGTAGGGTCATATAAGTTCCATTCGTAAAGGCTGCTGAGGATTTTTTATCCAAAGAGAGTTAAATATTGACTATTCAGGATATACTTCTTATCTTCAAAATTTGAAAAGTAAATTTGTAAAGCAAAACGCAACATATACTTCACTAAATAATTTTCTAAAAATACAGTCAACAATTAAAGAAAACATTTCAGAATAATGGCAAAAAAATCAGTAATAGAGAGAGAAAAGAAAAAAGAAAAGCAGGTTGAGCAGGGTACAAGATCTGCAATTCAGTTGAGAAATCGTTGCTGGCGTTGTGGTCGCCCAAGAGGCTATATCAGAGATTTTGGTATATGTCGAATTTGTTTCCGTGAAATGGCTCACACTGGACAAATACCTGGCGTGCGTAAAGCAAGCTGGTAGGTCAGTATTGAAGAAGTCTTTATTTGAAGTATTGTGTTTTGCTTTAAAATTTTTGCTTTTCAAATAAACTTCTCAATTTCATTTTTATTTAGAAACAAAAATCTCCAAAATTCAGTTTCTATCATTTATTTCCCCTCATTATTAAAGAACCGAATCACTAAAACCTCAAATGTCTTATTCAGATCCAATAGCCGATATGTTGACCCGAATTCGTAATGGATTGTTGGTCAAAAAGAAAAATGTTGTAATTCCTTATTCTAAATTAAAAGAAGCGCTTGCCTCAACTCTCAACCGATTGGGTTTTATTCATGGCTTTACAGTTGAACAAATTGATGATGTAAAAAAACAAATCAAGATTCAATTGAAATATGTCAATAAAGAATCTGCTATCATGTCCATCAAAAGAGAAAGTAAACCTGGCTGTAGAGTTTATGCTTCGCATAGAATTGGCTCGAAGCAAGGTAAAAGATCTCAAAATAGTATCTTTATTTTGACAACAAGTAAAGGTATTTTGTCTGATAGAGAAGCTAGTGAAACAGGGGTTGGCGGTGAAATTCTCTGCACAATCAGCTAAGGCAAAGACTTTATTTTAGTCTTGTACTTAAAGAGATATGTTCGAGATTTGCAAAATAGGAATAAGCTAATAATCAAATAAAATTTCAAATAAATAATTTAGGTCTTAAAGAAAATGTCACGAATAGGAAAAAAATTAATCAAACTTGAAAAGGGCTGCACAGCTCAGCAAGATGAGACAACTATTATTGTTAATGGTCCAAAGGGCGAAATCAAGTTTGAAATTAATCATAATTTTTTGATTGAGACTAAAGATGGTTTTGCTTCCGTCACAATCAAAGAAGGAGCCGATCAAAAAGCCAATTTAAATGCATTGCATGGGCTTTATGGTAGTTTGCTCAAAAATGCTCTTACGGGAGTCAATGTAGGTTTTACCAAAAAGCTTTTATTGGTAGGAGTTGGATACAAGGCTCAAGCTCAACCTAAAAAGTTGGTCCTTTCACTTGGCTTTAGCCACCCAGTAGAATTCGCCGTTCCAGAGGGCTTAACTATCGCCTGTCCAGACCAGACCACAATTGAAATATCTGGGATAAGAAAAGATCAAGTTGGTCAATTCTCTGCCGAAATTCGTTCAATTAGGCCACCAGAGCCATACAAGGGTAAAGGTGTTATGTATCAGGGCGAGAAGATTAGACGCAAAGTTGGTAAAGCAGGTAAAAAATAAGGAGTAAATAAAATGGCAACCCTAAGTAAACAAGAAGCAACAAAAAGGGCGCATTTGCGCATCCGCAAAAAAATCAAAGGTTCAGAAGAAAGACCAAGACTCGCAACTCATAAAAGTGGCAAAAATATTTATGCTCAAGTAATTGATGATTCAAAAGGGATTACTTTGGTATCAGCATCTTCTCTCGATCCTGAATTTAAAGCAGAATCGACAAAAGATAAATTAACACATGGAGGCAGTATTGAAGCTGCTCAATTGGTAGGTAAACTGATTGGAGAAAAAGCTTTGAAAAAAAATATCAAGCAAGTTGTTTTTGATCGAGGCGGTCATCTCTATCATGGTAGAATTGAAGCTTTGGCAGAAGCCGCTAGAGAATCAGGTTTAGAGTTTTAATTGAGGTAATCATAAAGAAAAGTGAGTAATTTTCAACCAAGACCAAAAGGCGCTAAAGGCCCAGTAAGTAAGTCCGCCAAGCCAGGAGATTCCCCAGCTGCGGCAGGAGATGATAGAAGCTCTAGAAGAGGTGGCAGAGACTCTAATAGATCAGGTAATGATCGTCAAGGTAGAGATGGTGGCGAAAGTGAATGGCTAGAAAAAGTTATTCAAATTAGGCGAGTAACCAAAGTTGTTAAGGGTGGTAAAAACATGAGTTTTTCAGCTCTAGTAGTAGTTGGAGATCTTAAAGGCCATATCGGAGTTGGTTTGGGAAAAGCTGCTGAAGTTGTTGATGCAATTAGAAAAGCGATTGAAAAGGCAAAGAGAACATTAATTAGAATGCCTTTTGATCAAGGCTCTATACCTCATAATGTTGAAGGTCATTTTGGTTCTACTAGATTAACTCTTCTCAAAGCACCAAAGGGAACAGGATTAATTGCCTGCTGGTCAGTGAAAATGGCTTTAGAAAGTGCTGGCTTGCATAATGTTGTTTGTAAAGCGACCGGTTCAACTAATCCAATTAATATTATGGGTGCGCTTGAAGATGCAATCAGTAATATGAGAACTAAGGGGCAAGTTAAACAATTACGCGGTGGAATTAAATCCTCAGTTATTCACTCAGATATTCATTCTCAAGAAATTCCGTTAGCTGTTTAATTCTTAGTATTTTTCAAGCCTGAATTTATTTTTGTCAAAAACTAATTAATCCCATTCAAGTACTTTAAAAGGTCTGGATGGGATTTTTGTTGATTAAATGGTTGTCTGTACTAGGCGAGAAAATGAAAACCTTTTGCTAATAAACAATTTGATAAGAAGGATTTTAGACTTGATGATAGTATGAAATTCTTATATAAAACTTTTAGCGGATATTTCTCAAAGTGAAAATTAAAGTGAATAAATTCCAATCTCTTTCATTAGCTTTTTTGATTTCTGGATTAATTTCTGGCCTTATGGTTGTGCCTGGATTTTCCAAAACTGCAACCGTTCAGAAAAAAGAATCAGTATCTGAGACTAATTCAAATAAACCTTCGGCTAAAACTAATACACAAAAAGCAGCAACTAATAAAATTCAAAAAGATGAAAAGCTACAGCAGAAGCAAGTAGTTAATAGCAAAGGCAAACAAAACGTAAAGTCTCTAAGTCAATCTTCAGAAGTTGAAAGTGCTCAAGTTCTTACCGAAAAAGAAATCACCGAGAAATTATCTTATATTCCTGTTTTCACAATTACTAATTCCAAAGGTTCTCCTCTTATTGCAACTGAAAAAGTAGAAGGCCAAGATCGTAGTTTAGCTGGAGCATTTACACTGCCTTCTGACGCTCAAGCATTTATTGATAATTTAAAAGATCGAGATCCTAAGCTTTCTCAAGACTTAAGAGTTACTCCAATTTCATTAGCTGAAGCTTATAAAATGAATGCTGAGAATGCAGGCAATAAGCAAGGAATTGTATTTAGTTATATATCCAGCGAAGAACAGTCCTCTGTTGCCCTTGATATGCTTAAGCAAAAGGGGAATAAAATTAATGCTGATGATAAGTTTCAAGGAATTCCACTCTTTATTTCCAAATTAAAAGATAACAAAGGTTATATCACTATTGAAAAAGACGGCAAGCAGGTTATTCCAATTTTCTTCGAAAAAGCTGAAGTGGAAAGCTTAACTAATCGTTTTAAACAAAAAAGTCCAGAAAAAGCTAATTTAGTTGAAATTGATGTAACCAGTCTTGAAGTCATACTTGGAATAATTGCCGATAATAAAGATCCAATTGTCAAAGACTTGTTTCTAATTCCCGATAAAGCTGCTATCGATTACGTTGCTAAGCAGCAAACTAAGGTTTCATCCACAAAAAACAATTAAGTTGAGAATTAATAGTCCTATAAATTAATTTTTGCCAAGATAAATAGTAAGTCTCAAAGTGATTGAGCTTTGTTTTGTTTATGGTTCTTAACATTTTGGGTTGAAATGGTTTTTTGCAATTTAGATTAAAGATTGAAGATTTTCAAGTTTGCATAAAAATTCCTCAAGAAATTGATATATTCATGGAAATGTTTGATCGATAATTTCAGCGCCGATGAATTCAATAGCCTCAACTCAACAAAAATCTGAATCTAATAAAAATTCTGGGAAGAATCTAAATCAATCTTCAAGTCAATCATCTAGTGTGGTTGTACCATTTAAAATTGTTGAAAATACAAAGATTTGGTTATCCATTTCTGGCATATTGATTTTGCTAAGCATTATTGCAATTGTAATGTCATGCCTTCAATTTGGTTCACCAGTAAAGCTTGGACTCGATTTTGTGGGCGGTACTAAAATTGAATATAAATTCCAAAAAATCAATTCAGAGTTGACTCCTGGAACTGTTAGAGAAAAAGTTTTAGATAAAATAAATAGCAAATTAGGATCTGATTCAATCGCCCAGGTTGCTAATAATGATTCGCTTGTTCTTAGAACAAAGGTTTTATCAGTTGATGATCGATCTAAATTAGACAATTTACTCAGAAAATCATTTGGTGAATTTGAGATCTTGTCAGTTGATACTGTGAGCGGAAGCATAGGCCCAGAGCTTATGAAGTCTGGACTGCTTGCTCTTTTAGTTGCATTAATTGGAATATTGCTTTTTGTAAGCTTTAGATTTAGAAGAGACTTTGCAATATGCTCAATAATTGCGCTTTGCCACGATGTATTAATCGTGGTTGGTTTATTTGCTGCTTTGGGTTTATTCTTTGGTATAGAGGTGAATATTCTCTTCTTAACAGCCTGCTTAACTGTATTGGGGTTTTCTATTCATGACACTATTGTAGTTTTTGACAGAGTTAGAGAGAATTCAAAACTTGTTTCCAAAAAGCGCAGTTTCTCGCAAGTTGTAAATGAAAGTATTGCGCAAGTTTGGTTTAGGAGTTTATCTACTTCTTTTACTGTTTTAATTACTTTGGGTGCTCTTCTTTTCTTTGGTGGTGAAACTACTAGAATTTTTGCAGGTGCAATGTTTGCCGGTACCGTTTTTGGTAGCTATTCAAGTATTTTTATTGCATCTTCACTTCTTGGATGGTGGAATTCCAGAAAAACTGCTGGTAAATAAATTGTTTTTGTAATTTAAGCCCAGTTAAACGGCTTAATCAATGATTCTTTCTAAATAAAAAAATATGCCGGCTCCAGTTATAAAGGATTGAGCCGGCTTTAAACTTTAGACTTCTTTTATAAGCAAACGTTTTTATAATGAGCCTCTTTTGGTTTCCCCCCGTTAGAGAGCTCACTAATATAAGGCTTATTCAACCTGAAAATTGATGGATTATGAAATTAGTTTAATTAAGCTTCTTCCTTGTCATCATCTGAGCTGCTTAATGAATTGTCCGACCAGGAAAGTAAAGTCAAATTGTATTCGACGTCAGGATCGTTGGCTTTTCGGTCATTCAGTGAGAAGCCAACGATTTTGGTGCCAGTGATAATGTCTTCTCTAATGTGAACGCATTTGTAATTGAGTGGAGGCATTTTCATTCCTTCATGAATTTGAATCTGCAATAAATAATTTTCATTGATTTCAAAATTGGCTTCAGGAGATGAGTCTTTGTCTAGAGCTATGCTAACGCCTTTTTGGCTAATGTCATAAGAAAAAAATTGAGTAGCAGAATAACTCTTTTGATTAATTAATAAAATTGGTGTGTGAAAAACCACTCTAGGGCAAGAACGTGCTTCTAAAAAGTTCTTTAATTTCTTCAATTCAAGTAATTCATAAGTTATTGAGGCTTCCTTTGTATCTTTCTTCCCCGTGCTGCCTGTTAGGCCAGTAGGTTCGCCTAATCTTGCAATCCAGAACTTTACGCCAAACAATCTTGGAGGTGCCAACAAAACAGCGCTCCCGCGAGGTAAATTAGCAAGGTTTTTGTTTGGGGTGGCAAAAACTGAATTAAGCGCTGACAAACCTCCTAAAATATCTTTGGCTTCAGCTTCTTTGGCTCCAGATAATAAATTTTGATCCAGGGTGAGAATTAAGCTGACTGAGCGGTCGACTTCCTCGATTAATTTGCCGATAGCAAAACCTCTTTGTCCGTCTGGAAAGCAGATCTTTGCACTTAACCAAACATCTACAGGACAATCGCTTTTTTTTTCTTTTTGCATAGGTTTGATTTTCCTGTTTTTCCTTAAATTACTGGGTAAACAAAGAATTAAGTTGCGTATATGGAAAATTCCACAAAGTAAATTATTTCAAACACCTAATTTGGAAATTTACAAAACTCTGAAGCAAATTGTGCGGTAAATACTGTAATAACTCACCTTACATACAGTTTAAAAGCCCTCTCCCCCACCCCCTCTCCTAAAGTGAGAGGGGAGCCAATAATTAATTGTTGCAAAATTTTAGGGTTTTCCGCCTTGTTTAAAATATTTGATGTCGAATAGCCTGTTTGATTAAAATCCAAATCTACTTTGAAGCTTAAAATTGGTTTGAGAATTATTTTTAGAATTTAATAACTTACCTTTCGTAAAGTTTAAAAGCCTTCTCCCCCAGCCCCCCTCCTAAAGCGAGAGGGGAGTCACAAATTGGTGCTTTCCTTTCGCTGCCAAGAGAGAAGTGCCCGAAGGTAGTAGAGGATTAATCTCAGCAAACAGGATAATTGTTTCTGCGTAAAATTGAGTTAATAAAGTAATTCGACAAATAAGAAGGTAAAACAAATTATGAAAGATTTAAATAATAAAGCTACAACCGAGATTTTGAATTCTATTTTCGAATTGGAATTGGCTGGAGTCGTGCTCTACACCCATTATGCGCTTATGATAACTGGTCCGAACCGCATCCCAATTGTTCAGTTTATGCGCGGTCAGGCCAATGAATCTCTTGCTCACGCAGAAGCTGTTGGTGAGATTTTGACGGGGCTTAATGGACATCCAAGCGTGAAAATATCCTCAATTGAAGAAACTTTTAAACATTCTCTTCTTGACATTCTCAAAGAAAGTTTAGCTCATGAGGAAAAAGCTTTAGTCCAATACAAGCTTCTGCTCGACATTGTTGAGGGAGCAAGTATTTATTTAGAGGAATTTGCGCGTGGAATGATTTCGCAAGAAGAAAAAGGCCGTATGGAAATTATCAAAATGTTGCGTGACTTTGGTTGATTAGTAGTTGATTGATAATGAATTGCGCAAAACTTGAGAGCCCTCTCCCCCGACCCCTCTCCTAAAGCGAGAGGGGAGTCAGAAATTCGTGTCTTCTCCTTCCGCTGTTAAGTGAGAGTGCCCTAGGGCAGGCACAAGCAGAATGTCAAGCTTTATTCGCACGCCATGAGGCATTATAAGTAGCTTCATCTCGCTGAGGAGGGAATGAATTTCAGCAAGCTGGAAATAATTTTTGCTAACGTGATTGATAATAAAATGCAAATAAATTTTATATTGGCTCTCTGAAACAATGAACCTTTCCATAAATGAAATTAAAAACAGGGCAATAGCTTTTTCCAAAGAGTGGAAAGGAGTGACGAGTGAAAGGGCAGAAGCACAAACTTTTTGGAATGAATTCTTTAAAGTTTTTGGTCTGAATAGACGCAAAGTAGCTTATTTTGAAAAGTCCGTCAAAAAGCTAAATAATAAGCTTGGAAGAATAGATGTATTTTGGCCTCAGCGGCTTCTTTGTGAGCACAAATCACAAGGTGAAGATTTGGAGCTAGCAACTGATCAAGCTTTTGGATATTTTCATGGGTTGAAAGACGATGAATTACCCAAATATATTATTGTTTCTGACTTTGCGAAGTTTAAGCTATATGACTTGGATGAAAGCAAGGATTATGAATTCAACCTTTCAGAGCTTGTAAACAAAATTGATTTATTGCTTTTTGTTGCTGGATATACAAAAAAGGAAATTAAGCCAGAAGATCCAGTCAATGTGAAAGCGGTTGAGAGAATGGGCAAGCTTCACGATGCTCTGGAAGAGAATGGATATTCAGGACATCAATTAGAAGTTTATTTAATGCGTCTTTTGTTCTGTCTCTTTTCTGAAGATGCAGGAATTTTTGAGAAAGATCATTTTTGTTATTGCATTGAAGAGAAAACAAAAGAAGATGGAACCGATCTGGGTGCTTTTCTGAATCAATTTTTTGAAGTACTTGATTCAGAGAGTAATAAGCGACAAAAGAACTTAGATGAAGATTTAGCTAATTTACCTTATGTAAATGGAAAATTATTTTCTGAGAATTTACGAACTCCCGCTTTTGATAGCAAAACTCGAAATATTTTACTTGAATGTTGTTCTTTGGATTGGAATTATATTTCTCCTGCTATTTTTGGATCAATGTTTCAATCAATCATGAATCCAAAGGAGAGACGAGAACTAGGAGCACACTATACTTCTGAAGCAAATATACTCAAACTTATTAAGCCTTTGTTCTTGGAGGATTTGAAAGCTGAGTTTGAGAAAGTAAAAAACAACAAAAAACATCTTGAGGAATTTCACAATAAATTAGCAAGCTTAAAGTTTCTTGATCCAGCTTGTGGATGCGGTAATTTCTTGGTTATTACTTATAGAGAGCTTAGATTGTTAGAGCTTGAAGTAATAAAACAAAAACAATATTTGAAAGATGCTTCACATCAACAGATGGCGGTTTCGGTTGAATTAATTTCAAAAGTAAATGTTGATCAAATGTTTGGTATTGAATGCGAAGAATTTCCCGCAAGAATTTCAGAGGTTTCACTGTGGCTCACAGACCATCAAATGAATATGCAAATGTCATTAGAGTTTGGACAGTATTTTGATCGTTTACCATTAAAAACTTCAGCAACAATAGTTCATGGGAATTCTTTAGGGCTTGATTGGAACGAGATAGTGTCTAAGAAAGAATTGAATTATATTCTTGGTAATCCTCCATTCATTGGTAAACAATTAAGGAATAAAGAACAAAACGAGGATATTGAGTTTGTATTTAAACCGACAATTAAAAAAGGTTATGGTGTTTTGGATTATGTTTGCTGTTGGTATGTAAAAGCCGCTGAATTCATTCAAGGAACAAATATTCAGGTGGCTTTTGTTTCAACTAACTCAATTACTCAGGGTGAGCAGGTTGGTATTTTGTGGGGTTACCTTTTAAGCAAGGGTGTGAAAATCAGCTTTGCACATAGAACATTCAAATGGATGAATGAGGCTAGAGGAAAAGCCGCTGTATTTTGTGTAATTATTGGGTTCAAGCTAAAGCCCTCACCCCCAACCCCTCTCCTAAAGGACGAGGGGAGCAATACAAGATCAACTTTATTGTCATTTCGAAATAATGAAATTTTAAAGGCATTAAAGCCTTACGCCAAAGAAATGAAAAAAGACGCAACTCCATCTGAGAATGAGCTGTGGCAAGCAATTAGAAATCAAAAATTAGGGGTGAAATTTAGAAGGCAACATGTTATTGAGCAATTTATAGTTGACTTCTATTGTTTTGAATTGAATTTAGTAATTGAAGTAGATGGAGAAATTCATGAAGAACAAAAAGAATATGATCAACTGAGAACTGAGTGTCTCGAATCATGCGGTTTACAAGTAATTAGATTTCGCAATGAAGAAGTGTTGAACAATATTTACAAAGTTTTATCTGAGATTCAGGAAATCATAAATAAAACAAAGGGAAATCAAGTATTGCTCCCCTCGTCCTTTAGGAGAGGGGCTGGGGGTGAGGGCTTAGAAAGCTCTTCAAGACTCTATGAATACGAAACTGTTACTTCAGTACCGCAAGAAATATCTGTAGAAAATATAAATCCATATTTGATTGATTGCGATGATTTAATCATTCAAAGCAGAAGTCAACCAATCTGTGATGTTCCAATCATAATCAATGGTAGTATCCCAGCAGATGGTGGCAATCTTCTTCTATCTGAGGATGAGAGAGCGAGTTGTGTTGAAAAAGAACCCAAAACAAGAAATTGGATTCGGCGTTATATGGGAGCGGAAGATTTTATCCATAACAATGTGAGATTTTGCTTTTGGCTGAAGAACGTTAATCCCAAGGAGCTTCAGTTAGTTCCAGATATTCTTGATAGGTTAGCAAAAGTTCGTTCAATGAGGCAGGCAAGTACAAAGATCCCAACTCAGAATAAGGCGCAGACTCCAGCTTTGTTTACGGAAGATAGACAGCCAGATGATGGAATTTTGTATCTTGCGATTCCAAGAACTTCATCTGAAAACAGACAGTATATTCCAATCGGATTCTTAAATAGTTCGGATGTAATAGCTGCAAACGATTTGCAAATAGTTCCTTATGCGGGTCTTTATCATCTTGGCATCATTACCTCTAAAATGCATATGACTTGGACTGGTCTAACTAGTGGAAGATTGAAAAGTGATTACAGGTATTCAAATCAATTGACTTACAATAATTTCCCTTGGCCTAAAGCCCTCTCCCCCGACCCCTCTCCTAAAGGACGAGGGGAGATCAGAGCGGTAGAAGAAGCCGTTGAAATAATGCTTAAAGTTCGTGAAAAGTATCAATCGCAAGGAAGCACATTGGCTGATTTATATAATCCTTTACTTATGTCCGCCGATTTACTTGAGGCTCACGAGGCTATTGATCGGGCTGTAGATAAATGTTACGGAAAAACTAATTTCAAGAGTGAATTAGAAAGAGTCAAATTTCTTTTTGAACTGTACAAAGAATATACTCACCCTTTGAATTCCTCACTCAAAGGGAAATAAAAACTATTTACAATTCATCAAATTCTATGACTGCGTCTATGGCAAAGAAAAAAATTCTTCAAATCATTACTTTGGCTGAATGCGGTGGAGCACAAACTCATTTGCTTGAAATAGTAAATGGCTTAAAAGAGAATTTTGATTTTTGTGTAATTGTTGGTGAAGCCGGCTTCCTAACAGACAATCTGGAAGAAGTCAAGCAGGAATATAAGATTTTGCCTGAGCTTGTACGCGAAATTAGTCCAGCCAAAGACTTTCAATCTCTTATCAAATTAATAAAACTAATTAAAGAAATTCAGCCAGATCTTATTCATTGTCATTCATCTAAAGCTGGAGTTATTGGTAGGCTGGCGGCTTTCATTTGTAATAAACCAAGTATTTTTACAGCGCATGGCTGGGCATTTCATCCGGAAGTCAAATCTGCACAAAGAATAATTGCGCTTATTTCGGAAATCACAATGAGCTGGCTTACTCAGAGACTTATTTGTGTTTCTGATTTTGACAAAAAACTGGCTCAGTCAGTCAAGCTAATTCCTTATTCAAAATTACAAGTTATTCACAATGGTATTAGCCAGCTAGTTTCTTTAGAAAATGAAGAACAAGATTTGATTCCTGGGAATTTATTCTTGCAAACAAGATCCAAGCTCAATATATTAATGGTTGGACGTTTTGCAGAGCCTAAAAGACAGGATTTACTCATTCAAACTTTTGCTAAATTGAATTTAGAAATTAGGAATAAAGTTGATTTGCTATTTGCTGGAAATGGGCCTTTGTTGAGTGAATCAGAGCAATTGGCCGAACAGTTAGGTTTGAAAAATCAAATTCATTTTCTTGGAGAAATTAGGAATATATCTGATTTGTTGAATTCGGTTGATGTTTTGGTTTTGCTTTCAGACCGAGAAGGCTTGCCAATCAGCATATTAGAAGCTATGAGAGCAGGCTTGCCAGTTGTTGCATCGGATGTTGGTGGTATTAGTGAATTAATTCAAGATCAGAAAAATGGATTTTTAATTCAACATAATCAATTCGACCTTATTATCAATTGCTTGCAGACACTGATAAATTCTGAGTCTCTGAGAGAGCAAATGGGAATGACAAATCGAAAAATATTTGAAGAAAAATTTACTAGTGAAAAAATGCTGAGAACGCTAGCGCAAGTTTACGGAGATTGTATAACTTATCCTTCCCAGAAGTAATTATCTTATAAGCTGTATGTAACTCTCTCCTCGGATAAGTGAAGTCCGCATCCCGCTTGTGCCTGGCTTCGGTAGTCCCTTTCTATTAACAAGCCTGCCAGGATGCAAGACGTAACAGAGAAAGGGGAATTCTGAATTTCTGGCTCCCCTCTAGCTTTAGTAGAGGTTCTGAAACAAGTTCAGAATGACGGGGGGAGAGGGCTTTTAAACTCTTGGTGTCATGAGGTAAAAGATAAAGCAAGATTCAATCAAATAAACTTGTTTGCTTCTCTACAATGCTCTCACCAAGCCAATACTCAACATACTTCCCTTTAGAATCATATTGATCAGCTTGTTTGTGCGGATTAAAAATTCGATCAATTGGATCATTGCCAACACCAGCAATATAAGCCCAATTGCCATAATTGCTACAAACGTCATAATCAATCAGCAAAGATTCGAAATACTCAGCGCCCATTCGCCAGTCTAAACCCAAATGTTTGGTCAGATAACTTGCAACATTTTGCCGACCACGATTTGACATAAACCCAGTTGCATTGAGCTCTTTCATGTTTGCATCTATAAAGGGAATGCCAGTTTCACCATTACTCCAACTCAAAAATAAATCATGATCTGTCTTCCATTTAATTTTTTTCTGTGGCTGTAATCCATTGGATCTGAAAAGCTGATTGCCTTGTTTTTGAGCCGTAAATCTAAAAAAGTCTCGCCAGAGCAGTTCAAAGATAAGCCAATAAGTTGAATCATTTTTTATTCTTTCTCTTTCATATTTCTGAACTTCCTGATAAATCATTTTGGGCGACAGGCATCCATTAGCAAGCCATGGAGAAAATTTCGATGAATAGTCCATTCCCAAAAGACCATTTCGAGTTTGTTTATAGGTTTTGAGTAAATCTTTATCCCAAATATATTCTTTTAGTCTCTTTAGTCCAGCAGTTTCACCACCAGCAAAATTCATTTGATTACGAACATCAACTTGTTTTTCTTCAATATTTAAATCTTGAAAGCTAGGTATTTTTTCGCTTGCTAATCCTTGAGGTAAATCTTTCAAGTTGCTTCCAGCGAAAGGAATTGGGGCATTAATCTTGGAATGTTTCTCAACGGCATTTCTGTATTGAGTAAAAACTTGCGGAATTTGTTGTATAGAAAAAGGTAATTCGGAAGCTTGATATAAAGTATGTCCTTCAAAAAATTGGACATGGCAGTTCTTCTTTGAATCATTATTTAGGGCCTTGAGTAGAGCATTTTCTACATTTATTTCTTCATGGGTGATTTCTTTATGGCAATATATTTGCGAAACCCCAAATTCCTTAACAAGTGCAGGAATAATATTTTCTGGATTCCCGTTTCTTAGAATCAGCGCTGAGTCAAGACTTTGCAATGATTGATTTAAATCCTGAATACTCTCAATTAGAAATTGTGCGCGAAAAAAACCAGTTTTCTCAAAACCAAATAAATGAGTTTTTGCATAATGCCTTGGATCAAAACAGTATAGCGGAATTAATAAATCGCATTCCTGATTTGCCTGACTTAGTGCAGCATTATCATGAATTCTCAAATCATTTCTAAACCAAATTAAACCAACTTTATTCATGAATGAGCTTTTCTATATTAAATCTCACTTCTTCAGTTTCGTATAATCGATTTCTGAGAAAACAAAATAAACCATTATTCTCAATAAAAAGTAAGTTTCCACCAAAGTCCCTGTAATGATGACCCCTAAGACAACACTCAAATCAGCAAGTTTATTTGTAACGAAAGCCCATATTACAAGCCCAAAAACAATGGCATTTTGTATTGCAATCAGCGATAAGAAAAAACAATTATAAGATTTCCTTGTATTTTGCTTCCATTTGGTATCTTCGATTGCAAGATCATAGGCTTCTTGAGCTTCTTCTCTCTTAACTTGAAGATCTTTTATTGCCTTGTGGTTACTTCCAATCTTTATATACTTAATTTGAGTATCTTCATTTTGCATCAGAGTATATTTAATTTAATTTCAAACTAAGGCCTGAATATTTTGCAAACGATAAAAAGCAGCGCTTTGTGATACCTGAAACGTTTCTGACAAGAAAGTAATGCTTGGATTATATCTATAGAAAAACATAAATGCATTTTTTGGCATCAATAGGCTTGCAGCGAACCAATTAGCTTCTTGTTCTTCTTTCTTTATAGTTGGATCGTCTAAGTTTGCAACATCTCTGAGATAAACATCTTTCTCTTTATGTTTATGGAGAGAGTAATGACCTAGTTCATGGGCAATTGTGAATAATTGTCTTTTAAGAGATGTGTCGTACTGAACAACTATTTTCCTCTCATCTCTGAAAAGTGCTCCCAATACCTCAGGATTGCCAAAATCACCATATTCCAGCTCTAATTTATTTTTAGCTAAAATCTTATATAAATCAACAGGAGGAATAATTTTTGATTGCCCATAAAAAGCATCTAAAATTTCTTCAGTTTTATCTTCTATTTTGAAGATTTCGTCCTTGCTTAATGACATTATTATTTTGTCGTTCTTTTCTATTATTGAAGACATAACAAAACGAGCCTCCTAATATAATAATTATAAAGACTTATTCCATGCGTAAAATGTTTCCTAACAAAACTTTAGCTTTTTATAAATTTTCTAAAACTTTTTCTTAATTTGCCATAAATTATAAAAGTTTGCAAATTTATAAAACAATTAAGGGTTAATCACTAAAAAAATCTGTCTAACCACTTTTCATAAGCAGCTCTTGCAGACTGAGATTTCTCTATATTCGGCATAAAATCCTTTTCGGCTTTCCAGACTGAGAGTAAATCCTCTTGTTTAAATTCATGATGAGACATAATTGCTGCGCCCCAAGCGGTTGCCTCAGTGTTTTGAGATCTTTTAATTGCAATCCCCAACAAATCTGCCAAATACTGACAAAAGAAATTACTCTTTGACAGCCCCCCACCAATTCTCAGTTCATGAATAGAGCTGCTAGTAACTTGTTTCACGCGAAAAGCTAAAGCCTTCATGGTTGCTCGCAAAATTTCACCACTACCAATTCCCGCTGAAAGTCCGTGCATCTCGGCTTTTTGATTCAGTGACCAGTAGGGCGAACCGAAACCCGTAATAGTTGGCATTATTTGCAAATCATCAATATCTTTGGCTTCATTAATAAGCTCATCTAAATCAGAAGTTTTATCTATTATTCCTAAACGAGCTAGCCACTCAATCATAGAACCCATTGAGAGTATTGAAGCTTCTTGCGTATAAATGATTTCTCGGTTTTGGGCTTTGCAATCCCCTAAAGCAGACGAGCGGGGACTTTCATGTTCTATTCTGGAGTCCCCTTTCAGGGGGGTGGGGGTTGAAGAATTTGATTGTTTAGGGATTCCCTTTTCTTTCGATAAACAAGTTAGTTCTTCAATATCATCCTTCTGAAGCTGCCAAGCAATACTAGTGAGTAATCCTTCTTTGAGATTGAGATCTTGTCCACAATTAGCCCCAATATTACTTAAGAGAAATCCGCCAGTGCCGCAGGTCAACTCCGCCATTCCAGGCTCCAAGCATCCGTGTCCATAAAGTGCTGCTTGCTGATCACCAATCATTGCGCCAATCATAATTTCACAACCCAATATTTCTTTGCTGGTCAATCCAAAATTGCTTTGACAGGGCTTCAGCTGAGGCAATATTTCTTTTGGGATTTCAAATATTTTGAGTAATTCATCGGACCAGTTACCCGTTCTAATATCGAGCAGCAGAGTTCGGCTGGCATTTGACAAATCCGTAAAATGATTTTGATTGCCTGTTAGCTTGAATAAAAGCCAAGAGTCAATAGTGCCAGCTAATACTTCACCATTCTTGATTTTATTTTGCAGATCTACCGAACTATTTTTAATAAGCCAATTGAGTTTACTCGCTGAGAAATATGGATTAATGGGCAAGCCTGTAATTTTCCTGACTTGATCTTGCAATTCAGCTGAGGTGATGTATTCCAGGGAGTCTTTAGTTCGATTGCATTGCCAGCTAATAGCGGGAGTAAGCGGCTTACCTTGTTTATCCCACAATCCAATTGTTTCGCGCTGATTGGTTATTCCAATGGATAGAATCTCAGCGGGGGCAACTTGTGTGAGACAAGCTTTAATAGTTTGGAGTTGAGTTTGCCAGAGAATTTCGAGATCTTGTTCAACCCAACCAGCTTGGGGATAATTTTGTCCTAGTTTTTCCTGAGCGGTAAAAATAACGTCACCCTGCAAATTGAATATGATGCTTCGGCAGCTGGTTGTTCCTTGGTCAATGGCTAGCAAATATTTTTTCATTTCAAATACTCTTTCCCATAACTAGATCAATAAATTGGTGATTGTCCATTTGAATATTTTCTTCCCTGAGTATTTCAAAACCCCGCTTTTCATAAAACCGAATGGCGCTATTTCCCTGATTGACATTTAATTCTATTGATTTAAAACCAAGCTCTCTACCAAAGCTTTCTATGAATTTCATTATTTGCGAGCCATAACCTTTGCCTTGGGCTTCTGGCAATAAATATATTCGTCCTATTCGCAATAAATGCTTGTTTTCAGAATCAGGAAAATAACTAAAAAAACCGATTGGCTCCTCAATATCAATTACCAAATAGAATTTATAATCTTGATCTTGAATTAGCCTTTCCAATGCTGATTGTGAATACCAAAGCCTAAGTAAATAATCAATTTGTTCATTCGTGATTAGGCCAGTATATGTGGCTCGCCAGGATTTATTTGCAATTACCTGAATAATGAATATGTCGCTGAGTAGAGCTTCTCGAAAATTGATGGGGAATAGAGACATTAATGACTTATACTTTAAAACTCATTGAACAAAAACTATTCGTCTATGTTACACAAAAGAAGATTTGAGTATTGTATTTATTTGATAATTAGTATTCTTTTACTTTCTTTTGAAGAGTCAGTTAATGCCAAAGAACCTGAAACCATTGTGATTCGATGTAATTGGGGTGACATTCAACAAAGAAGTTTGTTTATAGAAAAATATAGAAATCAATACACTGATAATCAGCCAAATAAAGGTCTAACTTCTTCATGTAAAGTTAAGTTGAAAGTTATTCGTGACAATGAAACAAACAAAGAATTAGAATGGGTTTTTCAAGATATTCAAGTCAATGATAGTACTCCTTTAGTTAAAGCCTTATCCAAAATAACTGAGGGATTGAGGATTGTTTATAGAGTTGACCAAAATGGTGCATTTTTAGAACTAGTCAATGTTGATGAAGTGAAAACGTTTTTAGATCACAGTCTTGATTATGTTTCTCAACAATTGCCGCAGAATTCTTTATATAGTCAGGCTTTTGAGCAATTAAAATCAACATACAAAACTAAAGAAGATCTTGAAACTTTTTATTTGCAAGATATCAGACTGTATCATCTTCCATGCGGACAAGAGGTTTCTCTTGGGATAGATAAATCCGATGATATTCTTCTACCAAATATTCTTGGTGGTGAAGCATTTACTGGAACATTAATTACAAAAGCAGAAATTAGCAAATCATCTGATAACCACAATGTTATAAGTATTCAAATGAATCAAGTATTAGACAAAGATAAAATCGCAAAGATTCTTTCAAGTTCTACGAGATCATCTTCTAATCAAAGAAATCCGACTTCTATTCAATTGAAAGACAAAAATATGTTTGAATGGGATTCATTCAGTGGTTTGATTTTAAATGCCGAACATCAAAGAGAAACCCAAATTGAAGGAATGAGGAGAATTGATAATCTGAAAATTTCTCATATTAATTAATAGAGTATTTGAATACGAAGTCTTTGTAATTTCTAAACAACTTCCTGAACAAGAGCCGAAATTCCTTCGCAATGTAATTTGTTTTGATTTATTAATTCTTCAATTAAATCTTTGGAATAAATAGAAGAATCGTAAGCAATCACAAAGAGCTTGTCTCCGAATTTCAAATAATTAGTTTCACCAAATTCTGTATATTTTGTAGCGCCAATACTGATAAGTGCATATTCTGGATAATCGCATTGCTTCAATAAATCGCTGATTGACTCAAGTGGGCCATCATTTTTCTGGACATTCATTTTCTCAATCATCCAATTGATGAGCTTTTCATAGAGATAACTATAACCAAGCACAGGACTATTAATTCCATATTCATGAAAGCGCCCATCTCTTCCCAAATAGCAAGCAATGCGGTAATCATCCATTATTCCGCCTTTAGAAAATTTATCAATTAAAATTAGCTGGCTTGAAACGCCCTTGGAATAATTTCCCCAATTTTTCTTATCACTGATTTTCTTAGCACCTTCTCTGCGAATGGAACAATCATTGTAAGCTGCAAATTGCTTAGGAATAATATTGATTACTTTTTTGTTTTTCTCTTCTGTTGTTTCTTCATATTCTAAACAACAGAAAATGGCAATTTCGGGCTCAATTTGAATATTGTGCTGATCTGCTGGAGCTTTGATAAATTCGCTGGAAAGAGGAAAACTTTCTAAATGATGTCCAGTTTTTGAGGGTAAATAAAATGGAAAAATTCCTTTTGGTGCATTAGATTCTGATACTGCTACATTCGTAAAATCATTTACTTCACCAGCTTGCTCAAGATGTCCCGCAAAATTCCCAGCTACACCTAATCCTATAATGGCCTGATCAATAGTAGTTTTCAAATCTATGTTTTCTTGAATATTTTTCTCAATGAATGGCATTGATGATTCTCAACAAATAAGTTATTTACAAAATTGGCAAAATCTAAAGTGGTGAGCCATGAGGGATTCGAACCCCCGACACCTCGGTTCGTAGCCGAGTCCTCTATCCAACTGAGGTAATGGCCCATAAGTAATTGAACAGGAGTTCAAGATTGTAACATTGACCGAATAATCTATTTAGGCTTTATCAGTATTTTTTATATAAATTTCAAAACTAAATTTAGTTAAATTAAATTAGATTGACATTCACACTTTATTTTCAGGTTATAATTTCAAACTCGAAAATTTATATTACTAAACATTTAGCTCTCTATAAAGAAAGCGCACAATGAGTTCTCCTAAAACAACAAAAAAAGACAAGAACACTTCACCTAAAGTGTCCTCTACGCCCAAAGCCACCGCTAAGCCAAGCAAGGCAAATAAGGTGAATAAAGTAAGAATTAGGCTTAAAAGCTATGATTGCAGGCAAATAGATGCAGTCGCTCTCCAAATGGCTGAAATCATCAAGCAAACAGGAGCAGATATTAGCGGTCCTATTCCTTTACCTACTAGAATTAGACGTTATTGCGTTAATAGTTCAACTCACGTAGATAAGCGTTCTGGTGAGCATTTTGAAATCAGAGTTCATAATCGCATTATTGAAATCATTAATCCATTTGATGAAACTATGAGTGCGCTTCAAAAAATTGATTTGCCCGCAGGCGTTGGGGTTAAAGTGCAAGTATTAGAGGAGAAAAAATAATGCAAAACTCAACATTAGGATTAATTGCAAAAAAAGTCGGAATGACTCAAGTATTTGATCAAGATGGCAATGCTGTTCCAGTGACTGTTGTACAACTTCTTGAAAATGTTGTAACCAAAAAACTAACTAAAGAAAAAAATGGTTACACCGCCCTTCAGATTGGATATGAAGAAACCAAAGAAAGTAAGCTCAGCAAGGCTCAAGTTGGCAACCTCAAAAAAGCAGAATTGCCACTTCTTAGAAGGCTAAAAGAATTTAGAGTTTCCGAAGAAGTTTTAGGAGCTTATGAAGTAGGCAAAGAATTAGACGTAGTTCAAGTGCTTGGCGAAGAAGGTTCTTCGATTGATGTAACTGGTAGACCAATTGGAAAAGGTACATCTGGAAGAATTAAGAGATGGAATCAGAGTCGGAGAACAATGACTCACGGTACAAAGCATCACAGACAAATTGGTTCTTGCGGTGCTGGTACAACCCCGGGAAGAGTTTTCAAAGGTCTGCATATGCCAGGACGTGAAGATAATGACGTTACGATTTCACATTTGCAAGTTTTTAAATATTTACCCGAGAAAAAAGTTGTCCTTATTAAAGGAGCAATTCCAGGTTTTGATGGGGCAATTCTTTCAATTAAACCTAGCAAGAAAAAAGGTGAATGGAATAAAACAGCTTTGTTGATTGGCAAGAGAAAGGCAGCTTAGGATTCGGCTTAAGGAGATAAAATTATGAAATTAGATTTATATAGTTCTACAAATAAAAAAGTCGGCGACTTAGAAATTTCCGAAGATGTGATTTTGAATGAGCCAAATCCTGGTTTAGTTCATCAATTGCTTTTGCTTCAACATACCCGCCCATTCAGAAAAGCTTCTACCAAAACCAAAGGTGAAGTCAGAGGTGGGGGCGCAAAACCATGGAAGCAAAAAGGTACTGGTAAAGCACGTGCTGGATCGAATCGTTCACCTCTCTGGAAGGGCGGGGGCGTTATGTTCGGGCCAAAGCCACATTTTATTAGTGTTGATATGCCACGAAGAGCAAGACTAAAAGCGCTTTGCTCTGCTTTGTCACTCAAAAAAGATGATTTGAAAATTTTAGATACTTTTCCAAAATGGTCTGAACCCAAAACTAAGGAAGCTACTTCTTTTCTTATAGGGTTAGAAGCACTTGAGAAAAAAGTTTTGTTGATTTTGGATCAAAGCAATGAAGGTTCTGAAGCAATTTATAAAAGTTTTAGAAATCTTCCAAAATGCAAAATCATTTTTTGGCAGAATTTAAATGTTCATGATTTATTCAATGCCGAAGTAACAATTACCGATCAACAATCAATTAAAAATATTGAAGCTTGGCTTCTAACAAGAAAACTCAGAAAAGGCCAAAAAGAAGGAGTTAATGCATAATGTCAGCTGAAGCAACTAAAACTACGATTGAAAGAAAACAAAGAGCAATTCTGGCTCCGCTAATTACTTTCAAAACAACACAAGCCGCTCAGAGAAAGTGCTATACCTTTTTGGTTAGACCTTCTGCAAATAAATATGAAATTGCTAAAGAATTTGAGAGCTTATTTAAAGGCAAAGTCACTAGAGTTAATACAACCGCTGATAGAGCTCATAAGAGATCAACCAAAAAAGGCAAAGTCAGAAAAAGTGATGGTAAGAAAGCTTTTATTTATAGCGATATAGATTTAGATCTTTTCCCCAAATTAGAAGCCTAGTTTTCGTTTAGTTTACCTTTCACAAAGCCTAAAAGCCGCTGTTAAGTTCAATATCACTCCCTGTCTATCTCCTAAAGTGAGATGGGAGTTACGTTTTTGCAGTTTTCTCTTCTCTGTTTTTCTTACGGTCGTTGCAGACTTGTCAAGAGAGAGTTGCCCGATGGGCGAAGAGAGTTAATCCCCCAGCAAACAGGAAATTGTTTTGTGTAAAGGCTCGCTATTGCGAAATTCTTTATTTTTGACCCCTTGATTGCGACAAAAAACAGTAGCTACAAGGAAAAATATTATCGTCAATTCGAGCAGTTAAACACTAGTTCCTTTCTTCAAAGCAAAAGATAGGGAGCTTTTGTAATTTTGTTTTTTATTCTCCTTTGATAAGCTCAGAGCATTACCCAGCCCCGAAGGGGCCTCAGAAATAGAGGGTTTAAAATCCCTTTCAAGGAAATTTTGGGATTTTTAGAAGGATACGATTAATTTATTTTGTATATTTCCTTCAGTTGGTTCATCTGGGAAATGAGTGAATTTAGGGGTAAAGACTTAATTTTCCGAGATGAAATAAAATGGAAATTCTAAAATTGTCAAAATTTCTGTATCCTCTTGCAATTGCCTTT
>DUDU01000097.1 GCA_005110395.1 Candidatus Melainabacteria bacterium | reverse complement strand
CCGCACAATTGGCGAACAAATAATCCACTTATTTATTATCTCCGTCCCAGTTGGTATGTTGCGACTAGTAAATTCAAAAATCAACTGATTGAAGCTAATCAAAAAGTTAATTGGTTTCCTGGTCATATCAAAGAAGGTCGATTTGGTCAGTGGTTAGAAAATAATATTGATTGGTCAATTTCTCGTGAGCGTTTTTGGGGTTCACCGCTGCCCATATGGGAAAACAGCAAAGGCGAAATTAAGGTAATTGGTTCTTTTGATGAATTAGAAAAGCTGACCAATAAAACAATTGATAATCCACATAAACCTCATATCGATGAGATCACATGGACTGATGAGCATGGTGAAACATGGAAGAGAGTACCTGAAGTTTTAGATTGTTGGTTTGATTCTGGCTCTATGCCTGTTGCTTCCAATGATTTAGATAATCCAAGTAATTTCCGAACAGCCGATTATATTTGTGAAGCTGTCGATCAAACCAGAGGTTGGTTTTATACTTTGCTAGCAATCGCAGTTGGTTTGAGTACTCCTACAGAAGAAGAAAATCGAGGAACTCATTCTTTAGCTCCCCCTTACAAGGAAGGCGCAAGCCAGGATGCTTTAGCTTCATTTGGGGCTGGGGGGTATTCTCAAGTTAGAGCACCATATAAAAATGTGCTTTGCCTTGGTCATATTCTCGACAGAGATGGACAGAAAATGAGTAAGTCCAAAGGTAACGTTGTTAGTCCTTGGGATTTATTTACCAAGTTTGGTGCTGATCCAGTGCGCTGGTTTATGATTGCTAATTGCTCAGCTGGCAATCCAATTCGCTTTGATGAGAGTGGTATTGCTGAAGTAATGCGTCGTTTCATTTTGCCACTCTGGAATACTTATAGCTTTTTTGTTTTGTATGCCAATTTAGACAAAATAACGGCTGAAGAGCTAGAAATAGAAAGAGTTGATCGTGCGCAAATTCAACCAATTGATTTGTGGATTCTGACTAGACTTGCTGAAACAAATAAACAAGTATCTAGTGAATATGAGGCTTATGAATTCAGCAAAGCCACTCTTTTACTTGAAAAATTTGTAGATGATTTATCAAATGTTTGGGTTAGAGCCAATCGCAATCGTTTCTGGAATACAAATTCCGACAGCGTAATTGATTTAGCCGCATATAATACGCTTCATTCATGTTTACTTGGTGTCTGTCATTTGGCAGCTCCCTTTATGCCATTGATTACTGAAACAATTTACCAAAATCTCAAAACTAGCTCAGATCGCATTAGTATTCATTTAAGTGATTGGACTATTTCTGAAGACCTTGATGAATTAGAAAAAGCTTTGCTTAATGATATGCAATCTGCTTTGGAAGTAATTAATGTGGCTCGCTCACTCAGACAGGAATTAGGAATTAAAATCAGACAACCACTCAGTGAAGTCATTATTCCAGAAAACTACAAAGTTATTTATTTCGAGAAGTTTATCTTAAGTGAATTGAATGTCAAGAAGCTTACAATAAGCAATTCAGCTGAAAAAATTAAATTGAATACTGAAATCACTGATGAACTCAAATCGGAAGGACTTGCAAGAGAATTAATTCATTCGATTCAAGGTATGCGTAAAAATGCTGGCTTTGAAGTCTCAGACAGAATTAAATTGATTGTGGATTTTAAAGATAATCAAGAAATCATAAGGCTTTTAAACTCGCAAAAAAAATATATTATGGATGAGGTTTTAGCGTTGGAATGGATCGACGAAAAGACTGAAAATTCTGATTCTGAAAAGACAAACTCAGTCAAGCAAGTCAAAATTAATGGTCAAACTATTAGCGTTGCGGTTGAGAAAATCTAAAAGGATAAAACAATGAAATATTGGTTAATGAAGACAGAACCTGGTACTTTTTCGATTTTTGATTTTGAGAAATTACCCAATCAAACTTCTCAGTGGGAAGGTATTCGCAATTATCAAGCACGCAATTTTATGCGAGATGAGATGAAAATCGGAGATAAGGTTTTCATTTATCACAGTGTGGTTGAACCAGTCGGGATTTTCGGTACAGCGACTGTCATCAAAGAAGCATATGTCGATTACTTTCAATTCGACCCAGATAGCAAATACTATGATCCAAAAGCTACACCCGAAAAACCAATTTGGCAAATGGTTGATGTGAAGCTTGAAGAAATCTTTTCTCAACCAATTACTCTCAAACAAATCAAAGAAATCCGTGCTCTAAGTGGGATGGGTGTTGTGCAAAAAGGTTCCAGATTGTCTATTCAGCCAGTCAAAAAAGAAGAATGGGATTTTATTTTGAAACTGGCTCAATAGAATTGTCTTTAATTTAATTGTTCTATTTTTAGGCTTATCTTGCAAGCACTAATTAGATTTTGCAATTTTAGTTTTCACTTAGTCATTTAGAATCAATCAAATCAGTCACGGCACCAATTGAGCTACTGCAAACAGTTGCAGCATATTTGGCCATAACTCCACGCTTATACTTCACAGCTGGTTTTTTCCATTTCGCAAGACGAGCTTTGATTTCATCTTCAGATATCTTCACTTCGATAAGTTTTTTCTCGGCTGAAATAGTGATCTGATCTCCATCCTGAAGAATAGCAATTACTCCACCATCTTGAGCTTCAGGTGCAACGTGACCAACAACTAACCCATGCGTGCCACCACTAAATCTACCATCAGTCAACAAACCAACATCTTCTCCCAGGCCTTGCCCCATGAGAGCCGCTGTAACCGAGAGCATTTCCTGCATGCCTGGTCCACCTTTTGGCCCTTCATAACGGATAACAACCACATCACCTTTTTGGACTTTATGTCCTTGAATAGCATCAAAAGCCTCTACTTCACTATTGTAAACCTTGGCTGGACCAGTAATTTCAGTGACTTTAAGGCCTGATACTTTGGCAACACACCCTTCAGGGGAAATATTACCTTTGAGAATAACCATTGGGCCAGTTGAACGAATAGCCTTCTCAATTGGGAGAATGATTTTTTGACTTTCAAAATCCAATTCTTTGACTGATTCCAAATTCTCAGCCACTGTTTTTCCAGTACAAGTCAAAGCATCACCATGAATATAACCACGCTTGAGCAAATACTTCATCAGAGGAGGGATACCACCAGCTCTTTCGAAATCAGCTGCAACATATTTGCCACTAGGCTTGAGATCGGCTAAGTGTGGAGTTTTGTCTGAGAGACGACTAAAATCATCAATTGTTAAGTTAACCTCAGCGGAGCTGGCAATCGCTAATAAATGTAAAACCAAATTGGTTGAACCACCTAAAACCATAGCAACCGTGATGGCATTTTCAAGCGATTTTTTTGTGATTATTTGACTTGGAGTAATTCCTTTTTCAATTAATTTCACAACTTGAAAACCAGCTTCTCTAGACTCAATCGCTTTTTTTGCTTCTACCGCTGGAACACAAGCCCCACCAGGAAGAGACATTCCCATTACTTCAATTGCAGATGCCATGGTGTTTGCGGTATACATTCCTCCACAAGAGCCTGGCCCTGGACATGAGGCTTTTTCAATCGCTACAAATTCTTCATGGCTGATTTTTCCAGATTGATATTTTCCAACGGCTTCAAAAATCGAGACAATATCAACATCTTTGCCATTATGACTGCCAGGTAAAATGGTGCCACCATAAACAAAAATAGCTGGAATATTCATGCGAACTAAGCCAATAATGGCTCCAGGCATATTTTTGTCGCAACCACCAATTGCAACTAAGCCATCAAAACGCTGAGCAGAACTAACGACTTCAATACTATCAGCAATAACTTCTCGAGAAACCAAGCTAAATTTCATTCCCTCATGACCCATGGAAATGCCGTCCGAAACAGAAATTGTGCCAAAGAGCTGGGGGAAACCACCACTTTCAAAAACGCCTTTATGAGCTTCATCTGACAAGTGATTGAGATGATAATTGCATGGAGTAATAGTGCTCCAACCTGAAGCAACTCCAATAATTGGCTTAGTAAAATCTTTGTCAGTCATTCCAACCGCACGCAACATTGCTCTTGCTGCAGCTGCCTTATCTCCCTCAGTCATTACTCTTGAGCGGTGTTTTATATCCATTTTTTTAATAGCTTTTCTAGTTCTTGTTTTGAAAGATTTTAACAGTTAATGAATTACACACCTCACGCAAGTTGCATGATTTTATTTAGTTTCCGAAACAATCCCAAAATAATACTGAAACATGATTCTGAAATGAATTCAGGACAGCACAAGACGGAATGACGAGGAGAAATTGATCTTGTCATTCTAAGCTTGTCTCAGGAACTATCTTAGTCAGTAAACAAAAAAGCTTAAAGAACTTCCACTAATTCCATGAAATCAACTTAATTGTTTTGCGCAGAAGATAATAGAAACTCAAATGAAGTGAATGATTATTTTCAAAACACTTGGGTATAGATTCAAGATTGTAAAGAAATTAAAGTGGTGGGCAGTGAGGGATTCGAACCCCCGACCGCCTCGGTGTAAACGAGATGCTCTACCGCTGAGCTAACTGCCCTTTATTGAAAAGCTATAAAATAAAACTACTTTTCAAACAAGCCAAAAGATTAGCAGGTTTTACTTTTATTTTGCATCCAAGTTAGCTAATTTAATTTTTTTAAACTTTTTGAATCAATAGTTTAAAGACAAAATTTATGGGTTATTAACTGATTTAGAACTTAAGAAGTTTTCTATAAAACCAATAAGTGAATGATCATTAGATTGAATCAAAGTCCCCATTTGATTTAATTGTTCTAATTCACTACTTTCCTTCAATCTGCTTACACAAAACTCCTCCTTTAAATCAGATATAAGCTCTTTAAGTATTGCGGGTGAAAGCTGATTGCCAAGTAAGGGTTGCAAGCCTTCTATAAAAAGATTTGGAACTAAATCTTCATTAATACCAAATACTTGACTAGCTAAACACTTAATTTGCGTTTTAACAGCTTCGGGTTGGAAATCAGTAATATTCTGATGGCGCATTCCTCTCCTCAATAATGCATTCATTTGACTTGTATTATTACCCATTTTTTCCTGAATTTCACCTAGAGTTAAATTCAAATTCATATGGAAAATAAAGTTGACGTCTGGATACTTTTTCTTAGATTCTCTAGCAGCTTTCGTTAATCGCATATAGCTGGCTACCGATGTTGGATCGCTGTGATCAGGATCTTCAACAAATAAAACAATATTCTTTAATTTAACTCCTTTTTTAGAAGATATTTCCATTGCTATTTTATGGAATTGCTCAATTTTATGTTCTGGACTTGCCATTTTAGGCAATATTGATAGCGGCCAACCTATTTCTGGTGATTCCCCTGTTAAATTAAAAGCGATTGAATGGGGATCATTGGTAAGAATATCGTGAATAATTGCTCTACTCAAGCTGGTTTTACCACAACCAGGGAGCCCCAAAAGCAAAAGAGATTCTGAGATTGCTTGATAAGGCTGTCCTAAAGTTTTCCACTTCTCTTTATTGTCAATATACCTTTGTGCCTCAGAAGTAATTTTTTGCACTCCTTTTATTCGATTTGGTAAATCATCCAATGAAACAAATTCTGATTGTTTTTCTAATTCTTTGGGATCAATAACTAAATCTCTCAGACCTTTCCCATACAAATCCGCTCCTACATTTCGTAAGCCCCTAAAACTCAAGATACCCGCTACTCCAAATAATACAGGGACAATTAAACTCAAGAGAACTTCCTTGCCAAACGCAACACCACCATCAACAAGCTGATTTGGAGTGTCAAAAGACATTCCGTTCGTAATAACTTTAGACTTTATTCCTATAACTTTGATTTCTTCAACATCTCTATGGGTCGCAACTTTAATTGAGCTCTTTCGCCCATCCATTCGCTCAAAATAAATTTGATAATAAGTTGAATTTTTGAAAGACTCAATAACTTCCCGCAAAGAATTAGGTTTAATATCTTTAGCTTTAATAGCCTGAATTAAATCTTCTTTTGTGCTTATTGTTTCTGGAGCGCTAATTGACACTGGTGGAGATACTGATGGGCTTTTTCGAGATCTTCTAGTAGTACCATTTGCTGTGATAGTGCGTATAGAAGCATCGCTCTGGGTAGTAGCAGTATTTAGAGCCGTTAGAATTGGCATGATAAAAAATGTAATTTAAAGAATTATTAAAAATACTGAAATTTATAGAAATCAGCTTTATAGTGAAATAAACAGACGCAGGCGTTAACCTTTTATTAATATTATGACTAGATTAAAACAATTAGTCAAGCACAATGCTCAGCTTCTTGAATTTTTGTATGGATTCTCTCTTCTGTTCATCTAATTCATAATCTAATAATCCAAAATACTTTCGCAATAACTCTTTGGAGTATGAACTAGAAGCATTACTCTCAATAATAGAATCTATTGATTTTAAGTTTTTCTGCAAATTATCACTCAAAGTCTTCATTAAATCTGGGTTCAACATTTTTCCTTTTCGGGAAACAAAGACCGCAAAAACAAATGGCAAACCAGTCCATTCAAACCAAAGACTAGCCAAGTCGTAGCAAAACCAATTTTTGAGCTCGCCATTAAATCTTTGTTGTTCAGCTGCCAAAGCTTGATCACCAATTAGCAAAACCGCCGTAAAATCCTCTTTCTCCAAGCTACACAAATCAACTCGCTCATTAATCCATGTAGGTTTTAGCTTGTATTTTTCTGCCATCAAGACTTTAAGCAATTGAGCGCTAGTTAGTGATTCTAAAGTCAAAGCAATTGATTCGTCATCTAAGTCATGAATTGGTTTACGTGAAAACAGCAAAACCGAATCAACCCCACCTTTTCGAGAGGCGATACAGAAATTATCTAAGCAATCAAAATCTTTTTGCCTTTGAAGATAACTAAAAGTTGACATTTGCCCAAAATCCAATTCACCTGAATCAAAGAGCTGTGTCAATTCCCTTGGATTTCCAGTAATAATCTGCAAATTATTATTCAGCTGCTCTTGAAGAGTCAATCCAACATAAAGAGGTTGGCTGTTCAGATATTTTATGTAACCGATTTTTTGCAATTTGCCCTTCCTAGAAACCTTGCTTACGAAAGTTTACTCATGAAGCTTAGCAATTCAAAATAACTTAGACCATAAAAATCAAGCGAGAAAACTGGCTGTTATTTCGTTGCTGTTATTTCATTTAAGGCAAATTTCTTTCTTGCATTTTTTCTTATGCTTAAATTCTCGTAAAATAATTGAATTCAAAATATAGAATAGAAACACCAAAGAATTTTAAATGGCAGGATTTATAAAGTGTCCAATACAGAAAACAGCAAAGTAAAAAAAGTAGTTTTAGCTTATTCAGGCGGTCTAGATACATCGATTGCAATCCGTTGGCTGCTTGAACATAAAGCCGAAGAAGTTATTACTGTTGCGATTGATTTAGGCCAAAAAGAAGATTTAGAATTTGTGCGTGAAAAAGCCCTCAAGGTGGGTGCAAGCCAATCTTTTGTAGTTGATGCACGCGAAGAATTTGTCAAAGATTATATTTGGCCGAGTTTGAAAGCGAATGCTCATTATGAGTTTGATTATCCTCTCGCAACAGCAATTGCTAGACCACTTATTGCAAAGCTCATTAATGATGTTGTGATTCAGACTGGTGCAGATGCAGTTTCTCATGGTTGCACTGCAAAAGGGAATGATCAGGTACGCTTTGAAGTTTCATGGCAAGCGCTAAATCCTAAACTCAAAGTAATTGCTCCTGCTCGTGAATGGGGTGAACTATGTGATCGGAATAAAGCAATTGACTATGCTGCAAAACATGGAATTCCAATTACTTCAACAAAGAAATCACCTTACAGTATTGACTTGAATTTGTGGGGCAGATCGGTTGAATGTGGGATTTTAGAAGACCCATGGGTTGAACCACCAGAAGATGCTTATGCGCTCACCAAAGCAATTGAGAATACTCCAGATAAACCTACTTATATTGAAATTGGCTTCAAAGAAGGGATTCCAATCAGCCTCAATGATAAAGAATTAGGTGGAATTGAATTAATTGAAACTCTCAATCAATTAGCTGGTGAGCATGGCGTTGGCAGAGTTGATCAGCTTGAAAACCGCTTAGTTGGTATTAAGAGCCGTGAAATTTATGAAGCACCCGCAGCAATTGTTTTGCTGAAAGCTCACAGAGAACTGGAATACATGGTCAACACTAAAGACGTAGCACACTTCAAATCAAGCATTGATCAAAAATATTCTGAACTTATATACAATGGTCTTTGGTTCACACCGCTCAGAGAAGCATTGGATGGATTTATTCAAAAGACACAAATTCGTGCATCAGGCACAATAAGGCTAAAACTCTTTAAAGGTAATAGCACCGTTGTCGGTAGAAAATCAGATAAGTCACTTTATAATCACGGATTAGCAACTTACGATCAGGGAGACGAATTCGATCACAGTGCCGCTCCTGGATTCATCAAGATTTTTGGCTTGGGTACTAAGAGTTATTACGAAGTGAAATGAGCTTGAACACCAGATAATTTAAATGAAATCACAAGATATACGTAGCAATTGGATTAAGTTTTTCAAAGAGAAAAAAGGTCATTTGGATTTGCCTTCTGCATCATTAGTTCCCAATAATCCAACTCTCCTTTTAACAAATGCGGGCATGGTTCCTTTTGTTCCTTACTTCTTGGGGCAACAAAAACCTCCCGCTAGCCGCATCACAACTGTCCAAAAATGCGTTCGTGTTGGTGGGAAAGATTCTGATCTCGAAAATATTGGCAAAACTTCACGCCATCTTACTTTCTTTGAAATGCTTGGAAATTTCTCTTTTGGCGATTATTTCAAGGAGGAAGTTATACCTTGGTCATGGGAATTGCTAACGCAAGTATATGGATTTAAGCCAGAAGAATTGATTGTAAGTGTGTTTGCTGGAGATGATACTTCAACCGAAGGTAAGCATAAGGTTGGATTTGATCAAGAAGCTTTTGATATCTGGACAAAAAAAGTTGGAGTACCAGAATCACGCATACTCAAGCTAGGCAGAGCTGATAATTTTTGGGGGCCTCCAGGCGGCATAAGTGGACCTTGTGGACCTTGCAGTGAAATTTATTATGCTCCTGAAGATGGATCTGAGCCAATTGAAATTTGGAATTTGGTTTTCATGCAATATGAGAAATTTGAAGATGGTTCATTGCAACCTTTACCAAAGCCCAATGTAGACACTGGAGCTGGACTTGAAAGATTAGCCACAATTTTGCAAGGTAGAAAAACTGTTTTTGAGACTGATTTGATGGAGCCCATTGTCAGTAAAATTAGAAAGATTAGGGGATTAAAATACAGTTTAGATTATTATGAGAATACTCCCAGGGAGCAACATAAGAAATTTGGTATTGAAGAGGATTATATTAATAGAGTTATTGCTGATCATGTACGCTGTAGCTGCATGCTTCTTGCTGATGGAGTTAAGCCAAGCAACTTAGGTCGCGGCTATATATTGAGAATGCTGATTAGAAGAGCTGCTCGCTTTGGAAGATCCTCTGGTTTAAATCGCCCATTTTTGGCTTTGCTTGTTCCCTCTGTGCAAGCTGTTTTTGCGGGCACCTACCCAGAGCTCGACAAGAATATTGCAGAAATAAAAATGCAACTTACCTCTGAAGAAGAAGCATTCAACAAAACTATCGAAAGAGGTTTGCAAAAATTCAATGAAATTATAAGTTCGATTACCCGAAATAATCCTGAAGTTGAAGTACCCCCTAATCCCCTTAATACAATTACCCCCCAGCCCCCTTGTAAGGGGGAGTCAAAATCTGTAGTGTTAGATGAGTGTCTTCATGAAAGTGGAGTATTCAAATACAATACAAAACTCCTTGAACAAGCAAAGCAAATGAGAGAGAATCCAACAGAAGCAGAAAAAGCACTGTGGGATTCCTGCTTAAGGAGCTCCTTAACAGAATATAAATTTACTCGCCAAAAACCAATAGATAATTTCATTCTTGATTTTTATTGTTCAGAATTACTCTTAGGCATAGAAGCAGATGGAGAAATTCATGAAAAGCAAAAAGAACAAGACTTTCAAAGAGACAGTAAATTGGAAAGCTTGGGAATTAAAGTAATTAGATTTAGCAATCACTCTATTCTTAAAGAAATTGAAAAAGTAAAAAATGATATTCAAGAAACTATTTCAAAAAGAAAAATTGAATTAGGAAATCCACCTAAAGAAATTACAGTAGATTTGGAGCGTATTAAGCTCCCCCTTTCAAGGGGGCTGGGGGGTAATAAAGTAATCAACGGCGAACAGGCTTTTGATCTTTATGCAACATATGGCTTTCCTGTTGAACTGACAATTGATTTGGCTGAAGAGAAAGGCTTTACTGTTGATCTTGAAGGATATGAAAAAGCCAAACAAACCCATTCTGAAGTATCTAATCAAGGTAAGTTTGCGGTTGGATTTAAAGCCGAAAGAAATGAAAAATTAAAAGATTTACCTCCAACTGAGTTTATTTATAAACATTCCGATGAACTATTCTTGATTGAAAAGGACAGAACGACAACCATTCTATATGTAAACGATGAATTCATAGTTCTAGACAGAACTCCTTTTTACCCTGAAAGCGGTGGACAGGTCTCAGACACAGGTTTTCTTTGGTTTCTAACAAGTTCACGTGCAGATGAAGCAGATGAAAATATATATCAATTAGTCTTCAGTGTAAACAATGTTCAGAAAAGAGAAAATACAATCATTCATCAAGGAGAATTGATTAATAAGTCGTTAAAAGCAGGAGATCGAGTTTACTATTCTATTGATTTCAGCAGACGCCAGCAAATAGAAGCACACCACAGCGCTACACATTTACTTCATGCAGCCCTAAGAAAAGCAACCAACAATGAAGCTGAACAAAGAGGTTCACTTGTAGCTCCTGAACGCTTGCGATTTGATTTCACCTGTTCTCAAAAACTTGGTGAAAATACAATTCAAGAAATTGAAAATTTAGTTAACGAAACTATTAAACAAAATGCTGAAGTAAAGCATGAAACCATGTCTATGCAAGAAGCCATAAATAAAGGAGCTTTGGCTTTCTTTGGTGATAAATATGGTGATGAGGTAAAAGTCCTTACTGTACAAAACGATGATTCAGAAAAGCCATTTAGTATTGAACTTTGCGGCGGAACTCACGTAAAGAATACTAGTGAAATTCAAGGATTCAAAATCATCTCCGAATCAGCCATTTCGTCTGGCATAAGAAGAATTGAAGCGGTAGCTGGACAAGCCTATATTGATTATCTTCGTGAAAGTGACAAACAATTAGATGAACTCAAGTATGAATTAAAAGTACCAAGAGAAAAAGTCAATGAAAGAGTTCAGGCTTTACAAGATGAACTCAAAGCTACTCAAAAGAAAAATGCTGAATTAGAAAAACAATTAATTGAATTCAAAGCTCAAGAATTGCTTCTCAAAGTCCAAGAAATAAAGAGTATTAAATTTTTAATTGAAGAAACTGAATTAAGTAATTTGAAAGAAGCCCTTGATTCACTTTCCTCAAAAGTATCAGGAGATTATATTTTCTTTCTTGCCTCAAAAACTGGCGAGAAAATGAGCTATGCTGCAAAAGTGGTATTATCTCCCCCTTTCAAGGGGGCTGGGGGGGTAACAGCAAAAGATTTGGTTGGTAATTTTGCTTCTAGCGTTGGAGGTAGTGGCGGTGGACGTCCTGACTATGCCCAAGGCGGCGGCGGCGACAAAGACAAAATCAAAGTTACTCTTGATGAAATAAATCTTCTAATAAAAAAACATCTTCAGGAGCCACGGAAAATTAAGGTATTGGATTAATACAGATCGACAAGTAGAAAAGGAGATGAGATCATTGGAGAGAAGTACTAGAAGAGAGAATCTAATGAATTCAACATTAATTGATGCAATCATAGAAGAAAAAAGACCGCCAAACAAATTTCTGAGTGAAATGAAAATGGTGATTCCATGGCAAAGAATAAGAGTATTACTCGAAAAAGAAATAGTTCGCTCAGGAAGAGGAAGACCTTCCTATGATTTGATTTTAATGTTCAAAATGTTGTTAGTAAAAACTTGGTATAACC
>DUDU01000096.1 GCA_005110395.1 Candidatus Melainabacteria bacterium | reverse complement strand
ATTTCATAGTCCAGCTGATTATGAAAACCCAAATAATGTGAAATGTGTATTTAATGCGGAAGGAAAAGCTTTGTATTTCTCTAGAGCAACATTGGCTGATGCTTGGCTTCATTTGGGTTTATATGTTTTTCAGCGTCAAGCTTTGGAGTCTTTTTGTTCTGCCCAGCCTTCATTATTGGAGAAAGCCGAAAAGCTTGAGCAACTCCGAGCTTTTGAATTAGATATTCCAATTTTTGTTTATAAAGCTGAATCTGTGAATAAAGATCATTTTGGAGTCGACACAGTCGAAGATCTAGAGCGAGCTAGAAAGATTTTATTGAGTTAAAAATTCTAAGCTTCCAGGATTTGAATAAGATGAAGACTTACGCAAATTTAAAATTGTGTTTCAGTTGTATTGAATTTCTCTGGGATAGGGTAGAGCTATTAGAAGTCAATAATTACCCTTATTCTTGATTGGTTAATTCTATTTCAGTGAATAAAAACTTTGCCCCCTACCGGAGATATTAGAATAATGGTTATCAACAATCAATTTAGTAATACGAATAATATAGTGAGAGGAAATGGCCATGGAAACCAACCTCGCACCGATGCAAGACAAGCCAGAGCCGCTCAAACAAGAGAAGCAAGGACAAACCAACAAACACAACCACAAACACAACAAGGAAAAACAAATACTGAAACAAATACTGAAACAAATAGTATTACTCAAAAGGCCGTTGTAAGAGGAAATGGTCAGACTATAAATCAAATCGGTTAACTTGTGTCATTTGATAGAGACATTTGTATTAGTTTGAGGGGAAAGAGAATCTTGTTTTTCTCATAGATTCTGAAGAGCTCAGAAATCAATCAGTTTCTCTTTTCCCTCTCCAACTCAGATTAAGTATCTTTGAATAAATCATACTATTTTCCCTTCTTCCATCAATGATTGATTCGAGTACTTTGTTAAAGCCTGGGTTCATGGAAGTCAGTTAGTTCATCTATCCAGCTAGCCTCCACACTAATTTCTTTTCTTAATTATTTTCTCATTCACTAAATTGCCCTACTCATTGTGTGGGCGAAGAATATATACTGCTGTTTGCTGAGTGTCTTGAGTAGAGGAATTGTTTTCTATATCAGCAAATAATTTTTCTGTATCAACAACAGTATTAGTTATATACGGAGTTATGCCTCCATCCACCTGAGGAGTATAAGTTTTTCCATTCTTCGAACTCATAATACTAAAAACATGGAAATTCAATATACCAACATCTATCATGACAATCATAGTATGAGGTGGCAATTGTTTCGACCTTATCATGTTTTTCAATTCGTTATAAGAATATTTTCTATCATCAAGTTCATATCCGAATTCTTTCATTTCTAGCACAATACCTGGCAGAGTAGGGAAAGCCGCTTTTGTATATGGAGGAGTTATTTCCGTGGCATTTCTTAATATTGGATTTCTTGATTCCTTTGGATATGGTATTTTACCATTCAAAATATTTGCCTGATTTTGTATAGCATCAGCTAAATCGTTAATTTCTTTGTCAGGATTATCACTATTCAAATTCACTTTACTTGCTAATGAGAAGGATAGAGAAATCATAATACAATCATTTCTACCAGTGAGAGGCGACTGTTTGTGGAGCATTTTATTGTCTTTCAACTTTGGAAAGGTTGCTAAAGTTCTGCTCATTACAAATGCTTGCCCTGGGTTAACTTGAAGATTATTTGTCCTTATAAGAGTTAACGCCAGGTCTTCTAAAAGCATGTATTTGGATAATGCTTTAATTTGCTTTGTAGAATATCCTATAGTTTTTAGGTATTCTGAATTGTTTTTCCTGATTCCTTGAATTCTATTAAGATCAATTGACAAATTCCATTTTTTAATAATCGAACCGTCGATCTGTTTTTCATCTTTAAGGGTGTAACCATATGTTTCAAGCAATATTCCTTGTGCTTCGAACGCTGTTTCATCAAACTTTGACATTTTTCCTCTTTTATAAAGATCATACTGCTTCAAATATTCATCTTTCGCCATTGTTATTTGAGCAAATGGGCTATATTGGAATTTAGAGTTAAAAATATATTTGTACGCTTCTAAAGACGGTTGACTCTGAGGTGTTTGTTGAGTCTTTGCTCGAGAATTCAATTGCCACTGGTCTTTTTCCACAACAGCTATATTGGGTTGTTCTTTGAGAGGGGGCTGCACTCCACCCTTGATCTTAGGCAAACCTGATTGTACTAAGACGATTCTCTCTGTATGAAGTGGGCTTCTTTCTATCCGTGAGTTCTCTCCCATATAATTTCCTTGTCAAATTAGGCTTATCTATATGACTTCAGCTTAATCTTCAAAAATTGTTATTTCGTTAAGGCTCGTTAAAATTAAATCTCTTGCGAAACAGAAGAGAAATAGTGTGAACAAAGCTTAGGGAAAGGAGTTTAGAAGTAATGAAAAAATTCACCTCATTCAATTTCATAGTCCAGCTGATTATGAAAACCCAAATAATGTGAAATGTGTATTTAATGCGGAAGGAAAAGCTTTGTATTTCTCTAGAGCAACATTGGCTGATCCTTGGCTTCATTTGGGTTTATATGTTTTCCAGCGTCAAGCTTTGGAGTCTTTTTGTTCTGCCCAGCCTTCATTATTGGAGAAAGCTGAAAAGCTTGAGCAACTCCGAGCTTTTGAATTAGATATTCCAATTTTTGTTTATAAAGTTGAATCTGTGAATAAAGATCATTTTGGAGTCGACACAGTCGAAGATCTAGAGCGAGCTAGAAAGATTTTATTGAGTTAAAAATTCTAAGCTTCCAGGACTTGAACAATGCTTCGAGAATTTTTCTGAAACAACTGCAATTCAAGGCAGGCAAATGATTTTATAAAACGTTACAGTTTATTCTTGCAAAAGCTACTTGAGTACAAACTAATTAACTAAAAACAAAAACGATACAGTATGAAAAATAAATTTAATCCTTGGCATCATGTTTCTCCTGGTGAAAGTTTGCCTGACATTGTAAATGGAATAATCGAAATTCCAAGAGGAACAAGAGCTAAGTATGAACTTGACAAAGATAGTGGACTTTTGCGCCTTGATAGAGTGCTTTACTCTTCTGTTTATTATCCAGCAAACTATGGTTTTATTCCGCAGAGTTATTGTGATGACAAAGACCCATTGGATATTCTTGTTTTGTCACAAATTGATGTAGTGCCTATGTGCATTGTGCCTGCCAAAATAATTGGTGTAATGCGAATGCTTGACAATGGAGATGCCGATGACAAAATTATTGCGGTTGCAGCCGGTGACCCGAGCATAAGCCACATAAACGACATCTCGGAACTTCCTTCACATTTTATTTCGGAAATGAGAAGTTTCTTTGAAGACTATAAAAAACTTGAAAAAAAAACAGTTGTTGTTGAAGAATTCCTTGACAAAAAAACGGCAATTAAAATTCTTCAAGACAGTTTTGCAATGTACAAAGAAAATTTCAGCCAACCACAATAAATAGCCACAGCCAGGTCTAGATCTTCTTAGTCAGCTTTCACCTGATTATTGTCTTTGGGTATTATTTGAAGTACTTCGCTCAACAAACAAAAAATCAAGAAAAGATGTTTACAGTTGAACAAATCAAAGCAGCTCACAGCAAAGTCAAATCAGGTGCGGACTTTCCAGCTTATATTCAGGAGATCAAATTACTAGGAATTACTCATTATGAATGTTATGTAAGTGATGGACATATTGATTACCATGGTACTGACAATTACACCGCTAAGGTGCCCTCCAAATATAGTGTTTTAACAATTGCCGAAACACCAAATGCTGAGCAGTTTAAAGCTGATTTAAAGGCCCATCAGCAAGGGAAAACTGACTATCTAATTTTTTGTAATGATTGTGCAAAATCGGGTATTGAGAAATGGGTTGTTTGTATGGATAAAATGACTTGTACTTATTTTGATAAAGCTGGAAAAGAAATTTTGGCAGAAGTAATTCCACAATAAAAGACTACTTGAAAGAGAGCATCCAAAGACCGTGAAATTAAATTTAAAAGTACTGTCAATTTTATTTTGCCTTTTTATATCTTTAGAAAGCCTTGGCAAAGAACTGTTTCAAGGAGAAGTTGTTTACACTTGCAAGGCTTTGGGCAGCAATAAAGAAGGTGTTCAGCTCTTTGAGAGTTTTTCTCCTTCACAAATTACAATCAATTGGAACAAGAATTTATTTAGGCTGCAGGAAAATGGCGGACTGAATCAAGCGGATATAATCGCTGATTTTGAAAATAAGAAATATTATTTTTTGCAAAACAAAGAAGCACAAGCAATTAAAGCAGCTTGCTCAAACCTAGATGACAGTCCTGCGGAAGTAAAAGCACTTCTTCCATTTCACTTTAGAACTGAACTGAAGCCATTAGAAAAAGAAGAAATTATTTTAGGAAAAAAGTGTAAACATTATGAAATCTTGCACTCAGGGTTTATGAAGGTAGGCTCAAAAGGTACTTTGTGTATTAGTGAAGAATTACAATTACCTTTATCTAGATATGATTTTCAAACTAGTAATATGCGTACTATTGTCCCAGTCCCAATGAACTTTATAAATGATATTGGAAGCGTTATGAAAGTTGAAATTCTTGAAAATGATGTAAATGTGGTTTGCGAGATAACGGCTTTAAATGCAGAACCCAAAAGTAAAGAATATTTCGCTTTACCCGATGGATACAGTGTTGGTAAAGAAGTAAGGTAATCAGTTAATTCATTATCTTGTACTTTGAGCGGTCGGGATGATATGTTAAGCAAATGATTTGTTGATAACATAAAATATGCTCGTAAAACAGTGTTGTGTTCTGTGCTGTATGATACCGTGCGAAAAATAACAGAGGCCAAATGAAAGTATTACTCGACACGAATATTGTCATACACCGAGAAGCCAATAAAATTTACAATCTTGACATTGGACAGCTTTTCAACTGGCTTGACAAACTCAAATACGACAAATACATTCATCCATTGACAATTGAGGAGTTAAATAGGTACAAAGACCCGAACTCTTTAAAGACGATGAACATTAAAATTGAAAGTTACAATCAATTAAAATATCAAGCACCGCTAAGCGACATCATTAAACAAGTAAGCCAAAAAGTTGACATTCAAGAGAACGACCTTAATGACACACAAATACTAAACGAAGTTTTTGAAAATCGAGTTGACATTCTGATTTCCGAAGATAAGAAGATACATACGAAAGCAAAACTTTTAGGAATTGGAGACAGAGTATTTCGTATCCAAACATTTTTAGAAAAGGCGACAGCAGAAAACCCTGAATTAGTTAAGCATAAAGTTTTAGCAGTTAAAAAAGTTGACTTTGCGGAAGTTGATTTGAGAGATAGCTTCTTTGATAGTTTTAGACATGATTATGCGGAGTTTGACAGATGGTTTAATAGCAAAGCAGAACAACCTTGTTATGTATGTTATAGCGACAATCAACTTACAGCTTTTCTATTTATAAAAATCGAAAAAGCAGGTGAAGAAAGTTATTCTGAAATCACGCCGGTTTTCAAACCTAAGAAAAGACTAAAAATCGGAACTCTTAAGGTAACAGGTAACGGCTATAAAATTGGAGAGCGTTTTTTGAAAACAATTTTTGATAATGCTCTACTGTTCAAGGTTGACGAAATCTACGTTACTATTTTTGACAAAAGATCTGAACAAGAGCAATTAATTGAAATGCTTGAAGAGTGGGGCTTTAAAAAGCACGGAATTAAAACTACTCAAAATGGTGATGAACTTGTTTATGTTAGAGAGTTTAGTAAAAACCTGCCAGTAAACATTGAAAATCCAAAACTTACATTTCCATTCTTTTCAAGAGAAACAGACAAGTACTTGATTAGAATAGAACCTCAGTATCATACAGAGTTGTTTCCAGATAGCATAAACACAAGAGAAGACAAAGCAAAATACACAGAGAATGAACCACACAGAAACAGAATTAGTAAAGTTTATATTTCTCATTCACCTGACAGAGGTTTAAAGTCTGGTGACATAGTTTTAATTTACAGAATTGGAGAAACAACTCCTAAAACATATTCAAGCACAGTTACGACAATTTGCATTGTAGAAAGTGTTAAAAATAACTTCAAGGACTTTGACGATTTCTTCAATAGTTGCAACAGGCGGACAATGATTTCCAAAGAAGATTTAAAAACAAAGTGGTGGGACAAATTCCCGAAATACAAACCCTTTGTAATCAACTTTCTTTATGCTCACTCATTACCGACACCTAAGCCAACACTTAGCGACTTGATTAAATTAAAAATCTTCGCAGACCCTATGAGTTTACCTAAAGGATTTGCTAAATTAACCAACGACCAGTTTAACGATTTGATTAACTTTGCATACAGCAAGAAATAAGAAAAATGAAAGTAGTATTATCAATAAAACCAGAGTTTGCGTTCAAGATTTTTGACGGAACAAAGAAGTTTGAATTTAGAAAGTCTATTTTCAAAAATGAAAAGATAAAAACAATCATTGTTTACGCATCATCACCAGTTCAACAGGTAATTGGAGAATTTGAAATTGAAGAAGTATTGAACTATGACCTTTCAACTCTTTGGGACTTGACACAAGAATTTTCGGGCATTAGTGAAGAATTTTATTACGAATATTTCACAAACAAGGATCAAGGTTTTGCAATCAAAATAAAAAAGACAAGAAAATATCGGACACCCAAGTGTTTACGAGCAGACTTCAATTTATCACCACCACAATCATTTGCATATTGGACGGACAAATAAGAAGCACAGCACAAAACAGGCGTTTGGTAAAAAGCGGGTTCTGTGCCTTCTACCTTTAAATAGCCGAAAACCGTTAGCAGTATCAACCCCCCACAAATCAACGTTTTACTTTATTAGCTTGTTTAATTGCCTGTATTTTTAAAACCTGTGCTTGAGGATGCCCTGGATTTACACTAAGCGTTTCCATGAAATCCTTCACTGAGCCATTAAAATCAGCCAGCTTATACTTTGCTCCCCCTCTATGAAAATAAGCTTCGGCTATATCACTCTTAAGTTTAATCGCTGAAGTGAAATCAATAATTGCTTGCTGAAACTGCTGCCCTGTCATTTTCTTTAGCCCGTCATAGACTAGCTTTGTGTACTGTTGATTAGCATTATCAAATAATCCTTTTTCTACAATTTGGCTTGGTACTCCGCTACCTATTGGATCTGTACTTAGGCTTTGAATCTGCTCCGCCAGTATTTGTTCAGTCAGTATTTGCGCTTCAGCCGATGAATCAATATTACTCAAATCAAGAAGTGCTTGTTTGTACAATTTTTGTTTATAAAACTGAATCTGTGACTAAAGATCATTATGAAGTCGACACAGCCGAAGATCTAGAGCGAGCTAGAAAAATTCTTCTCAATGCACCTTAATTATTTAGCTAAATTGATTATTTAATCCAACCTGTTGTACTGATTAGTTGAATGTGCTAAAAATTCAAAACAAAACATGACCAAAATCCTAGCCCATACATTACATATAAGACCATTTTTTCCAGGTAGTCAAAGCAAAAAAGCTGGATTGATAGTTAATGCTCCACTGTGGATTTCTGAGAAAGGAATAGATAGTGTAGTTAAGAAACAAATAGATTGTAACTTGGAACAAAAGCCAGTATATGTTCACCAGCAAGGGGATCCTCTTGAAACACAGCGTGCAAGCCTTTCTGCGAAAAAGCCAAATCCGTTTTTAGGAGTTAATACGCCTGCTAATTTGCAAAGAAGAATGCAACCTCCTTCGTCGTAGATTTTATTTTGCACAAACTACAAAGCACAAATTGCGAAATAGTATGTAATTTGGTGATTTGTTTCCAAAGAGTGATTTACTGAAAAATCTTTACAAATCTTTCGGCTGCCTCATTCACAAAGCTCAAGAATGAATTTTCCGATACTTTTTCATCTTTAGTTGTACTCGCCGTTTGTTTTTCACCATTCAAATCTGATTTTCCAGAAATTGGATTAATAACAATCGCATCTTCCATTGGCTCTGCAACTGGATAAATATCATCGCCAGGTTTAATATTCATCTCACGAATGCGGCATCCATTACGAATAATTGCACCTGAGAGTATAAGTGAATCTTGAATAACCGTACCATCTTCAATTATGCAATTATCTTCAATTACTACATTACCTTTCATTATGCAGCGACCGATATAGCAGTTTTTACCAATATAAGCTTTGCCCTTGATAAAACAGCCAGCACTCATTTTGGTACCTTCACCCAAATATCCCCATGAATATTTTTGTCCTTCACAATTTAGGCTTAAAGCACCATTTAGCGCATCAAAAAGCGTTTGACGATATTGTGCATGAGTACCTAAATCAGCCCAATAAGTATGATTTGCTATAAAAACATTTAACTCAATATTGTTATTTAATAGATTGGGAAAAAGATCATGAGCGACGTCATAAGTTGGAGCCTCAACAATTGAAGGAATCCAATCTAAGATCGCTGGCTCAAAAAGATAAACTCCCGTATTTGCCCAATTGCTAAGTGCTTGTTCTTTTTTTGGTTTTTCCTGAAAAGAAATAACTTTATTAGTACTATCAAAACTAACAACACCAAATTGACTGGTATCATCAACTTGTTTCACCGCAATAGTTGCTAAGCGTCCTGATGATTTATGTGATGCCAACATTGCTGACAAATCTATATCAGTAATTGCATCTCCCATAATGATTGCGAAAGTTCTATTTCCTTCGCTATGTCCTTCTCTCAAGAAGTCAGCGCAAGCTCTAATTCCACCTGCAACACCTGATAATTCCTCTTCGTGAACAATTTTGATTTTGCCACCAGCATTATTCAAATAATAATCTTGAATTTTTTCACCCAAATAATGAGTATTTGCAATGAATTGATTGAATCCATGCTTTTCTAATAAGTCAATAATGCGGCTGAGAACTGGCTTTCCAAGAACTGGAATTAATGGCTTAGGTACAACATCTGTAATTGGTGATAATCTAGAGCCGACTCCAGCGGCAAGAATCATTGCTTTCATGGATCGGGATGCCTTCTTTTTGAAAAGTTTGACGGTGTTTTTCTATATATGCCCAAACTTTTTCGATTTGTTTCTTTACCTCTTTAGGCGAAGTTCCACCATAACTCTCTCTCTGCATCAGGCAATTTACAGGTTGTAGATATTCTTTTAAATTTAGGTCAAATAGGGGATGGAAATTTTTCCACTCAGATTCATTTAAATCTAAAAGTGATTTTTTGTTTTCCACTGAATATTTCACCGCTTGTCCAACCGCATAATAAGCTTCTCTAAAGGAAATCCCTTTTTTTACTAAATAATCGGCCCCGTCAGTTGCATTCATAAAGCCTTGTCCAGTTGCTTGAGTTAAGCGTTCTGAATTTATTTTAATTGATTCAAGAAAACGGCTCATAATTTCCAAACAAATAGAAAGTGTTTTACAGGTATCAAAAAGTCCTTCTTTGTCTTCTTGCAAATCTTTGTTATACGCGAGTGGAAGACCTTTGAGCACAATCAATAAAGCTTGCAAATTACCAATTACACGACCTGCTTTCCCACGCAACAATTCAGGTACATCTGGATTTTTCTTTTGTGGCATCATACTCGAACCCGTAGCAAAGCGATCATCTAAATCAATAAATTTGAATTCATCAGTTGACCATAAAATCAATTCCTCGGAAAGCTGGCTAAGATGAATCATAACCATTGAAGAAGCAAATTGATGTTCTGCTACAAAATCACGATCGCTAACCGCATCCAAGCTGTTTCTGCACGGTTCAGAAAATCCAAGCTTTTCCGTTGTGAAATGTCTATCAATTGGATAAGTTGTCCCGGCAAGTGCACCAGAACCTAAGGGATTAAATTTGAGTCTTTTTCTGATTTCTTCAAAACGTTCAGAATCACGAGTAAATCTTTCTTGATGAGCGAGCCAATGATGACCCAATGAAATAGGTTGTGCTTTTTGCAAATGAGTATAACCAGGCATAATCTGCTCAGCATCTCTTTCAGCAAGCTTTGTAAGAACTATTCTCAAATCAATTAATAAATTACAAGTCAAATAATTTTGTCCTAATAGCCAAAGCCTGAGGTCAGTTACGACTTGATCGTTGCGGCTGCGAGCGGTATGAAGCTTTCTCGCTGGCTCACCTATTAAGTCTGTAAGCCGACGTTCAATTGCCATGTGAATATCTTCTTCATCTTTTCTAGCTTCAAACCAGGCCCTTTCATCTTTTTCTATTTCAGCATAAATTGAATTGAGCCCTTCAATGATTTTTGTGGAGTCAGCTTGTTCAATAATGCCAGTTTTGCCAAGCATTTCTGCATGAACTTTGCTGGCCTTAATATCTACTCGCCAGAGCCTAAAGTCAAAAGGGAAACTCGAATTAAATTCATCTAGCAGTTTATTAGTTTCTTCGGTAGAACGACCTGCCCAGAGCTTAGTTTTATTTGATTGCATTTTGAGTCTCTTGCTTATCTGAGTTATTTGTAAATTTGGCTAATTCTAGTTTGAATGGAGTGATAATTCTCTTAGATGAAAATGTAAAACTATAATAACTTTGAAAAGAGCTCAATTGAAGATTTCTGGGCAAGATGTCTAGGGATAACTCAAGTTAAATTGCGTACATAATGTATACAATATACAATAGAGACCTTGAAACAAATCTGCCACGAGATAAATACAAAAATATTCAAATGAAAAACTCTCACAAAATTTCAGCTCGCGAGGCAAGAACTAATTTTGCAGAACTAATTAATAAAGCAGCTTTTGGTAAAGAAGTAATAGCTATTCAAAGGCATAATCAAGTTGTAGCCTATGTTGTTCCACCAGAATTTATAAAATTGATTGAAGATTATGAAGACCGTATGGCAATTGAACAAGGAAAGAATGAAGAATCCGAACCATGGGGCAAAGTCAAAGAGGAGTTAGGACTTGTATAAGGTTGAAATCAAAAAATCAGCAAGAAAACAACTCGAAGAAATCCCTCTAACTCACAGACAAATAATCGCTAACAAAATTAATGAATTGGCGAATGAGCCTATACAAAAAGATGCGATTCCACTTTCTGGCTATAAAAACATTTATCGAATTAGGTATTCATTCTATAGGATCGTATATCAAGTAGAAAAAGACGTACTGTTAGTCGAAGTTATTCGAATTGCTCATAGAAAGGATGTTTATAGGAAATTAGATTTTTAATTTCATTTATCTATTTATGCTTACACAACTCGAATGATGCTTACAGCAAAGAAACTAAGAAATTCTCAAATATTCAGATCTTTAGAAGAACAAATTACTTTATTAGCAGTCTTTAAATTATTAAAGTAAAAAATTTCCACTATTTCAGTTCTTAGATATATCAGTTTAATCTCAAGAACTTAACAGTCGAGTGCATAAAGTCGATCACATTAATCTGTATATAAGCAATAGATATTAGTTTAGACTTTTACCTAGATATAAAATCAAGAAATCAAATATTCAAATCAAAGCATTTAAAGAAAAGATCATGAAACTGAAAGACTCAGAACAATTACATCTAAAAACAGAAAAAGAGCAAAGCCAACAAAAACAAAAATCCTATTCGCTTAATTTTTCTATTCGCTCTATCTCTCTTCGAAATATCTCTCTACTGATTTCAACGCTGATTTCAGCACTCGCATATACACCGAGCTCAGCCAATATTACTGACGTTGAACAAGATGCCATAATGCCTGGACTTATTCACCATCATTTCATCAAGCATACTTCCAGAGGGGCTGTAATTATCAATGCACTGGAAATAGATATGCAAAAAGGATTTACTGTCAGACCAGCCTTAGCTCAAGAGAATACAATTTGGGCTAAGGCAACACTGCCATCAATTGTTGCTCGTGAAGGAGCTTATGCTGGAATTAATGCTAATTACTTCAATAGTCGTGGTTTGCCAATTGGTTCACTCGCCATTGATAGTGAATGGATTACAGGGCCAGTTCTCAATCGTGCCTCTTTGAGCATAGATAAAAATGGCAAGGCTTATTTTGCTCGTCCTTCTGTTACAGGTCATTTACAAGTTTTTAAAGGATATTCCAATAATCCTTTTTCGGCTTCTTTCCCAAGCAATAAACCATCACAACTCGCTCTCAGACTGAATAGTATTAATCAACCTGATTCTCTCAATCAACATGGAATTAGTTTTTATAATCATTGGTGGCAAGATTCCGTTACGTGTGGAGACGGACGCACTTGTGTGCTGGTTGACGGGAAAGGTATAGTCAGGCTAAAAGTCAATTCACAAGAAGATAAAACATCACTGTATCCAACTAAAACCGATTATGTTTTATCAGCACTTACTAATAGCTCCTTCACCGGAATCAATGTTGGTGATAAAGTCACACTCACTTGGTATAGCAAACCTGATTGGTCATATACCAGTCATGTAATTGGTGGTGGCCCTTTATTGCTCAGCAAAGGTGAAATTGTGCTTGATGAAAGTGCAGAAGGCTTCACCGCAGCTTCAGGTTTAGGTAGTTCAGCACCCAGAACAGCAGTTGGCATTACAGCCGTTGGAAGATTAATCTGGGTAACAGCTGATGGAAGGAGCAAAAACTCTGTAGGTTTGAGTCTAAATGAATTAGCTCATCTATTAAAAGATATTGGTGTAGTGGAAGCAATGAACTTGGATGGAGGAGGCTCAACGACTATGGTTTTGGATGGGAAAATTATTAACAGTCCATCAGATAGTGGTGGCCCTCGCAGAGTGAGCAATGCATTGCTTTTGTACAAACCGACTAGCAGCTATTAGGGGGCTATTCGAGTGTGAATGCAGGTCTCAACCAAAATAATGAAGAATCAAAATCAATAAATTTCTATTATGTTTTGGGATGGGAACAACCTAATCAGAAAGTAGCGATTTTGTGTCGTGGAGCAAGTGGACCTGCACTTTGTAAAACTTGGAAAGAAAGTCTGAAATTGCGAACAAGCTTAATCAATGATCCGCGCTCAAATCAAAATGCAAATGCGCAAAGAATTATAAGAGAACTCAGAATATATCGATTACCCAAAGGACAATCTCTGCTCTGGAGACCTGGAGATTTATGGATTTATGTCGACAAGCGAGCATTAGAACCATTAGAAGCCTAGAAAGCACTAACAAACACACAAATTCAGTCTCGAAACTTCAATTGTGAAAGCTCATGAATTAAGTCAGAAGCAAGCATGGAATTAATTTGATTATTCTTTTCTTTTTGTTTTTGAACATATTGATCAGCGCACAATCCACCCAAATGCAATGCGCTCATAGCTGCTTTACTTGTTTCTACTCCCTGCGCTAAAAGCCCAACACAAAAACCCGCCAAAACATCTCCTGTTCCAGCTGTAGCCAAAGCATTATTTCCAGTTGAATTAATAAAAATTTGTCCATCTGGAAAACCAAGAATACTCGGCAATCCTTTTAAGAGAATAAAACAATTCCATTTTGAAGCATATTCACGAACTAGCTTTATTTTCTTAGGCCAATCTATTTTTTCTTGTTCAACCTTTTCTTTTTCGGGCTTTTCTTTTTCAGTCGCAGCAATAAGCCTCACAAATTCAGCTAAATGCGGTGTTAAAATCCAATTACCTTGTGAATATTTACTGATAATGTCGATATTATCAATCAAAGCATTCAATCCATCAGCGTCAATGACAAAAGGTTTATTTGCATATTTCTCCAAAAAAGTCCTAACAAATTGCTGCGTTTCTTGATTTCTTCCTAAACCGCATCCAATCAATA
>DUDU01000095.1 GCA_005110395.1 Candidatus Melainabacteria bacterium | reverse complement strand
TATGAAATAAACTATAATGCAGCAGTTCGTACAGCAGAATTAGCTAAAGCAGCTCACGTGAAAAGATTTGTTTTTGCCTCCACTCAGAGTATTTACGGGATTGCGCAAAATGATTCGGAGTTAGATGAGGACAATTCAATTAAAAATCCTCAAACCGCTTATGCAAAGAGCAAATTAAAGGCAGAAATTGAAATTTTAGGTATGTCAGATAGTTATTTTACAACAACTTCACTCAGACCTTCTACGGTATTTGGTTGGGGCGTAAGATTGCGTTCAGATATCGTCTTTAACAATTTACTTTTAAGTGGATTAATACACAATAGAATCGATGTGCACTCGGACGGTACACCATGGCGACCTATTGTCCACATACAAGATTTATGCGCAGCAATCGAAATATGTTTAAGAAGTGAACCAGATTTAATAACAGGAAAATCTTTTAATATTGGAATTATCAATGGTAATTACACTGTAAGGCAATTGGCTGAGGCAGCTCAAAACGTACTTAACGGTATTCCGGTCCGGTTCAATACTGAGAAAATTGTAGATCCAAGAAGTTACAAGGTATCCTTCTCAAAAGCAAAGGATGTATTAGGTTTTCAAGCCAAAATTGATTTGATTTCTGGATCAAAAGAAATAATTGACAATTCGATGTCACTGCTAAGCAAGGGCGTGGATCTACTTGGCCCTCTGACTAATCGATTAGCGCAGATGAAAAATTTAATGACAAACAACAAAATTGACTCTTCATTGAGATTTACTAAAAATTAATCCCTCTTTTTTCATTTTCTCAATATCAAAATCATGAAAAGCAAGATCTCTGTCTGAAACAACCGTAGGTTTGAGAGGCCATTCAAAATTAAAATAATCATCATTGTAACGAATTCCGCGCTCTAGTTCTTTATTGTATGGATTTGAAACATAATAATGTAACAACACATTGTCTTCTAAAGTCTGAAATGCTGGCGCACAACCCTTAGGCACTTGAATCACCAAATCTAAAGCGCTTAAATCGAAAGATTCGTGTTGAAGATATGTAGGTGAACCTATGCGTAAATCAATAATTTTATAATGCAAAGATCCACTGAATACAGTTACAGTTTTCGCCTCTTCTTGTCCACCTACCTGAAAATGAAAACCTCGGATGGTGCCTTTTAACTTATTGAATGATATATTTGCCTGGTTAACCTCCGAATATGCTCCGTGACTTTTTAAGGTTCCCGAGCAAAAATTACGAGAAAAAAAACCTCGCTCATCAATAAATTTATTCATTTTGGCAATCAATACGCCTGGAATTTTGCCTTCACTAATATCCATAACATCCTTTTCAAGAATGAATCTATTGTAAACTATTGCACACTTAAGTGTATTTGTAAAACTGACTATATCAAGTTTGGAGTGATTCTGAAAATTTTAGTTACAGGCGGAACTGGATTTTTAGGTAAGAAAATAATAAGCCATCTACTCAAAGAACCAGAATATGAGCTTACTTGTGTGTCCAGAGTTAGTAATGAATCCAGTAGTAAAATCAATTGGGTTCGCGGCGATTTAAGCGATTTAGATTTTGTTGAATGTCTGGATTTTTCAGAGTATGAACAAATCTTCCATTTAGCATGGGAAGGTTTACCTAACCGGTCTGCTTATTATTCGCAGAAAAACTATAATATTTCCCTTAATTTGATTCAAAGAATTACAAAATATACAGATATTGAGTTGAATATAGTTGGCTCTTGTCTTGAATATGGTGACATTACGGGCATAGTTAGCGAAGAAATTCGCCCTGATGGTACTGATGACTTTGCGAAAGCAAAAATATCTCTATATAGAGTTATTCAAGAACTTGGAGTTCAATACAGATGGTTTAGACCATTTTTTATGTATGGCGAAGGTCAGAGTGATCAATCATTGATTCCAAACCTTATTTCTAAATTAAAAAATAAATTGCCGATACAAATAAAATCTATGAGCAATTCACATGACTTTATTTGTGTTGAAGACGTGGCCAACGCAATAGTAAAGGCATCCAGAACTGATTATTCATTCGGAGATTACAATCTGGGCACAGGGGCGAGCACTAGTGTTGGCGAAATTGTGGAGTTGTTTCACCAAGAATTGGATGTTGAATTTAATATGGAATATACAAAAAATCTTGGCCTGATATCAGATTCCAAAAAAATAGAGCAACAGATTGGGTGGCACCCAGAATTCATAGGGCTAGCTGGAATTAAGAATTACTACAAGTCAATAGATAATTACTTATAATTATAATGATTGCCGTAATATTAGCTGGCGGTAAAGGTTCAAGACTTGCTCCTGTGACTAATTTTTTGCCAAAAGCCTTAGTTCCAATCAATGGATCACCAATACTTAAGCTCCAATTTGATCAGCTTAGAAGAATTGGAATTAGTAAAGCAATTGTTTTAACTGGTTATTTGTCTTCTAGCATCAAAGATTTTTGTAAAACATATAGCGGTGAATTGGAAATCACTTGCATAGAAACAAATTCGGATTGGACACCGGCCGATCGAATTCTTGCTAGTGAATCTATAATTGGCACGGAGTTTTTTCTAATCTATTGTGATAATTATGTAACTAATGATGAAGACTTGCAGAGCATACTTACAAGTAACTCTGAACTAACGTTCCTGATTGAATCGAGAGACAAAGGCAATGTAAAATTAGATTTGAATCAACGAGCATATTATCTTGCAGGTGCAAGAAAACAATCTCACAATTACGTTGAATTGGGAAATATCTATATCAAAACAGAGAGATTCTATGATGAATTAAGGAATACAAGAGATTTACCCAAAACTTTACAATCATTTAGCGAAAAATACCCTTGTGGTTACAAAATTGCAAAAGATTCAATTATCAGTTTATCTAGTTTTGAAAATTACAAGAAAATAGTCGCAGATAGAAAAATAATTTTATTAGATCGGGATGGTATTCTACTTGAAAAAATGCCCGCTCGCGAGTATTTAACAAAATTTAGCGATTACGTTCCAATTTATCATAATTGGTCGGTTCTGCGGGAAATCTCTCAGTTAGGCATTGATTTTATCATCGCAACTAATCAACCAGGTATTGCAACTGGACAAGTAAGCGAAGTTTTTCTACAACAACTACATACTAAGCTCACTTCGGAATTAACTAGTTACGGAATAAATGTTTTGTCTATTTATGTTTGCAAACATCATTGGGATGCAGGGTGTAATTGTCGTAAACCAAAAGCAGGAATGCTAATTGAAGCCATGGAGAAATTTGCCATAAATTCAAATGATACTTTGTATGTAGGAGATGAAGAAAAAGACTCAACTGCTGCTGTTAATGCAGGCATAGATTATGTGCTCATTAGTCGTGAGAGTAAAGACAAATTCGCATTTACCGATCTTGTGCACGCAAAATCTACAATTTTATCTAAGATTCTTAAGATAGATTAGATACATGAAAATACAAAGCATCCTAAGTATGGCACCCCTCAGAGTTAGTTTTTTGGGTGGCGGCACTGACATACCAACTTTTTACACTAAATCAAAAGGATATGTGGTGTCTGTTGCTATTAATAAGTATGTTTACGTTCATGTAAAAAGACACGACCCTTTGTTCCAGGAACGATATCGAATATCCTATTCTGAAGTTGAGCATACAAACTCTAGAGATTCAATTAATAACGCAATTGTTAAAGGTTGCTTGGAATTACTTGATATAGATGAGCCAATTCAAATTTCAACATCAGCCGATTTACCTGCGAATTCGGGACTCGGTTCTTCCAGCAGTTTTGCAGTCGCGTTGCTGAATGCACTGCACGCTTTAAAGAATGAGGAGGCGAGTTCGGTTCAGTTAGCCGAGGAGGCGAGTTCGGTTGAAATTGGTTTATTGGGTTCACCTATTGGAAAGCAAGATCAATACGCTGCAGCATTCGGTGGATTAAATCTATTTGAATTTGCGACTGACGGGTCGGTTAAAATAGAGCCAGTTAATTTACCAACTTTTAAAGTTAATGACTTGCTTGACAAGTCAATAATGATTTGGACTGGCCGAAGCCGAAATGCAAACTTGGTATTGAGTGATCAAGCAGATAAAGCCGTATTAAATCATGAACATTTGATTGAACTTACGAATTTGGCACAGGATTTCAAATCAAAGTTACTTGAGAAGGATGTTGATTGGACAACGTTAGGACCGTTAATTAAAAAAGGCTGGAACCTAAAACAGTCATTTAGCACGAAAATAGTCACTGATGAGGTAACAACCATTACAGGTAAACTAGACAGCTTAGGTTGTGTTGGCTACAAGCTTTTGGGAGCGGGAGGTGGCGGTTTTGTGCTCGGTGTATTTGGTTCTAAATATGAGGAAATACAAACTGAATTAAAAGATTGGCATACTTTTAAACCGTCCCTAGACTCTCAAGGCGCAAGAATTGTTTCGGTTAGCTAATGAAAGTCACAACTCCCACCTTAGTTGTTACTGGATCCTCTGGATTTGTTGGGGAGATGTTAGCGCTAATTGCCATACGTGCAGGTTATGAGGTAATTGGAATTGATTTAAAAAAGAGTGACAAATTATCCTGTCGTCAATTGGAATTAGATTTAAGTTCTGAAAATTTCTTCGATAAGATTCCTGCGAATTCAGCAATTATTCATCTAGCCTCCTTATCAACAGATGGAGCCTGTAGAGCTAATCCACTACTGGCATTGGATGCGAATTTGAGAGCTACTGCGTTAATACTAGAAAATGCAGTCAAATCTAACGCATCCCATTTTATTTTTGCATCTTCTGAATGGGTATATCCCGAACTTGCAGAAGTTATAGCACAGAGCGAAAAAGATGAATTGAAACTAACTTCACTCAATTCACTTTATGCAATGACAAAACTATTTGGAGAATCTCTGATCAGAATTGATTCTAAAGTGCCACATACAATTTTGAGGTTTGGAATTGTGTATGGCCCCAGGTTTCCACCAGGCTCGGCAGTGGAAAGTATTGCTTGGAAGATCCATTTAAATGAAGAAGTTAAAATTGGTTCGAAAAACACTGCACGTAGATTTATTCATGTAAATGATTTAATCAACGGAATTCTAAAATGTACGGATATTGGGCCTTCACTTTTAAATCAAAAAATAATAAATCTTTCTGGTTCAGAGCTAGTATCGCTTGATGATGTTGCAAATACTTCAAATCAAATTTTAAATAAATCAACCCAAATTATTGAAACTGG
>DUDU01000094.1 GCA_005110395.1 Candidatus Melainabacteria bacterium | reverse complement strand
TTACAGGCTTTGAGTCCATCGATAGTGGTTGGAAGCTTGACTACAACTTGCTCATGCCAAATCGCAAATTCTTTGCCTTGCTTTACCATTCCATCAGCATCTTCAGCTGTTACTTCCGCGCTAACTGGCCCTTTGACAATTTCGCAAAGTTTGATAATTGTTTCTTTGAAATTTTGCCCTGATTTTGCAATAAGAGTTGGATTGGTTGTAACTCCGCTCAGTACACCCCAGCTAGCTATCTCAGCCACTTCACTTATAATCGCACTATCAATATATAGTTTCATTTATTAAAAAGTTGTATTACAAAGTGTAGAAAAAGAATTTTAATTAGACTGAAGTAGTTTTTGCTAAATTTTCCTTATGAAGATTTATTGTTTCATCAGTAAATCTGAGGAATGTTTCATTGTTTAAATAAATTTTTGCAAAGTCACCTAAAGCATTTGTGAATTCTTCAGAATCAGCTTTCAAAGTACTAAGTTTTCTATAAATACCTAAAAATCCCTTTTCTGAATTAGCTCTGTGAGCTTCATTATTTCCTATTAAATCTATATGAAATTCATTTGGTTGGTCATCTTTGAGTTTCCCTGAAATTTCCTTGTATTTCTTTCTAAGTGCGACTCTTTGTTCTCCAGTTAATGAAGTAAAGCTATTAACTAATTGTTTTTCAAGGAATTGATGATAATCATTCGCGTCTTTTAAATTATTTATTTGTAATTTATTTCTGAGTTCAGAAACATTACTTGCCGTTTCTTGAGAATCACGAATATTAGTTCTACCAATAGGTTTATGGTTCATTAAAAGAGCTAATAACCCTCCAAAGAAAAGAAATGCAATAGCAGGAAGAATAAATTTGTCGAATAGACGACCTACCGTCTCTCCTAAGCCTGGTTCCTGAGCTGTAGAAGCTGTAAAAGCATTTGGAGAATCTGCAAGTCTAGTTGTTGTTGTTACTTGACCAGCTCTTGATTGAGAATGAAGCCTATGAGATCTTTTTGCTTGATCTGCTGGATTTACTGTAAGTGCGCCCATAAAGTTTATAAACCTAGGTTATAAAATGATAAATTTCATATTAACATGGCGTTATTAGAATCTCAAATAAAAAATGCCTAAAAGAACAGATATAAAAAAGATTTTGGTAATTGGTGCTGGCCCGATTGTAATTGGTCAGGCTTGCGAATTTGACTATTCAGGAACTCAGGCTTGCAAAGCACTTAAGGCCGAAGGTTATGAAGTTGTTTTGGTGAATTCCAATCCCGCAACTATTATGACTGATCCTGAAATAGCGGATCGCACTTATATAGAGCCAGTTACGCCCGAAATAGTTCGTTTGATTATCGAGAAAGAAAGACCTGATGCGCTGCTTCCAACTATGGGCGGACAGACTAGCTTAAATGTAGCGGTTGCATTGGCGGAAGATGGAACTCTTGATGAATATAATGTCGAATTAATTGGCGCTAAGCTCAAATCCATTAAACTGGCTGAAGACCGTGAATTATTCAAGCAAGTAATTGCATCCATTGGACTTAATTCAGCAAAGTCAGAAACTGTGACTGATTTCGATCATGCTTTAAAAGTTGCTACTGAAATTGGTTTCCCGATTATTTTGCGTCCTGGATTCACGCTTGGCGGTAGTGGTGGCGGCATTGCTCGAAATCAAGAAGAGTTTGAGATTATGGTTAGGCGTGCAATCAATGAAAGTCCTACAAGTCAAGTTTTACTTGAGGAAGATTTAACTGGATGGAAAGAATTTGAATTAGAAGTTGTCAGAGATTTAATTGATAATGTTGTAATTATCTGCTCCATTGAAAACCTCGATCCGATGGGTGTTCACACTGGTGATTCGATCACAGTCGCACCAGCTCAGACTCTCAGTGATGTTGAATATCAAGACTTGCGTGATCAGGCTGTTAAAATCATCAGGGCAGTTGGCGTTGAATGCGGAGGTTCTAATATTCAATTTGCAATTAATCCTAAAAATGGAAAAGTAGTTGTAATTGAAATGAATCCTCGAGTAAGCAGATCAAGTGCGCTGGCTAGTAAGGCGACTGGTTATCCAATTGCTAAAGTTGCGGCTAAGCTTGCAGTGGGCTATACGCTTGATGAATTGCCAAATGAGATCACGAAGACAACTACGGCTGCTTTTGAGCCAAGCATAGACTATGTTGTGACTAAAATTCCGCGTTTTGCATTTGAGAAATTTCCTGGAAGTGAAGCCATTCTGGGTACTCAAATGAAATCAGTTGGTGAAGTTATGGCAATTGGTCGCACCTTTGCTGAATCTTTTCAGAAGGCCATGAGGAGCTTAGAAAAAAACACAATTGGTTTTGGGCCTTTCCCTATTCCTGAGAACTTGACCAAAGAAAAAATACTGATAGCTCTCAGTAAGCCACCTTCACCAGATCGCATCAAAATGATCTGGCAGTCTTTTGCCCTTGGAGCGTCTATTCAGGAAATTAATCAAGTCACTTTTATTGATTTGTGGTTTTTGGCTCATTTAGAGATTTTGTATAAAGAATATAGGGAATTGGAGAATATGAAAGAGGATTTTCTGGGTTTGAAAGACTTAGACACAAATTTCACTTTGACATCCATAATCTAATGATTGAGCAATCAATTCAAAAACATAAATTGGGTTCTGGATAAGCAAGTAAAGGTAAAATTACTTTATCGTTAAATTGCTGAACTCATAGAACTAAACTTCCAAAACTAAACTGAAAGTTAGCCGAATGAAAAATCTTCTTGAGGAAACGGTTCAAATTAAAGTTCGATGTCCCAAAGAGAAGGTTTTTGCTTTTCATTCTGATATAAGCAATATTGCCAAAGTTCTCCCTCCCTTCTTGAATTTGCAAATTAGTCATTTCACATGGCCATTAGAGCCAGGAGCCAAAGCTACTTTGAAATTCAAGTTGTTTAATTTAATTCCGATTTTAAAATGGAATATTTTTTTTCAAGAATGGAAAGAGCCAGATTATTTTATTGATGAAACTCAAGGAGGAATTTGGAAAAACTTTTCTCATAAACATGAATTTGCCGCTGAGTTGAATGAACCTCAAATAACGCTTGTGAAAGATACAGTAACTTTTAGGAGTTTCAATCCTTTTTTAGATCAAGTTATTAGGCCATTTCTCAAGATTTTTTTGATCAGCAAATTGCACTCAACAAAAAACTATTTGGAAAGAAAATATTCTCCTGTTTTTGTCTTTTAGATTTTGTACTTTCTGATTGATTTGTTGGCTTAAAATTGCTAGAAAGATAAAAAAAGCCTAGATTAAATCACAAATATCTAAGCTTTCTTTGCTTTTGTAATTAATTTTAGGACTAAGACTTTTAATTAGACACAATCTTTTAAAAAGGTCTAATACTTGCAACTAATTTACTCGCGATTTGAACAGCGGTTTCAGTATCATCTATATATGGCTCAAGTGCTTTCTTTGCATAACTACCCATACCAACACCATGAGCCTTAACATCAAATTGATTTAAAACCTGTCTGATTTTGTCATTGATTCCGCCGGAAACTTGAACAAAAAGAGGTTTATTAGTGTCTAATATGGCTTGGGCACAGCTGAGAGATTGGAGCATGTTTCCATCGTCTTTGCTAAAGCCAGACATTGGTTTACCATCAGCTTGAACCAAAGCCCAGTCACCAAGCATATTGTGAATTTCTGCGGCTTGTTCTTCCAATTCATGAAAAGAGGAAAATCCGCTGCCGAGACAAATTGAGAATAACCAAGGTTCTGGTGAAATTTCTTTAATCTTTTGAAGATATGGTTCTAACCAATAAAAATTGGGACCTACGTGAATTTCTAAACATCTTGCGCCTAGTTCCCATAGCTCGGGAAGAATAGCTGGTTGAAAAGCCTGAACTGGTTCTGAGACCAAAGCATCAACGTGACAAACAGGAATGCAAGCAGCACAACCATAACAGCGTTCTTTTTGATAAGAAAGCTTTGCGTCTTTGATACTAAAAGCTTGAGTTGGGCAAACTGGAATACATGCTCCACAATTATCGCAGGAGCTCTCATTGACGGCTACTCTTCTGAAATGTGGATCATGCTGATGATCTAAGCTTAGACTAACCATTATGGCTGGTTGTTTATCGATTGGAACACCTGATCTTGTAATCCCCTCTTTAGCTGCTGTTACAACGGTAGGATGCGCACAGATATCAATAATATGAGCTCCAGCTCTTGAGAAAATCTCTGCATATTTAGAAACGCCCTGAAAGTCTGAATAGGTAGCTCCGCAGATTAGCTTAAACATTCGACGTTCTTTAAGCGCTTTGATTGCTCTTTGTTGCTCAATTGTATAGCTAAGTGTTGAGCTGTGTAGGGAATTAGTAGTAGTTGTTGTTGCACTCATAAATTACCTTCTCTCTAAATTTTGGGGGGATGGGGGGATGGAAAAGTCGAGAATCATAAATGCAAATCTTTTATTTAAGCAAATACTTAAATGGTGGCAAAAATTAATTAAATATAAAGAAATAAGATATTTTAAAGATAGCATTAAGACCCCTCTTTGCTTAATAACGTTTTAGTATTTGATCATTAGTAAATTGAAATAATAATTAAAGTAATGATTAAGTCCATAAACTTGTCTTAATATTAATATCCAAGCTTCATTTCGTCAAGCGCTATTGTTTTGCAAATCAATTTCTTACATAAATCCTCGGTAATCTGGCTCTTAAATCGCAAGCAATCTCGTATTCAACCGTTCCAAGAATCTGAGACCAATCATTTATTGCAATCTTTTGATTCTCAGAATTTCCAATTAGTTTGACTAAATCACCGACTTGTATTTCTTTAGCATAAGCAGTGAAATCGAAACTGATTTGATCCATTGAAATTGTGCCAACTTGTGAAATTAATTGATTTTTGTATATGGCTTTTATTCGATTAGATAATCCGCGTTTGATGCCATCAGCATAACCGCAGGGTAATAAGCCAATCGTGCTAGCTTCGGCAGCTTTCCAAGTGAGACCATAGCCAACTCCTTCATCGGCTTCAATTTGTTGAATTTGAGATATTCTTGCAACCAGAGACATGGCTGGCTTCAAGTCTAATTCTTTTTTTGTTCCTAAATTTCCTCCAAGCCCATAAAGCGCTAAACCAATTCTCACCATATCAAGTTGTAAATCTTCTCTTTGAAAGCTATAACTTGAGGCTATATGTTTTAAGCCGAGTTTTTCCATATGATTAGCAGAAACAAATTTTGAAATTACATTGTGAAATCTATCAGCTTGAACTTGTGTGAAAAAATTATTGCCATTGCAAGCCAAATGAGAATAAATGCCAGCTAGTTTATATTGCTTCTCTTCTTGGTTCTTTAGCACTCTTTCAACCAAACCTTCAGCAGCTGCATTCCATTTAGAGCCATTTCTATTCATGCCAGTATTTATTTTGATTTGAATGCTTGGTAGTTTTTGGGGTGCTACGTTTTCTTTGAGAGTATTTTCAATATGTCCTTTTGATTTATTGTGACTAATCTTTTCGCTGAGTTTTTCCAATTCATCTAGCTCTGATTGAGATGAAATAGTGATTTGCAAATTATGCTTAATAGCTCTTTCTAAACTCCAGGCTGGAATTGGACTCAAAACAAGGATTTCTTTATTCACGCCTGCTTCACGTAGTTGAATACCTTCATCAACAGAGGCAACCCCAAAACAATCAACTCCGCAGGCTTGTAAAAGTGGAGCAATAGTTGAGGCTCCATGTCCATAGGCATCACTTTTGACAACGGCCATAAAAGCGGTATTTGGACTTAAAACTTCCCTGATTTGTTTGTAATTATGTTCGATCGCATTGAGATCTATTTCAAGCCAAGCATCACGGCTAAAGCCAGCTAATCTTCCACTATTTCTTAGGCTTACTGTCAATGGTTAAACAACTTTTTAGGAATTCATGCTTTTAAGGTTAACACCCTGCTGAATCAATTGCCTTAGAGTGTTGACCATGATCCGAAAAAGATACAGTCTTGAAAGTCAAGTAGAAAATGAAAGATTTTTATAATTTGGGTCAAAAGGTTTTCCTGATTTGAACCCCCAAAAGATTATATGAAGTAACTTTCTGATGGCTGCACAAATAACTTGCTTCCCCGACTTACCCTTTTCAGTAAATCTCTCACAAAAATCTCTGATTAGTGGATTGAATCTTTTGCAACAATCGCAGGAAAATATAAGGCTGTTCTTCGGTTTTCATTTCCTAATCTCGATATAATCCCTTTGCTATTTAAACTACTTCGAGCGTGTGGAATCTTTCAAAGACTTTATGGGTTTTTCGAATCGATCGAATGAATTTTTTGCGTAGCTATAAATAGGGCTTTAGGTTTCGATCTCATCTAATATTGATTGTTTCTTTTGAAGCTTTTGTTCTGCCATTTCAAGAAAACTTTCTGCAAATTGAGTAAATTCTCTTCGAAGCTCTTGGTGTAACTCTGGATTTAGTTCTTTCAAACAAGCTGAATGACTCTGAAGAAAACTAACTAAATGTATTAGCAAATTGTCAATATCATATGATGTGATCCTTGTTTATTTCGCAGGAGGTCTAATGTGAAAATAGAAAACTCTAAATATTTAGTAATTAAAGATGCATATGTTTAGGTTTAATGAAATTCATTCAGTTTACTAATGTCTTCAATTTATGCAAAAAGATACGAGAGATTTAGTCAAGCTCAAAGCTAGCTATTTTAGAAATAGATTTGTAAATTCATTTTTTAACTGCATTTCAATTGGTCTTTTAGTTTTTACAACAGTATTCTTGTTGCCAAATACCATGGACTCACTAGAGCTTTGGATAATATGGATTGCTGATCTTATAGCTTTTGGAATATTAGGTTATATATTTCTATTGCCGCAAAATAGTTACATTATTTTAGATAAAGAAGGTTTTGAAATTAAGAATGGAAACTATGAGAAGAGAGCATTTTATTATTGGGATGAAGTAGAGAATTTTCGCAAAGTTAGTGGACAATTACCCGGAATTTCTATTGGCTTTAACTATACGACTAGGGGGAAAGAAAGTACTCCTACACAATATTCTGGTCGTACCTTTGATGAAGCACTTCCTTTCTTCTGTTATGGTGGTATGTCTGAGATGGAGCTCATTAATCTATTAAATAAATTCAAAAGTGGAAATTTTGAAAGTGAAGAACAAAATTCTAGAAGTATTAATTGAGAGAATTATTGGTCTAATGTTCAAAAATAGACCTAGAGTTAGGAAGAAATTAGTGAACTCCCGCTTGACTAAATTTCTCGGTTTGTTCTCTAGTATTAATTCCAGAACTTGCTTTAATGTCAAGATTAGGAAAGTCAATTAATCTTTGTTGAATCAATTCAATATCGTGAATTGCAGTTGTTCTTTTAATAATTTCTTCGTCTGAAAACAGTGAAATTTCAACAATTAGACACCAGCTTTAAGCTTATCCAGCTTGGTTTTTGCTAAATGAGGAAGTCCACCAAAATCAGGATGTATATTTGGAAAAGTGGTGTTTATATTCAAAACCTTGAACAGGTGAGGTTTATTACCAACAATTGCGTGAGCATATTCTTGTGCAGCTTTTTCGAGTATTTCCCAGCCACGTCCTTCTGTTCCTAGCAGAGCAGTTGTGCTGCCATCGCTCCGAATAAAGCCTAAAGCAGAATATCTCACATCAGCTGGACTAATAAAGGTATTCAGCGGCACATCTGGCATTTCTCCAATTGCAAAGTGCATAAAGGCCATGGCGCTTCCCAAAGCTCTTGCGAAAATGTCTCGAATATTGAGAGCCAAGCCGCTTCCCTTTAGAATGGCTTCGCCGATTTGCTGTAAAGATGATGCGCCTTCAGTATTAATTTTGGTTGTTAGAATTCCATTTGGTCCATCAGCTCTTAGCATTTCATCATAGTTTTGAAAACCCAATACTTTAGCTATATCATTGGCTTCTGGATCTTGTGGATTATTAAGTACATTCAAAACGGTATTAAGAATTCTTGTAAAATGACGAGCTTCACGATTATTTGGGCCGCCGGCAATTAATCTTTCAATTGTGCGGTTTTGTCCAACCACTTGCAAACGGGTTACATATTTAAAAAATGGATTAATTTGATACCAGAGAAAATCAGGCTTTAAATGCCCTTTCTCGCAAGTTAGCACTTTACCAGTATCTGGAAACATTGATGCATCCCCAGTTCCGGTTCCGTTAATCATGTATTTGATAACATATTGCGATCTGTCTTTAATGTCTCTCTCTTTTGAATACAATTCCCTCTCAAAGGTTTGCAACACTTCTTCGGTATTTGGTTGACCTAATGTCGCGGAGATAGCGGGCACAGTATCGTTATAACCATAAACTTTGGTTTTGTTATAGCCTTTTTTCGCGAGCTCAGCCTCAACTAAGTCACGAAAGAAAATATTTGGCATACCACGTTGAATGGCATCATCTCTTACTCTGTGAAAGTTATCAGTTAATCCAACTAAAGTACCTTCATTCTGAAAAGCTCCTGGTGCGGCAACAACCAAGACACCAGCTTCGTTTTTTTTGAGTTTGCCACTGTGAATTGCGGAATCTACAATTCCGTCTAAATATTCTTGTAAGTTTTTGGGATAAAAAGAAACCTTTTCAACATCACCACTCGTCGCTAATAGAGCCATGCTGCTACCACCAAGGACTATGCAAGCTGTTCCATCTGATAAAGTCAAATTACTTGTTCTTGTATCTTTCTCAGAAGCGATGTTTTTGCTCATAATGAGTATCTATTATTTCTTAGGGGCGCCGTTTGTGATTAACGAGTTGTGTATTTATGGCTTGAGGCCTTTATTTTTTATTAAGAGATTATCAATGAAAGATTCGAGTTCAATCGGTGTTCCTAAAATTATTCCCCATTTTTTACCTAAAACACTCAAAGCCGCTAAAGCAATAAAGCCAAGGAAAAATATTCCGATATAAGTTTGTATTCTACCTGATTGAACTTGTGCAAAAATCCATCCACTGATTTTGCTGAGTTGTGTGACTCCACCGACCAGTCCAGTATCTATTAAGAAGCGATCAACAATTTTCCACGTCCAAACAAAGCTAGGCATAATCAATTTTTGAATTGCAAAAGCATAAATTTCATCGATATACCATTTATTCTGTGAGGCCTTGTGGAGAACGGCAAGCTTACTCTTGAAAAATTCATTTAGCTTAAGTGATTGCTGTCCATAAACCAGATATGACAAAAGAATTCCACCCAAAGAGAATGTCAGAGGAATCAAAGCTCCGGGTTTAAACAAATCAGCTACAAATTCACCAAAAGATAAAAGATGAGAGGTATGAGCAGCTTCATGGCCTTTTTGCAAGAAACCCCCAAATAAGTCACCACCAAAAGCGGCTAAATGAGTTCCAGTCAAACCAATCAAAATTGAAGGAATTGAAAGTGCAATTAAGGGAATCAAAATAGACTTTGGTGATTCGTGAGCCTCCTCATGACCTTTATATTCACCAGCAAAGGTTTTGAAATAAATTCTGAACATATAAAAAGCGGTGAGTCCAGCTGTAATGGAAGCCGTCCAGAAAACCCAGTTAAAATCACCACCAAAAGCAGCACTTTCCCAAGCAGAACCAATTATGCGCTCTTTTGACCAGAAGCCCGCTAAGCCAGGTACTCCCGAAATTGCCAAAGTCCCAATCAAGAAAGTAATATGCGTAATTGGCATTTTCTTGGAAAGTCCACCAAAATGATTCATATCTTGCTCATGATGACAACCATGAATAACTGAACCAGAACCAAGAAATAAAAGCGCTTTGAAAAATGCATGTGTGACCAAATGGAACATGGCACCAATCCAATTACCCAAACCAACGCTCATAACCATATAACCTAATTGACTACAAGTTGAATAGGCTAGGGCTTTTTTGATGTCATTTTGGCTAAGAGCAATTGTCGCGCTGAAAATGGCTGTAATGGCACCAATTATAGTTACGATTACTAATGCGGGAGGAGCGGCTTCATAAATGGGGAAAATACGAGCCAACAAATAAACGCCAGCTGCTACCATAGTCGCTGCGTGAATAAGAGCACTAATTGGGGTCGGGCCTTCCATTGCGTCAGGAAGCCAAACATGAAGCGGAAATTGTGCTGATTTTGCCATTGGGCCGAGCAACATCAGAAGAGCAATTGTTGTCAAGCTAAATACTCCAACAACTGGAATTATATTGCTTGAAGTTAGCTGAGAGATAATTGAAGGTAGAGCGGCAAAGCCTAAAAAAGTTTGATTATTCCACATGCCTTGAGTTGCAAAAGCAAAAAGCAAAATTCCTAAAAGCAAGCCACAATCACCAACCCGATTCACAATAAAAGCTTTCATAGAGGCTGCAGCGGCAGATGGTTTATAACTCCAAAAACCAATGAGTAAATAACTGCAAAGACCGACTAGTTCCCAGAAAATATAAATTTGAAATAAATTTGTGCTAATTACCAGGCCAAGCATTGAAGCAGTGAAGAGAGACAAATATGAATAAAACTTTGCATATCCTGGATCTTCATTCATATATCCATGCGAATAAATCTGGACGAGTAAGCTGACGGAAGTAACTACAATCAACATTACAATTGCGAGTGGATCGGTTAAAACTCCGACATCAAGATGAAAATCGCCCGCCTTGAGCCAAGTAAAATTTTGCTCTATACGCTCACCGCCATTGGACAGAGAGTTAAACAATAAAACAAGCGAAAGAATAAAACCAATTCCCACGGCGCTGATTGAAGTGATAGCGGTTAAAGCTCTTTTTTTGTAAAAGCCACTGATAATCAGCAAAAAGGCTATGAGTGGGAGTAATGCTATTGAAAGAGTGTATGGACTAAGCACTTTGATTTTTATTATTAACTTAGGGATTGGCGGAAAAACTGAGCTAAAAGATCCGCTTAAAAAGTTCATTCAGTATAGCTTTTGATATAGATAACTTGCAAAAACTTAGCAAAGTGAAGATTCAATTCAATTTGTTTTGCAATAAAGATGAATTTGCGTCACAACAAATTGATGAGGTCAGCTGAGTCTAGTGTGATAAAAAAGAGAAAGAAAAAGTATTACTGTAGAATAAGCAAAATTATTATTTTTTTAAGTCTTGTTAATCAATATGATTATGAAGTTTTTCGCTTTATCGCTTTCCTTTCTCTTCCTGATTTCTACCATTATTCCTGCTTGGTCTGAAGATTCAGCTACTACCAATTAAAGCTTCTCTCAAAGGCTCAAGCGTTTCTCAGAATAATGAAGTCACTGAGTCAGTTGATTCTGGCGAAGAAGAAAAAACTGAAGATAAAGAAGATAGCAAAGCCCAGGAAAGCAAAGACGCTTTTAATGCCGAAGCTGATTTGGATACATTCACCAACGATTTTCGATATAAAAACAAACCTCTTTATGCAGATAAAAACTTTGAAATTTATTTGTTGGCCTCAAAGGTTAATTTGGGTTTGGTCAATCACAAATATTCTCCCTATAATCTCTATTTGATCAATCTCACAAATCAGCCAATTAAAGCCGAAATTGCTATTCATAATCTCATTCCAAGAAATGAAGCAGTTAGAAAATTAAATCGAATTGCAGCTGCTAGAAGCGCTGAGGCTATGAGGAGAGCAAATGCAGGAGCCTGGAATGGTGGTTTAGTTGGATTAGCAGTTTCTTATGCTTCTGAGAGTGAAGCCAAATCCATTCTTTATAGTCAAAACCGAAGTGTTGATTTCCTGAATAATAATTTGATGAATGATTCTAAGGAAATTTTCGAAATTGAATTAGAAGCCGCCAAAGACAATAAATCACTTTTCCTAATAAAGAAGCAATTAGCTTATAAAGATAAACCCGCTCTTCAGCCCAGTTTGACAGTTTGTTATAAGCTTACAGACAAAGATCGTAATTGTTTTAGTCAAGGAATTGATGAAGGTATTGGTCAATCTTTGATTGTAAATAAAAACTTTCACAATCTCGCTTATATTGATTCAAAGCTCAGTGAGAAATTAAATAAAGGAATTTATATTACGGCCAAGTCTTCTACTCAATCAAAGACAAGGGTTTCATCTACTGCTGCCTCAGATAATGCTTCACCAGTGGAGATATTAGAACCTTTAGCAATTGTTCCGACTAAGCTTAAGGAGCGTGAAGAAAAGCTTAGCCCAAAAAGCAAATCAACCAAATTAATTGAATTTATACCTGTTGCTCATTCAGCGAATATTTTCAACAATAAAATAAATGAATTGCGGATCTTTCAAAATGTAAGATCGCAACCAAGCCCAACTTTTTTGGAAGTAATTAAATTTACTCCTGATGAAAAAGCAGGTTACCGAAAATTATCAGGCGTTAAATACAGCATTATGACCAAAGATATTTCAGCTGGAATTGTACAAATTACAAATGTTCAAAAATTGCCTTCTGGAGAATATGGAGTGATTGATCGCAATAATAATTTAGTCTATGACTTTGCTATTCCAAAGCCTGTTTCAAGTAAAAAGAAATAAAACCGGGAGATTATTTTCCTTTTCGGCTTTTCTTAACTCTCAAAAATCTTTTTTTGATTAGTTGATTTAATTCCTCAATATCAAAAGTATGAGGATCGAATTTCTGATCATCATCGTCTTCTTCACAGCCCATCCAGCAAGCTATATCTTCATAATCTTTGTGCTTGGGGTTTTTCAAGACTTCGATGATATGGCTGTATCCAGACATGCCACCAGAATCATCGGGTGGAGCCGCATTTAAGCCTTCTATACAGGCAGGAATAAAATCTTTGTCAATTTCTATAATATCTTCGAAAGTAATTTCACCTTCCCAATTATCACCAAAGTCATAAATATAAATAAACTTAGGCTTGCCTTTTGATTGCCCTATAGGGATAAGACGAGCTATCGTGGTACTTAGCGTTAATATTTGAATTTCATTAAAGACTGAGAGAATGGTCGCTTTGTGTTCTGGAATAGAATCTGAACCAAAGTCATCATCCATAGACCTACTGTCTTCATATGTTTTGATTCTATTTCCACGGCCTGCAGAAATTTCAAAACTGTGAAGATGTGAATTGTCCCATTCAAAGCAGATTTGCAAAATATTGTGTAAATCTGCCAGTGTAGATTTAGAATCAATTAAAACCTTACGGTAAATTGGAAAGTCCAAGCATCCCCAATCATCAAGCTTTATACAAAGTCGAAAAGCAAAATCTTGATCTTTGAATGCTTTGACTTTTTCAGCTAAGTCTTTCGCAACTTTGTTGATTTTGATTGATGGCTTCTTTGCTGTTTGTGGCATTTTTTGAGTTGAACTAAATGACATTAGGGCACCTCTAAAAATTCCTGAATTTCGCAGTGCTGGATCTTGAAGCCTTCATTTTTAGCCCCTTCGGGGGGTGGGGGGATGAAAAATTCAAATTTATAGAGGTTTTCTATTAGTGTAATATATCAAAAATAGAAAAACAAATGATTTGAGAATTACTTACCATTTGCTTTTTGATTCAGGCTCTGGAGAGAAGGCAGACATGTTATTCTTTTTGCCGAATTAATCTGGATTTATTCCAGTTTTCCCAAATCTCTAAGACAAAATATTACACAAATAAATTATGCTCTCATCTCTCTGGGTCACCGAAAAATACAAAAACACCTCTTTAAGCCTCAAGGTAAAAAATGTTCTCCTGAGAGAGAAATCTGAATACCAGCTCATAGAGATTTTGGATACCTTAGATTGGGGCAGGATTCTTATGCTTGATGGGCTCATGATGACTACTGAGAAAGATGAATTCTTTTATCACGAAACGATAGTTCACCTGCCGATGTCTATAAAGCCTAATACCAAAAAAGTGATGGTAATTGGCGGAGGTGATGGTGGCACTGTTCGCGAATTGTGCAAATATCCCAGCATTGAATCAATTGTTTTAGTTGAGATCGACAAAGCTGTAATTGAAGCCAGCAAAAAGTTTTTACCCACTTTAAGTTCTTCGCTTGATGATTCACGCGTTCAAATTGTTGCCCAAGACGCCAGCGAATATATTAAGCAAGTCAGCAAAGATAGTTTTGATTTGATTATTTCTGATTCTTCAGATCCAGAGGGATTTGCGGCAACTCTTATTGAAACAGATTTCTATAAGTTGATTATGAATGCCTTGACACATGAGGGAGTTTTTATTGCTCAAAGCGGTTCTAATATTCTCCAGCAAGATGAATTGAAAACAACTTGGAAAAATCTCAGTTCAGTTTTCCCTCATAACGAAATAGCTTGGTCAATCACTCCAACTTATCCTGGAGCTTGGTGGAGTTTTGTTTTGGCTAGCAAAGCGGCAATTGAGAAAAAGTCTATTTCCCAAGTACAACCAGCCAATTGTAAGTTCTGGAGACCAGAGCTTACAGCAGCCTTATTAAGTAGACCTCAATTTATCGCTGATTTGATTAACTGATTTAATTGAATCAGCCTATATAAAGACTAGGCCTACTAAAGTTTTAAAAATGAGGTCGAGTTTTGTAAGCTGAATTTCATAAATAGAGTTTCACCACAAATATAAAGGTGTATTCTTTTACTAATCCATAAAGACTTCTTTCTTCGGCAATAAAAGATTTGATTTTATGGAACGCTAGCTCATTACAGCAATTGCCAGAAGCATTTCTCGCTATGCAATCCAAATATAAAACTCCAAATATACCCTTAGATCTATTAGCCAAATACGACAAAATTGGGCCGAGATATACCAGCTATCCAACCGCGCCTGAATGGGTTGAGTCTTTTTCTGGGCAACAATGGCTTGAAGCGATTGAAAGATCCAATGGGTTAGGACGAGATGTTTCCCTCTATTTTCATATTCCTTTTTGTCAATCAGCTTGCTATTACTGCGCTTGCAATATTGTGATTAGCCCGAAATCAGTCCTCTCAGAGCCATATATTCAGGCCTTGAGCAAAGAAATAGAATTGGTCGGCAAGCTTATTGATTCAAAGCGTAAAATCAAACAGCTTCACTTTGGTGGCGGCACTCCAACTTATTTGACAGCTGATCAACTGAAATATTTATTCGACAAAATAAGTCAGCATTTTAATTTGGATTTTTCTGAAGATTCTGAATACAGTATAGAAATTGATCCACGCGTCACAAGCTTTGAGCAATTGAAATTATTGCGTGAATTAGGCTTTAATCGGGTGAGTTTAGGAGTGCAAGATTTTGATGCTAAAGTACAAACCGCTGTTAACCGCATTCAAAGCTATGAAATGATTTCCGATATGCTCAGTTATTGCAGAGCAATTGGCTATCAGAGCATTAATTTTGATTTGATTTATGGTTTGCCTTTTCAGACTTTGGAGAGCTTTGAGGAAACTTTAGAAAAAGTAATTCAATTAAATCCTGACCGCATCGCACTTTTTAATTATGCGCATATTCCTTCACTCAGACCATTTCAGAAAGCAAATATAAAACAAGAAGATTTACCTTCTCGAGAAATAAAGATCGCAATTTTTTGCAAAGCGCTTCAAGTTTTTTCTGAAAACGGTTATGAATATATTGGAATGGATCACTTTGCAAAATCAAATGATGAGCTTTTCAGAGCGAGACTAGACAGAACTCTTCACCGAAATTTTCAGGGTTATACAACTAAAGCTGGCTGCGATTTATTTGGGCTTGGCATGACTTCAATCAGTTCAATTGATAATACTTACTCTCAAAATGAAAAGAAACTGAATCGTTATTTGGATTTCTTTGGCAAGCCCGATTGCACAGCCTCACCAATTGAAAGAGGCTTAGAATGTTCGGCAGATGATTTAATTCGTAGAAGCATTATAAATAAATTCCTTTGTCATGGTCTATTGATTTTCTCAGAAATTGAGAATGAATTTAAGTTTGAATTTAGAGAAATAAGCTTTAAAGAATATTTTGCAAATGAATTAAATAATCTTAAAGAATTAGAATCTGATAAATTAATTGAATTGAGCGATTCAGAGATTAGGGTGACTGATTTAGGCAGAGTCTTTTTGCGCAATATTGGAATGGTTTTTGATGCTTATTTGCAAAAGAACAGTCAAAGATTATTTTCTAGAACCGTTTGAAGACTTTGTGATTTTGGGAATAAATTCTTATATAAACATAGTTTTTATTAAGCTATAAGGTAGAGCTTCAAAACTTGAATTTAGCTTTTAGTTGCTGCATCAGATTCTATATTGGACTCTGACGGTTAACTTTTCCACTGTGAAAATTCAAGAAAGCATATTTTCTGCAGATTTTCCTTATCGATTATCCAAATAAATCCCCAAAGCAAAGACCATGAAATATACACAAATAATTCTCTGTTTAGCGATTGCATTAACTTCAATGTCAATTAATGCAATTGTTTATGGTCAACTTGCAGAATCAGGAAAGAATTCATGCCTAATTGTTGGACTTCATGATTTGGGTAAAAGTCCAGCTGAGCAGTACCAAAAGACTATGAAAAATCCAGTTCTAAAGAAAATGCAATTATTCTTTGACGAAAAAAATATTCCAATTGAAATCTCATATGTTTTAACTGGTGCTCAATACATTGCCTCCGATAATTTTATGAGCTATGGATTAAATCCATTATCCAATCAAGTTGAACCTTCAGTTGAAGAATTATTACAAACAGCACCTTTGGACAACACAATTAAACAAGAGCAAGGCTTAGAACCTCAAACTGCTCCAAAGCTCAGAGATCCATTAGCACAAAATATTGACTCATCAAACGAAACTGTAGCTAGCGTTTGAAATTTGATTTATTTGTAATTGTTTGCGTGCGTTGAGCACAATATTGAAACAAGCTAAAAGCTGAGTTCGTGGTTTTTAAAATAAAATTTCTTACTTCCCCTTAAAAATGAGCGATGAATATTCTCATTAAACTTAAATAATGCGACCGTGCAATTATTTAAGTTTAATCAAAGACTAGAATTTGAAATTGCAAATAAGTTTGGTTTCTTATTAATTATCTTTGAGTCATAAATACAATATAATTTATTCGTTCTCGTAAATTGAATGAATTAATGTAATGAAGGTTCAAGAGCTGATGATCGAAGAAGTAATAAGCCGTGAAAATGCAAATGAATCGATTTTAGTTTCACAGCCAAATCAGCAACAACTTTGGCTTAATGCTTTTATAGAGTCTTTTGGAACTCGGTTAAACAAAAGCCAGAACGAATATTTGAAGCGTTTATCTGAAGAAGCTTTTTCAGAATTTCTCAAACAAGGATTTCCCTCTCAAGATTTAGAAGAGTGGAAATATATAAGTTTGGACTTTCTTTGCAAAACTAAATTTACTTCTGATATCTCTCTCAAAGAAGTAAATACGCAGATTTCTGGTAATTCAATTGAGAATTCATTGCAAAAATTTTCTTCGCCTGAAGCCAATCTAATTGTTTTGATTGATGGAAGTATTTGTTCAAAATATTCCCAAATAAAGAATCTCTCAAAAGAAATATTATTTGAACCTTTAACGGTTGCCATTGAAAAATACCCCAATTTATTTAATAAATATTTCAATCAAATTCAAAAACAAAATGATTGTTTTTCTAATCTCAATTTGAGCTTTGCCAATCAGGCTGAGAACGGATTATTTCTATATATCCCAGAAGATTTATCATGTGAGAAACCATTAGAAATCTTTTTGCTATCTACCTCTTCCATTAACCATCCTCGTAACCTCATAATACTTGGCGACAATTCCAAAGCAGAAATTTCACTTATTACTCTACTTGCAACAGGTTCAGAGCTTCAATCAGATGAAATGCTTTCCCTAGCAAACATAGTCAATGAAATTCACCTTTCGGAAAATGCTTCTCTAGAACTTAGCTATTTACAATTAGAAAACTCCAAATCTTTTGAGATTGCTTCAACCAATGCTTCTATCATGAAAGGTGCTGAGCTGAAACTTCATAGCTTTGCTTTGGGTGGACTTTTAGCAAAACATAAAATTAATATTGATTTGCTTGAAGAAAATAGCCATTGCAGCCTCAATGGATTATATGTTCTAAATGAAGAGCAGGCTTCTCACAATCAAGTCAGTATGAATCATCATAAACCTCACTGTACCAGCTCACAGCTTTATAAAGGGATTTTGGATGATAAATCTAGAGGAGAATTCAGCGGCAAAATCACAGTCTCACCAAAAGCAATTGGTACCAATGCCAAACAATTAAATAGGAATTTACTTCTTTCATCAAAAGCGAAAGTTGATACACGCCCTCAATTGGAGATATTGGCTGATGATGTGAAATGCTCACATGGTGCAACTACTGGCAAAATTTCAGATGAACAAATCTTTTATCTTCTGAGCAGAGGAATATCTCATGAAAAAGCCAAAGCCATCTTGACTTATGGGTTTGCTGAAGAAATTATTGAGAAAGTACATTCTCGAGCACTAAGAGAAGCCATTGATCGAATTGTTAATTCTAAAATCAACATTTGAGTTATCAGCTGATTTTTTTATTAACTTTTTAATTATTCCTAGATTTTGATTAAACAAATTGATTAATCTTGAAAAGCAGTCTTGAAGAATCAACCTATTGTACAATCAACAATATCTTTGAATGAGTTAAGAGAATGTTTTAGGCTTTATTGTTTTCACTAAAAAGCTACAGAAAAATTACAATCAGTCTCCAATAAATGAAGCGAAATGAAGATATACGAAATAGAAACTCTCAAAACGCTGACGGTCAATGACTTGAAAAGAGAGTCAGCTGTGACAGCTTTGGAACAGGTTGACTTAAAAGAAGTTATGAATATGATTAGCAGCGGGAAATATGCTTCTTTCGACGAAGTTAGTATTGATGAAAATACCCCTGACGAGTTGCTGCAAAAATTTTCTAAAGAACATTTGCACACCGATGATGAAGTCCGTTATTTTTTATCAGGTAATTCAGTCTTTGATGTAAGAAGTGCCAGTGATGTCTGGATTAGGATAGAAGTTGGTGAAAGGGATTTTATTACCGTACCAAAAAAATTGTATCACCGTTATTTTGCTCCTGATAAAAAAGCTAAGGCTTTGAGATTGTTCACTGGAACAGATGGTTGGGTGCCAGTTTACAGGGAGAAATTATGATAAAAATATTCAATTCTTCAAGTGGGACACTTCAACAAATAGACAAAATTGAAGACACCGAAAAAGGCTCATGGATTCATGTTGTAAAACCAACAAATGATGAAATTGATTTGCTTGCGACTAATTTGAATATTGAGCGAGAGTATTTTCAATATCCTTTGGACGAAGATGAAAGATCGCGTATTGATCAAGAAGATAATGAAACTTTGATTATCGTAAATTTTCCTTTGGCTGTACCTGGTGGGTATGATACCTGTCCAATTGGGATTATCATGAATGACAAGCTTGTAATCACAATCGCCGCTCAAGAACCATCTTTCTTCAATGACTTTATTGCACAAAAAGTTAAAACCTTTGAAACTTACAAAAAAGTGCGTTTTGTACTGCAAATCCTATTTAAGATATCTTCGCTCTACATGACTTATGTCAGACAAATAAGCCGTAGAATTGATTATGTAGAAGAAGTACTTAAAAACACTACCAAGAATGAAGAATTGCTCAAAATGCTGAGCCTCAATAAAAGCTTAGTATATTTGTCTACCGCTCTAAGAGCTAATCAAGTTGTCTTGGAAAAAATCGAGAAAATCAAAAATTTCAGAATATATGAAGAAGACCTTGAATTATTGGAAGATGTTTTGATTGAAAATCGCCAATCAATTGAAATGTCAACAATTTGCACAAATATATTGAATGGAACAATGGATGCTTATGCTTCAATCATTTCCAATAATTTGAATGGGGTAATGAAATTTTTGACTACGGCCACAATTGTAATAATGCTACCTAACTTCATTGCAAGCCTTTATGGAATGAATGTCAAATTACCTTTCCAAGAGCATGTTTTTGCTTTTAGCGGAATAATAATTGGCTGTTTCTTAATCGTAATTGCTTCTATATATTTTTTTTCGAGAAAGAGAATGCCCTGACAATGCTTCTGATTTAGATTATGGCTTTGATTCAGGTGCTTTTGGAAGCGAAAGGTTTAAGCGTATAGCAATTAGCCTAACAATAAAGACGCAGGTAGCTGAAGCTAAAACCGTGAATTCATAATTCAATCCAAGTTTGTGAAGAATTAAAAATAAAATTCCTCCAATCAAACAAGCCGTTGCATAAATTTCTTTGTGAAAAATCAATGGTATTTCGGCGCAAAGTATATCCCTAATAACCCCACCAAAAGAGCCCGTAATAATACCCATAATGAGACTGGCCCAATAACTAAGTCCTTTGTCGAGTGCAACCGAAATACCAATACTCACAAATATTCCCAATCCTAAAGCATCAAATAAGAGTATGGCTTTGTTGAATTTGCTAAGTGAGGTTTTAAAGCAAAATACGGCAATAGTTGCCAATATGCAAATGACTAAATATGAATAATCTCGCAAAAATGGTACTGGCAAATCGCCGATTAGAAGAGAGCGCAAAGTTCCTCCCCCGATAGCTGTGACAGTAGCCAAAACAAGCATTCCGAGCAAATCCATTTTTTTATTTGCACCCATTAATGCTCCAGACAAAGCAAAGACAAAAGTACCCAGCAAGTCTATAAAATGAAGTAATTCTATTAGTGACATAAATCGATATTTTCTGAGTAATTTATTTAAACAAACTACTGACTAAGTTGAATCACATGCTGTATTGAATGTCAAACTCAGTGCCCAACTTAATGCCAGTATAATTGCTTCCAGATAAATTCTGTAAGAAAAAGTGTGTGATTTCGTTTCTATTTTTGATGTTTAATTTTGAGACCTTAAAACTAAATAGACATTATCAAAGTTGACTCATTCACTTATAAGCATTTGTTGTATATTCAAGATAAATAAGACAAAATTAGTCTCAATTACCGTTAATTAAAAACTTCTCTACAAACTAAAAGCTTTACTTTCTCTGTTTAATTCGCCAATCACATTAAAACAGAGCATATACAAATCATGAATATACTTCTCAAGACTGAAGCCGATCAAAAAATGCAATTGGATATTCAAAAGATTAGACAAGATTTTCCGATATTGAGTCAGCCTTTTGGTGAGAGTCAAAAACCATTGATTTATTTTGATAATGCTGCAACTTCTCATAAACCTAAACAAGTTATTGATCGAATAAGTAATTTCTATGCTTGTGAAAATGCCACCGTCAGAAGGGGGATTTATGGTATCAGTGCTCAAGCAACACTCGAATTCGAAAAATCGCGTGAAAGGATTGCGAGTTTTATCGGTGCCTCATCTAGTCAGGAAGTTGTCTTTGTGAGAGGTTGTACAGAAGCTATTAATTTGGTAGCTCGTAGTTATGGTGGTAGTAATTTAGGAGAAGGTGATGAAGTCATTATTTCCGCTCTGGAACATCATGCCAATATAATTCCCTGGCAAATAATTTGCGGAGAAAAGAAAGCCAAGCTCAAAATTATTCCGATAAATGAAGCTGGTGAAATTCAAGTTGATCAACTCAGCGAATTAATAAGCCCTAAGACCAAAATCATTTCTGTAAGCCATGTTTCAAATGCACTTGGCTCAATTAATCCAATCAAAGAAATAATTCAAATTGCGCATGCACATAATATTCCAGTCTTAATCGATGGAGCTCAGTCAGCGCCGCATTTCAAAATTGATGTTCAGGAATTAGATTGTGATTTTTACACTTTTTCTGGACACAAAATTTATGGCCCCACGGGAATTGGGGTTTTGTATGGCAAACGCAAACACTTACAAGCAATGCCTCCATTTCAAGGCGGTGGTGACATGATAGATTTGGTAACCTTTGCTCAGTCAACCTTTGCCGAGCCACCTCATAGATTCGAAGCTGGAACGCCAGCAATTGCCGAAGTGTTGGGTTTAAGTGCAGCACTTGATTATGTTGATTCAATCGGACTGGACAATATTCACGATTACGAAGATCAGCTTTTGCAATATGCCACTCCTAAGCTCCAAGAAATTGATGGCTTGAAAATAATTGGAACGGCAAAAGAAAAAGCTAGTTTAATTTCTTTTGTGATTGATTCAATGCATCCAAGTGATTTAGCAACTTTATTAGATCATGATTCAAATGTGGCTGTCAGAGCAGGTCATCATTGCGCTCAGCCTCTTATGCAATTTTACAAAGTATCATCTACTCTCAGAGCTTCATTTGCTTTTTATAATACTTTTGAAGAAATTGATATTTTCATTGAGAGCTTGAAAAGAGTTATTAGTATGCTGAGATAGTTTTGTGAGTTGTATATATTCCTAGGAATTGGAAGTATATTTTTTAATAAATTAGAAGAGTAAATGGCTAAGTATCAATTGTCTTAGATAATTTACTATGCCAGAATTGTAAATTAAGTTAATAATGGCAGTGAAAAATACTATGGCAACTGCAGAACAAATAAAATCTCTTATTAAATCAAGCTTTCAGGATGATAAGGAAAGGTTGTTGACTGTTGCACTTCAAGTTGCTGCGCACGAAGCTCGTCAAGGCCATGTTCTATTGGCACATGAAATCCGATCCATAGTTGATTCTGCAAAATCATCAGTCAAAGTAATTCCTTTTAAGCAAGATCTTTCGGATTTAGTTTGTTTAAGTAAATCTCGTTACACACTATCAGATCTTATACTGAGCCAGGAGCTGAAAATCCGCTTAGAAAGAGTTTTTGAGGAATATAACCATCAAGACAAACTGAGAAGTCATGGTTTAGAAAATAGAAGAAAGATTCTTCTTGCTGGAAACCCTGGAACAGGTAAGACCATGACAGCAGGAGTAATTGCGCATACTTTACATCTGCCTTTTTATGCAATTCAGGTTGATAAATTGATTACCAAATTTATGGGAGAGACAAGTACAAAACTAAGACAAATTTTTGAGGTTATAAAAAACAATAAGGGTGTTTTTCTTTTTGATGAATTTGATGCGATAGGTATGGATAGAGGAGTAGAAAATGATGTTGGTGAAATGAAAAGAGTATTAAATTCTTTTTTGCAATTTATCGAACAGGATGAATCCAATAGCATAATTGTTGCTGCTACAAATAATCTGCAATCATTAGACCAAGCATTGTTTAGAAGATTTGATGATACTTTACTTTACAGACTTCCATCTGCAGAAGAGGCTGCTAAATTAATAGATAACAGATTAGGGTTATATAAAGGAAGAATGAATGTAAAAAAAGTCATATCCAATTTCCACAATTTGAGTCATGCAGAAATTACACAGGCTTGTGATGATGCTATTAAGATATGTATTCTCTCTAATAGTAAAAAGGTTTCTTCCTCGTTATTAAATACCTCACTAACAGAAAGACAGTCTGCCTATAAAAGTTCTGTATGAGCGAACAAAAGAAAAAATCTTTTCCAATCATTTTTTTAAATCAAGCTCCAAAAGCAGATCCTTACAAAGGGAGAGGTGGTGGAAAACAAAATCTCCCAATTCGTAGTAATCCAAGAAAACATTTTGAAAGTATTCGTAAGCAATATATTGAAGTATTGGAAGATACTTATAAAGAAAAGCAAAACCGTAAAGTCATTGGCCTCGATTCAAGAGAGGGGTTATGTATTGAATTCAGGGGGCAGGCTGGCAAAGATCTAATTTCGAAGAGTCTAGAAGATCAAAAAACTGGTATCAGAATTCTTAATAGTCGCCTAGAGGTCAAAGAAGGACAGGAAGTAGAAATTGCAACAATTTTTATTCCAATAGAAGCTGAAGAAGTTCTATTGACAAAAATTGAGCAATATGGTCAATCTCTTGAAGGTGAAAAACTGAAGAATGCAAATTTAGTCAATAGTATTGAGCAGATAAAACGAGATGATCTCAATTCTTATTGGCAGGATGATTCTCTATTAATTCCTGATATTGGAGAGTTTGTTTGGTGCGAGGTTTGGTTAAAAGCAGATGAAATTGTAAAAGAAAAAGTATTAAAGAATTTCACAGAAATTTGTAAGAAAAATAAAATTGATTTCAATGTTGAACAGTCTTTAACCTTTCCAGATCGGATCGTTGTACTTATTAAATCAGACAAATCAGCCTTAGAGACGTTAATTAAAACTACTGACCTAGTAGCAGAATTTAGGAGAGCAAAAGAAACTGCAAAATATTGGATAAACCTAAATCGAAAAGAACAAGCTGAATGGATTGATGATTTACAAAAAAGATTATCAGTTGATAAATCATCCAATGTATCAATTTTGATTTTGGATACGGGTGCAAATTGGGGACATCCTCTTCTCAGTGATATTTTGAATGAGCATGATTGTTTTACGGTGAATGAAAGCTGGGGGACTAATGATTCTGCAGGGCACGGGACGTTAATGTGTGGGATTGCTGGATATGGTGAACTTGAAAAAGCGCTTCTTAGTAAGCAGATGGTAAGGATCTTTCACTCTCTGGAGTCTTCAAAGATTCTTCCTCATGCAGGAAATGACAACGATCCCCTACTCTATGGATATCAAACACAACAAGGAATAAGCCGCACGGAAATTAAATCACCAAATAAAACTCGCATTCTTTGCATGGCAGTTTCCTCCTTTGATGGAAGAGATCGTGGTAAGCCTTCTTCTTGGTCAGGAGAAATTGATAAAGTAACTTCAGGGGCTGAGGATAATCTAAAAAGGCTGATGTTTATCTCTGCTGGAACAATTCAAGATCTGCAAGATTTGAAAAATTACCCTTCCTTTAACGAAACAGAAGAGATTCATGATCCTGGGCAATCTTGGAATGCATTAACCGTTGGTGCAATCACTCATAAGAATAGAATTGATGATGAGAAAAAATTTGAGTTGTTAGCTAATGTAGGAGAACTAAGTCCTTTTAGTTGTATGTCCCTAACCTGGGATAATAAATGGCCTATTAAGCCTGAAATAGTCTTTGAAGGAGGAAATGCCGCAAAAGATTCAGATGGTTTTGTTGCTGATTTATATGAATTATCAATTCTTTCTACTGACCATGATTTTCAGCGTGGAAAGTATTTTACTTCTACTCAAGGAACAAGTCCGGCTTCGGCATATGCTTCGTGGATGGCTGCTCAAATACAAGTGAAATATCCTAATGCTTGGCCTGAAACCATTAGAGCCTTAATGGTTCATTCTGCTGAATGGCCAGACAAAATTAAAAAGCAATTTCAAATAAATGAAAACAAGAAAAGTGATCTTGCGAAACTACTAAGAATTTGTGGTTATGGTGAGCCAAATTTAGATAAAGCCACTTCCTGCATGGAAAGCCAACTAACTTTGGTTTCTGAGCAGACAATTCAACCATATAAAAAAGAGAATGGATTAGTTAGTTTAAATGAAATGCATCTGCATGAGCTGCCTTGGCCTAAAGATGAACTTTTGAAACTTGGCGAGAAGAGTGTAAAGTTAAAAGTTACATTATCATATTTTGTAGAACCATCTCCAGGAGAAAGAGGTTGGAAAGACAAGTATAGATATGCATCATTTGGTTTAAGATTTGCCCTGAAACAACCAGGAGATAATGACAATGATGGATTTGTAAAAAGAGTTAACCGATTTTTTGAAAGAGAAGATGATGAATCTACATCAGAAAATTGGACAATAGGGAAAAAGGCAAGAGATAAAGGTTCTATTCATTCGGATTTTTGGATTGGCAGTGCCGCAGATCTATCTGATTGTGATGTAATTGCAGTATTTCCTGTTGGTGGATGGTGGAAAGATCGAATTAAGGAAAATAAGTGTGATAAACAAGCAAGATATTCATTAATAGTTTCATTAGAGTGTTTAGAAGATGTTGAGATTGATATTTATACTCCTGTCATTAACAAAATCAAACTACCAATTGAAGTGATAATTTAAGTAGTTTGAATTAATTTGAACTCAACTAATTAACTTTGAGCTTACAGATTTAACAAAGTTCTAAGATAGTCATAACTTCAAAATGGTTTTCTGGTGAGTAGTTGGCGGTATAGTGTTTCCTGTAGTCCCAAATTACTCAACAGGGAGAAATACAACTATGAAGAATACTGGTAATTTACATTTGAGTTTGATAATGGCCTCTTTGACAAGTATTGGTCTAGGCGGAACTTTACCCGATCAATTTTATGATGAGGAAATTTCCCCTCCCCAAGCTGAAATAAAAAAAGTGAGTAATAAACAAATTGAAAAATCTAATTTCCGCATCAGTAAGGCTGAAAATAAAACTGTGAATAAATTTCTGAGAAAGAAATCTCAGGTGGAAATATAAACAATTGACTTTTAGCGGTTAGAGCTGTCCATGATTGTGCTCAGCCTCTTATGCCGTTTTACAAAGTATCATCTACTCTCAGAGCTTCATTTGCTTCTTGTAATACTTTTGAAGAAATTGATATTTTCATTGAGGGCTTGAAAAGAGTTATTTGTATGCTGAAGTAATCTTCTAAGCCAATTCTTTTTTTGTTATTTGTTAATCAACATCAGAACTATCTGCACTGGCTTCAACATCTGGATTGTTAAGCAAAGTTGGAGGCTTGGAATATATTTTAGGTGCTGGGCTTTGCTGCTCTCCACTTGATGCCTCAGCAGGCTTATTAGTTGCAAAATCTTCTAATTTCGGAGGCTTAGGCAAATTGTTTTTTGCATTATTAGCTTCAATTTCTTCTTCCGTAAATGGCTGTTCTATTTGTTCAGCAATTTCCTCTTCTACCTTTTGACTGGCTTTTTCGTTTGTTTTTTCTTTTTGGCTAACTTCTGTAATCTTTTCTGTAATATCGTATTTTTTAATTTCCTTTTCAATTTCTTCTTCCGTAAAACCTTCCGCTTTCAATAAACTTTTTAATTCTTTGATGATTTTTTTGTATTCATCAAGATAGTCACTGAGATTATAAAGATAAGCTTTCCCATAATTGTCCAAGGCTTTTTTGAGATCGGGTATACCTTGATGACGCTTGTAATAAAGCTTGGCTAAATTCACATAGCTATGACCAATTGGATAGACTTGAAGAGAGCTTTCCAGGGCAGAAATTGCTTTAGTTAAGTCTTCACTTTTAGTATAATCACGCGCTTGCAAATTATAGGTTCTAGCCAATTCGATTTTACGATGATTAATTGATGATTTAGATTCACCGGTTTTCTGAGATAGAATCAGGCCTTTTGCAAGATATAAAGAAGCTCTAGCTAAATTGTTTTTGACTAAAGATTTACGACCCTCAAAGGTATAAATATCTGCCAGCTCTCTGAGACATCTTCGACATCTACGCCCAGGAATTGCCTCAAGTAAAGGAATTGCTTCATATCCTCGATCCTGATTGCGCAATTCTTCAGAAAGGCTAAGTACAACTTTTGGCAAATATGAATTTTTGTGATCTGCTCTTAAGACAGTTTTGATAATGGAAATGGCTTCCTGTTCTTTATTTAGTGAAAGATAAGTTTGAGCCAGTCGCAGCTTCAAATCAGTACGCCAAGGCATAACCGACAAAAGCCTATTTATTTGAGATTCTGCTTTAGCTGATTGCTGACTGTAAATGAGTCGATCAATGGAGGCAAGTGTGATTATGTCAGTTAATGCATATGAAAGTACTATTCCTAAAATTGAAAGTATAAGTAAATTTCTTTTTTCCTGAGCCGAAAAATTCTCGGCAAATGCAGATAAGCTCAAAGAGAGTGTATTCAGTACTTCACCAAAATCTTTGGTTTTGATTGCAAATATTAATTGTCCCCAAGAAGATATTAGCCAATCCCAGAGTTTCTCAAACAGGCCTTGAGAAGGACGAGGTGTAGAATAATAATCTTGATTGGGATAATTCACTTTTTTATTTAATTTGAGTTAATTACTACCGTGACTTGAAAATTATTGATAATTAAATTCAAATCTTCTGTTTATTTGGAATATCCGAGTGTATGTAAGTGAAACAAGTTTTAATAGAATTATGTATAAGTTAGACGGCAAGATGAATTATTTGTTCTGATCTTGCTTTTAATGAAATCTCGGAAGCTTGATCGAGTAAGTTATTCAAAGAAAAGGTTAAACAAAGTCTACCTTCTTGATTTCCTTAAAGAACCTTTTGATTTTATCAGGATCTTTTTTCCCTGGCTGACTTTCCAGTGAACTACATAAATCAATAGATTTTGGATTTAATTCATGGATTATTGTTTTGATATTTTCTGCATCAATAGCTCCCGCTAGAATCACAGGCAGCATGGTTTCGTTTCTTATTGAATTGAATGTTTCAAATGGCACTTTTTGTTTACCAGGACCATCAATAAGCAAAGCCTGTAACAAATCTCCTGGCAATAATTTAATTACTTGAGTCAATTCTGTGACATCACTAGATTGAATTCTAATTGCCCTAATAATTGGAATATTGATTAACCTAGCAAGTTCTTGAATATAATCATTATTCTCTATATGTCCGTGAAGTTGAACAGCGGAAAGATGACATTGATTTGCAATTTGCGCAACTTGTTGAGGAGGCAGGTCTACAAAAACTCCAATGCGCTCACAAAAAGGAGGTAAAGCCCTAGTAATTTTGGCGCAAGTATCAGAACTAATATATCTTGGACTTTCGCTTGCAAAAATAAAACCTAAAGCATCTGCACCATGTTCATAACAAATTAAGGCATCATCCAGATTAGTTATTCCGCAAATTTTGACTCTCATGAATTTATTAAATTTTAGAATTTATTATTCTTCCAAAACACCTAAATAGTCGAGCTCTCTGTAACGCTCTGCGAAATCCAGGCCATAACCAATTACAAATTTATCTTCGATTTCAAATCCAAAAAAATCAGGCTTTATATCAACTAATCTACGTGAAGGCTTATTTAAAAAACTAACTAAATTCAAGCTTGCTGGCTCAAATTGATCTATTAAATACTTCTTGAGGAAAGTTGCAGTTTTGCCAGTGTCAACAATATCTTCGATAATCACAATATGACGACCTCTGATATTAGGAAGGGCCAAGTCGGGAGTGCTGATCACACCGCTAGATTCAGTACTATCACCATAACTGCAAAGTCTGACAAATTCGAGTTGAACCGGCAAATCCAAAGCCCTAATCAAATCAGCCGTGAATATAGCGGCACCTTTCAAAACGCCAATAACAACAATACTCTTTTGATTATCTTTCAACTCGGCGAATTTACTGGAATAGCCAACCGAAGAATAATATTGATTTATTTCCGAAGCTAAAACCTTAATGCGCGCTTGAATTTGTGCCGACGAAATGAAAATGGCTGGTTCAGCTTGAACAGATATTTGAGTATCGATCTGAGTATTAATTTCTGTATTTTGCTGAGTGGAGATATTCACTGTTGTATTTAGAAATATTGGGTTGTAAAGCTAAAGTATTGAGATTGCAAAGAAGCTTATAAACTCTTGGCTTTTTCAATTACTTCTTCAATAGAGCCAACCATATAAAAAGCTTGTTCTGGCAATTTATCATGCTTTCCTTCAACAATTTCCTTGAAGGCTCTAACGGTGTCAGCTAGTTTTACATATTTGCCCTTAATGCCGGTAAATACTTCAGCCACGTGGAAAGGCTGACTGAGGAATTTTTGAATACGGCGAGCACGGTTTACCAAAATCTTATCGTCTTCAGAAAGTTCTTCCATTCCCAAAATCGCAATAATGTCTTGAAGCTCTTTGTATCGCTGAAGGATAGACTGAACTGAACGGGCAACATTGTAATGTTCTTCACCAACTACGCTAGCCTTGAGAGACGTAGAAGTAGAAGCCAAAGGATCAACGGCTGGATAAATTCCAAGTTCAGCGATTTGACGGCTCAAAACGGTGGTTGCATCTAAGTGTCCAAACACAGTTGCTGGAGCTGGATCGGTTAAATCATCGGCTGGCACATAAACTGCTTGAATGGAAGTAACTGAGCCTTTGAGTGTTGAAGTAATTCTTTCTTGCAAATCACCCATTTCGCTAGCAAGTGTTGGTTGATATCCTACCGCTGATGGCATACGTCCAAGCAAAGTCGAAACCTCCGAACCAGCTTGACTGAAACGGAAAATATTATCAACAAACAATAAAACGTCTTTACTTTGCTCGTCGCGGAAATATTCAGCCATGGTTAGAGCTGAAAGACCTACTCTCATTCTAGCTCCTGGTGGTTCATTCATTTGTCCATAAACTAGAGCCACATTTGGCAAAACACCAGAGTCTTTCATTTCATGATAAAGGTCATTTCCTTCACGAGTACGTTCGCCTACTCCACCAAAAACAGAAATACCAGCATGAGCTTTTGCCACGTTATTGATTAATTCCATGATGATAACGGTTTTACCAACACCAGCACCACCAAAAAGACCAACTTTCCCACCTTTGGTATATGGCTCCAAGAGGTCAATAACCTTAATCCCTGTTTCAAAAATCTCAACATTGGTGTTTTGCTCAGCCAGCTTGGGAGCTTTGCGGTGAATAGACCAGCGAGGATTATCAGCGGAAATAGCATCTCCATTATCTACAGGCTCACCTAATACATTAAAAATACGGCCTAAAGTCTTTTCGCCAACCGGGACGCTAATTGGTTGACCATTTGAATAAGCTTTCATTCCACGACTTAGACCTTCAGTTCCGCTCATTGCAACTGCCCTAACGCTATTGTCGCCAAGCATTTGTTGAATCTCGGCTACTAAGTGGATTTTTTGTCCGCTTGAATTGGTGTCTTCGACAGTAATAGCAGAATAAATAGGAGGCAAAGCATCATTGAATTGAACGTCTATAACAGGACCAACTACTCTGAGAACTTGTCCAATTAATTGAGCGGCTGTATCTTTCTCTTGGGTTGCAGTTGTCATAACTAAATTGTTTTGTAGATTTTTTTGAAGTAAATTTGAAATTTTGTCATTTAAAGATTAAGAGATTATACCGAACTAGTTCTCTTCATTGACATGTTTATTCGATTTCAAGAGTTCACCGTAAAATCAAAAGTCAATTACAGAAAGTGAATTACAATTTAAAAACTCAAATTGTGGAAATTACCGATTGCTTCAAAGCGGCTTTCAAATAATCAAACCTATTTATAAAAATGTCTGAAATAAACTCATCAAAAACGAAATCATTAAAATCTAAGAAAAAACTTCCAGTAACGGTTTTATCAGGCTTTTTGGGAGCAGGTAAAACTACTTTGCTCAATTACATACTCAATAACCGTGAAGGTAAAAAAGTAGCCGTCATAGTCAATGATATGAGTGAAGTCAATATAGATGCTTCATTGGTGAGGGAAGGAGGAAGCTCTCTCAGCCGCACAGAAGAAAAATTGGTTGAGATGAGTAATGGTTGTATATGCTGCACTCTCAGGGAAGACTTGCTCAAAGAAGTAGCTGAAATGGCAAAATCAGGGAAATTTGATTATTTGTTGATTGAGTCAACAGGTATCTCTGAGCCTATGCCAGTTGCCCAGACTTTCACTTTTGAGGATGAAGACGGAAAGAGCTTATCCGATTTTGCCGCTCTAGATACGATGGTTACGGTTGTTGACGCTGTGAATTTTCTAAAAGACTTTGATAGTCAAGATCTGTTACTCGATCGAAAGCAGTCATTAGATGAAGAAGATGAGCGTTCAGTAGTTGATTTGCTTACCGATCAAATTGAGTTTTGCGATGTAATTGTGATTAGCAAATCTGATTTAGTAAGTGCTGAAGATTTAAATAGGCTCAAAAGTATTTTGCAGACACTTAATCCAAAAGCAGAAATCATTGAGTCGAAATTTGGCAAAGTAGACTTAGACAAAGTTTTGAATACTGGATTGTTTGACTTCGATGAAGCTTCAATGGCTCCAGGCTGGGTGCAAGAACTAGAAGGCAATCACATCTCCGAAATAGAAGAATATGGAATTTCTAGTTTCGTTTATAGAGAAAGAAGGCCTTTTCATCCTGCTAGATTATCTGATTTCATTAAGAAAGAAAAAAAAGGTCTTTTACGTGCCAAAGGTTATTTTTGGTTAGCTACGCGTATGAGCTTTGCAGGTAATTGGTCAGTAGCAGGAGCATCCGATCGCATTGAAATGGCAGGTGCTTGGTGGATTAGCATGGATAAGTCAGTTTGGCCTGAAGAAAAAGAATATTTGAAAATGATCGAATCAAATTGGCTTGAACCATTTGGAGATCGTCGACAGGAAATAGTTTTTATAGGAATCAAAATGAATAAAGAATGGATTATTCAAGAACTTAACAATTGTTTATTAACCGATCAAGAAATGTCTTTGGGTGAAGAAGAGTGGGCTAAATTTCCAGATCCATTTCCTGAATGGCCATCAATTGAGCAAGAAGACGAGTGATATTTACTAAATTGTTGATTTCTCCACGCCATTCTTTCTGTTGAATAAAAGCTTCCTATGTAAGCTCAATAAATACTAGCTGAAATAAGTTTCACGCTAGTTGGAAGAGAATTTTTAAGATTGATTAGATATTAAGAGAAATTCATTCTGAAAAAATATTTAATTTGAGTTTTATATATGGCTGATATAAAGGTAGTTTATGTGAATTTTAGTTACTATGATTCAATGATAAAAAAAGCACCTGCAAATCCTAATCAAGCTCAAAAAATCAAAAAGGCTGCAAACTTATCCAACAAGCCATTGATTGAGGCTATATGTGAAATTCAATGGCAGTTTGATGGTCAACCTCTTAAACATGGATCATATACTGGATTTGAGACTATTCCTCCAATTGATCCATGCCATAGAATGACTTTAGGTCTTTTCTATAACCAATTAAAAGATGATTATCCATATCATGAAGCTTTACCCACTGCAATGCTCCCTGATGAAATGCTTGGAAGAACTGTACAACACAGATTTAGAGTAAAAAAAGATAAATGGCCATTAGTTCAAATAGGCCCAGGGGTTTTATCTATCAATGATACTGAAACATATAAGTGGGACGATTTTAAGAAACGAGCTGTTTCTGCAGTAGACAATTTATTTCAAGCTCATCCAGAAGCAGATAAAATTACTGTAACTTCATTATCCTTAAGATATGTGAATGCTATTAAAATGGATTATTTAAAGGAAGATATTTATGCTTTTCTTAAGACAAAGATGGGTATTACTCTAGATCTTCCAACGCAGCTTTTTCATGAAGTTAATGGTGCAGAAATTTCACCGTTTCCTGTATCTTTTACATGGCAATCATCTTATAGGAGCAATACTCCAGAAGGTAATGTGACGGTTGGATTTGCTACTGGGCAAAAAGATGGTACAGATCCAGCAATAATATGGGAAATTCAAGTTCAGTCTCTCCAAAGTCAAATACCTAATAAGACAAATAAGGATTTTGGGAAATGGATTGATTCGGCGCATAATATTACTGATGATTGGTTCTTTAAACTTATTCAAGGTGACCTCTACGAAGTATTTCAATAATGAGCAATACAATATTAAACACCAATCATAAGCAAAACAGTCTTACCAGCTCGCTAGTGACATATGGTAGTGGCCGCAACCTATCGAGCAACTCAACTGTGACAGCAGGGGTAATTTCATCAGCCATGGCTTTAACGTTGCTGCTATCTAGTGTTACAAATCTAAAGCAAGATCCATTTGTAAAAAACAAATATCAAGACACTTCAACAGCTCTAGACACTCACATCAAATCAAAAAAAAACCTTTCAATTCTAGAAGCTAGGCAATTAATTCTTGCTGAAATGAAAAAAGCTGAAGAAGAAAGAAGATATTTGAGCTACAAAGAATACGAAGATATTTTCTTCACAGATGAGAGTTAGAGCTGAATGATATACGAATCTGTCTCAGTAGAAGAGCCAATCAAAAGGGGAGACATTTTTGTAAATATTCCCAAGCCTCGCATTGACTCATTTGATTCTATGTATTCTATTAATGCTCATGATGGAACGACTAATAAGCATAGCTGGGAAGAATGTTCAGGATCAAGCGTATTACTTCTGCCGGTTGAGGCTGTATCAGGAATTGTAATCTCTCAAAATTGTGATGCCTCTAGAGACAAAGATATTAGCCTGTGTCAAATAAGACAGTGGAGTGAGGTTATAAAGGAGCCTTTTCCTGTGACTCTTAAAAAAGCGGTTTCAATTATTAAAGAAGTTGATAGAAAAAGACCTAAAATTTTTTATCTTCCTAAAAGTACTCTTTTCGGATTTTCTGAGCAAAAGCTTGTTGATTTCCAAACAATTTTTAGCCTACCAAGAAATCAGCTCTTAAATCATAGAAGACTTCGTGTTGGAAAATTAAATGATTATGCTAGTGAACATTTCCGAGAAAAAATCTCTTATTTCTTTTATCGGCATGCTTACGATGAATGGTATTGCTTGAACAAAGAAGAGCTTGAAGAATACAAAAAAGATTGTCCAGATGTAAAAGGATTTGCTTGGCAAATAGACACTCAAATTCAATAGTGAAATAAGACTAACAGAATATCTGAAAATACCTAATTGGAGGTTTACTAAAAACTCTCAATTTGTTGTAGTTAGCGAAATACTGGAAACGCTCTCAACGCCTTGATCAAGTTCATCTGCTCCGCAACTACGGCTTTTGCCTCTCTTCTTTGCTAAATACAAAGCCTTATCAGCCAGTTCAATCAAATGCTCACCTTCCAGTTTCTCGGGCGGAGCCCCAGCCACCCCAATACTGGCACTCAAATTACCGGCAATTGGGTGTATAGTTGCCAAAATTTCTTCGGCTAATCTTTGCCCCAATAGCTTTGCTCCATCATAAGAGGTCTCTGGCAGGATAACACCAAATTCATCTCCACCAAAGCGAGCAATAATGTCAATTTGCCTAAGTGACTGTCTCAATCGGCTTCCCAATAGCTTAATCATTTCATCGCCAAGTATGTGACCATAAGTATCATTAACTTTCTTGAGAAAATCGAGATCAATCATCATAACGGATAATTCAGAGTTACTTCTTCGAGCTCTCTCAACTTCTTGATGAAGATTTTCATGAAAAGAAGCTTTATTGTATAAGCCCGTCAGAGAATCAGTTTTGGCTTGCTGTTGTATGTGGCGATACATTTCAGCATGCGTCATAGCAATAGTTGCTTCATCAGCAACCTGTCTGATAAATTCCAGATCATGTTTTTGAAAATGTCTCTCTCTCTGGCATTGATGAAAACACAAACTACCAAGCACAACACCTTTATAGAGAAGCGGAACGCCTAAAAATGTTTTGAGTTCTACTGCTTCTGCCAAGCTTGCAACTAGCCCGTCTGGATCTTGAATTTTGGAGACATCTGGCAAATAAAGCATGCTGGATTCAGAATCCGGAAAAAGCTCATCTTCATTGGCTGAGGCGGCTTTTTCAAATTGCCGATATAGACTTTTCATCCACTCGGTTTCAAAATCAAAAATAATATCTGCAGCTTTGACTAGGCCAGGCTGAGTGAATTCTTGTTCGGTCGCTAATACTTTTCCTGGAATATTAGTGTCGTATCGTCTAATAAAACATCTACTTATTCCAAGTGTTTCACCGAGATCTCTTGCGGTTGTTGCCAATACATCTGATAAATCTAAGCTGCCACGAATAGAAACGGTTATTTTGTGAAGTAAATCAATTCGGCGTTTTACATCAAAACCATATTCTAGTGATTCACGCCATTCCAGAGAGATTTTTACGTGATCCGTAATTGTGCAGAGCAGCATTTTTTGTTCTTCATTAAGGCTTTGAAAAGGAATTTCTACATATAGAAAATGCTCATCATTAACATCAAAAATACAGCCTTTTTCTGCTAAATCAATACGATTAGTCAACTTTGATAGTCCAATTGCCTGACTTGAACTAGCCATAATTTGATAAGAATCTTTGTATTGCTTATCTAGAGTCCAAATCTGCACTAATGGCCTGGAATCGAATAAAAGCGAAATATCCCGAACAATTACTTTCCAAAGATCTTTGTAGACAATGGACCATTGTTCCCTGTTCAAGTTCTTTGTAAGGGAAAAAAGCTGAATGATTTCAGATAAAAGCCTAAGAGGTTCTCTTTGTTTAAAGATCTGCATGACCAAATTATGCCCAAAAAACAAGTATGCCACTCTCATCTAAGAGACAAAAATATTATTCAAATTGAAGAGCTAAGTTAGCTTCTTTTCTCGCATTGACCTTATTCTCTGCTTTGCGAGTTTGGAAAAATTCTTTATTACAAGTTACACTTTTCTTTATCCATAGGCTAATTGAATAAGTCCTCAGCTGAAGCAATTAGTCAATCTTTATTGTCACTTACTCAAATTAGTAATCAAAATTATGTTTCCATTTTTAGTAATTCTCTTAGTTTTGGTTTTTGTCTTTGGTTTTACTTGCATCAAAATTGTCAGCGAACAACAAGTTGTAATTATTGAAACTTTAGGAAAATACAATCGAACACTTGTAAGCGGCCTAAACTTTATTATTCCTTTTATTGATCTTCCTAGAACTGTGATTTGGAGAGATGTAAGCGGTAATTATCGCTATATTCAAAATATTGATTTGAGAGAAGCTGTTTTTGATTTTCCTAGTCAGAGGGTTATTACCAGAGACAATGTGGTTTTAGAAATTAACGCCATTATTTATTTTCAAATCACCGATCCCGCAAAGGCTGTTTATGAAATTGCTAATTTGCCTGAAGCGATTGAAAAGCTCACTCAGACGAGTTTGAGAAATGTAATTGGGAATTTAGATTTAGATGGAACTTTAACCAGCCGTGATCACATAAATACTCAGCTGCGAGAAGTTCTCGATGAGGCCAGTCATAAATGGGGCGTCAAGGTCAATCGAGTTGAAATTCAAGACATTATTCCTCCGCAAGATATTAGAAATGCGATGGAAAAACAAATGCGTGCTGAAAGAGACAAGAGAGCCACCATCCTTGAGGCTGAAGCACAAAAAATCGGTGCAGTACTTAAAGCAGAAGGAGCGCGCGATGCAGAAATTGCAAGAGCGGAAGGAGATAAGAGGGCAAAGATTCTTGACGCAGAGGGAGTCGCCGAAGCTCGTTTGACTATTGCGAGGGCCGAATCAGAATCCATTAAAGTTGTTGCAGATTCATCTCACAGCGCTGAGTCAGCCTTGAGCTATTTGATTGCATTAAAATACATCGAGGCTTTTGGCAAAATGTCGCAGAGCCAAGGCAATACGGTGTTTTTACCTTATGAGTCTAGTGCACTTATGGGATCACTTGGTGCGGCAAAAGAATTGCTACTCAAAATGAATAGAACCGTCAAATAAGCCCATTTGCAAATCTATAATCTAATTGACCGAGATCGAGTTTCTTTATTAGCTTTGATTTCAGCCTGTATATTTCTTCAATTCAAAATGCTTATGGGTGAATAATTAAATTTTTATCGAGAAATAGCTTTTAAGGGATTATTTGATCTAACATTTGCGATTGAAAAATTACTTAACAGTATATATATGTCCGTCAAAAAATCAGAAAATACAAATAAGAAGCAACAACTCAAAGGAATTTTTCTTGCTTCTTTTATTTCAGCAACAACTGCTTTCCTTATTTACTTTTTAAACCAATTTGGTCTTAGATAAGTTACTAATTTCAGGCAAAGGTTATGCTGAGATTTGATTCAAAAAACAATTCACTCAGCTCACGCTCTAATAAAGCCAAATAAGCTTAATTCTTTTTGGTTATCTTTATTCATAGAATTCAATAAGTCACTTTTATCAGTTTTGAACTCTTCTCATTCTTTTTAAGGTAGTTTTCAAGGCTTTTTTGTTTCATCTACCTGAGTATTTAAATTGATTGAAATCTTTTCGGAATAAGTCTTTCTTTTAAACGATGTCGTTTTTCTAATTGGCTTAGCCTTCGCTTCACAGCTTTTACAGGAAGGGAATGATTTAATAGCCCCGACACTTACTGAATGAAAGCCTAGTAACAGACTTAAGAGCACAAAATAAATTGCTTTCATTTTTATTTCTTCCTCTCATAATAAGCAGTCATGCTGGCCTTTTTTATGACATGCTGATTGAGATAATAGCCAACCATGGCACCTGAAGCATCGGCATTTAAAGGAAGCTTATCGATATTTAATGCCCAAACTGTAAAAATATAGCGATGAGCTTTATTACCTACAGGCGGACAAGCCCCTCCATAATCTGCTTTACCATAATCAGTTCTAGTGTAAATTGTGTCTAGGCCTAATTCATTTGCTTTTGATGAATTACCTGAGTCAGCTGGAATAGATTTGAGATCAATAGGCAAATTAATTATCAGCCAATGCCACCACCCACTTCCAGTAGGTGCATCTGGGTCATACATTGTAATTGCTAAGCTTTTGGTGGATCGAGGAGGTTTAGTCCAGCTCAGTTCGGGAGCTTTATTTTCTCCATTGCATCCAAAATCATTGAATACCTGGGCTAGAGGAAGTATTTCTCCATTTTTAAAATTAGAACTGCTGAGAATAAAATCATTTTCTTTAGCAGTACAAATATTTGCAAGAAATAAAGAAAGCAAGAAAATGGAAATGAATAATTTATTTGGAAAATTTTGAAACATAAAGTTGTCGCCTTTTTCGCAGTCTCTAATAAAGGAATTTGATGAAGGGCATTGAATAAATGAGAAATCAAACTTAATTATGATTATTTTAAGCTAATTAAAAGCAAAGCCTTATCAGAGCTCAAAACTTTTACACTTATCAAAATTTAAATCAACATCTTGCAGCACTTGACTGCCCTAGAGATGAAGTGAGAGTTGAATTATTCCTTCTCCAGCTTTCATGCTTTTTGTCCAAGGCTTTTAATACCCAGTCAAATTACGGAGAGAAAAATAAACCAATGCCCTTTTTTCGTTCTAATACAAGCTGCTGATTCCAAAGGGTAATCAAGGAAGAAAAACCCTCACATTTGAATTGTATTTTGAGATGAAATTTGGCTACTGATGGGGCAGACGACGGGATTCGAACCCGCGAAAACCGGAACCACAATCCGGGGCCTTAACCACTAGGCAACGTCTGCCAAATGATGGAATTTTACCAGATTAGGGCCTTCTCTTGTTGACACTCGGGCATATCAATTTTGCAGACCTTCAACAAAGGATTATGGGTAGAGGAAGCCCTAGGGAAGAAGATGATATCAACTGACGACTTACAAATAGATTTATCTTTTTGGAGCAAAGAAGATGAAAATAGATTAAGAACCCTGAAATTGCTCTTATCTGGATACAGTAATAATTGTATTGCGGCAGAATTAAATTTCTCGCTCAAAAATATTGAATCAATTATTGCGAAATTATTCAGACGTTGCGGCATTATAACCAGAGGTTCTTTTTCACAACTGATAAACCCCAGAGCTAAGCTATTATCCAATGGGCTTTGCAAAGATTGGGTGCGTTATTCAGTTGATGATGTGGTGAGAAATCGAGAACTGCTCGCTCGCAATCAGTTTTTAACTCTTATACTTTGCGCAGCTGGCTGTTCAAATAAAGCCATTGCTGAGTTCTTGTGTATTTCTTCCAAAACAGTTGAAAGCAGATTAAATTCGCTTTTCAATTTATTTGGAGTGAATTCTCAAACTGATAAGCAAGTTAATCCAAGAATTAGATTAATTGTTTCTGCTATTAAGCAAAAAGTTTTGACTCCATATGCAATTAAAGTTGCTTCTGAGGTTCTTAATCCAGAAAACTGGGCCGAATTGGTAAAAGATCGAGAACAAGTTAAAGAAACTTTCTTGAGGCTCCAATTCGAGCAGATAAAGCCATATATGTTGCAACCAGATTCTGCGATTGGTTCTCTTGCCGAGAAATTACCAGTTCCAGGACAAGGCTCTTCTTCACAAGTTCTATCTCATAGTGGTTATACTCCAGCTCAAAAAACAGCCACTTACCAACAGGGTCAATCGGTTGCTCCTCAAGCCTATCCACCTTATGGCGAACCCAAGCCAAATTATCCTTATGGTTCTGGCGGTGGACAATCTGCAAAACCAAGTAATGCACCAAACACTTCTAATGATTGGAATTAAGTAATTGCGATAAGCCTTGAAAAAGGACTTTGGTAAAAAAGATTGCAATCCGTAAGCTCCCCCAAGTTGAATTAAGCTCGGTGGGGGCTTTTGGTTTGTCTAACTTTCAAACAAGCAGCTTGAATTAATTGAGACTTTTGTGTTAATTCTTTGGCCTGATATTTCTATATCTCAAGAATCAAAAGATTTATTTTCAACCAACAATTTCACCAATATTGCTTTTTGCATATGCAGCCTATTTTCAGCTTGATCAAAAATAAGTTTTTTGTTTTTGTCGAAGATTTCTTGACTGATTTCTTCTTCTTTGTGAGCTGGTAAACAATGCAAAACAGGAATAGATTTTCCATTTAGTAAATTTGCATTAATTTGATAATTTTGAAAAATGTTTTTGCTTTTTTGTTTGCCTTCATCTCCCATGCTCACCCAAACATCAGTATAAAGAATATCCGCTTCAAGTACAGCTTTTGGATCATTTGTAATATTTGGCGCTAAAGTTCCATTTTGTTTTGCCAGCTGAGATGCTCTATTAACAGTATCTTTATTTGGCTCGGTTCCAGTCGGTGTTATGGCCGTGAATTCTAGGCCTGCAATTGCAGAAGCCAGCATTAAACTTACACAGACATTGTTTCCATCACCAATATACGCCAATTTAACTCCTTTCAGCCTGTTGAATTGTTCATAAATGGTGAGCAAATCAGATAATGCTTGGCAAGGATGTTCCTCATCAGTCAAAGCATTAATAATTGGAATAGTTGAATGCTTGGCTAAATCGATTAATCCTTTGTGATCGTGCGAACGCACAATTAAAACTGATAAATAACGTGAAAGCACATTAGCGACATCTTCATAGCTTTCTCTCACGCCAAGACCAACTTCATCATTTCGAATAAATAAACTATGAGCTCCCAATTCCAATAAACCAATTTCGAAACTCAATCTAGTTCTCAGGCTTGGTTTTGTAGTTAGCAGTCCTCCGGTTAAGCCCGTTAATGACTTTTGATGAGTTTTGCGATTGGCTTTCAAATTTGCTGCCAATTCAACCAATTCAATAATTTGAGCTTGATTTAAATTGGCAATAGAAATTAAATCTTTGGGAAAAGAATTCATGATGTTTTTATCTTTGCTTAATTGAGATTTGATTAGATTTTTGGCTAGCTCTTAATATGAAAGTTTTTCTTTGTCACTAATTTTTTATTTCGACAAGTTTTTTCAGCCTAATCTAATTTGATAAGTGATTAAATATAGATCAATCAAAGTCTGTTTCCCAAATGTTTAGTTATTTCGTGAATATTTCAGAAAGTACTTTTTATTTTATTTCAGCAATTGTAATTTCAATAATTATTGGTTACCTGGCTGGATCAATCCCAACTGGTTATTTGGTGGGACAAGCTCATGGAGTTGATTTAACCAAAGAGGGAAGTGGAAGTACTGGTGCCACAAATGTACTTAGATTTTTAGGCAAAAAAGCTGCGGCAACTGTTTTTGCGATTGACTTTTTCAAAGGAGTTTTTGCGCCATTACTTGCAGTTTTTTTAGTGAATTTAATTGTGAATACAATCGATTCAATGCATTTGAATATATTTAAATCATCACAAGACAGTTTAAATGTTCTTTCTTCATCTTCCTCCGTTTCAATGTCAGTGCTTATTGATAGCCTAGATAAACATTCTTCTTTAACTGGATTCTTGTTAGTCATTGCTTGTTTGAGCTCATTAATTGGACACTCAAAATCAATTTGGATTGGATGGAAGGGAGGCAAAGCAGCTGCAACTGGACTAGGCACACTCTATGCACTTGATTGGAGAGTTGGTTTGGGTGTGACGATTATTTGGCTTTCTACTTTGTATATCGGAAAAATTTCTTCTTTGGCTTCGCTTATTGCTACAAGCTGTTCACCAATTTTGATGTATTTCGTTAAAGTGCAATTCCTCAAGCAATTATTTAGCTCAGCTTGGATTTATATTGCTTATTGTTTAGTTGCCACAATTTATATTCTTATTCGTCATAAAGCCAATATAGAAAGACTGTTAAATGGAACTGAACCAAAAATCGGACAAGCTAAAGACAAAGATGCAAACTTAGATAAAACTTCCGCTGAAACTTCAAGTCTAATTAACTTCGAAGATCTCCATTCAACCATGAATTCAATTAAAAACTGAATATTAGATTATGCATACTAAGAAATTAGCTGATTCTCTACAAAAAGTTCAAACTCCTAAATGGATTCGCAGGCTTGCTTATTTACTAGTGATTTTTTCTTTTATTGGAATTTTAATGCTTGGCTTTGTGCCTTGGCAGCAAACCGTTGTTGGAACCGGGCAAGTAACTTCTTTTTCTCCGAATGATAGACCTCAACAAGTCGAATCACCAATAAAGGGTCAAATCATTAAATGGCATGTTCAAGAAGGTATGAAAGTCAAAGAGGGAGATTTAATTGTTGAACTGAAAGATTTAGAAAAAGAATTTTTGCCACCCGAAATTATTCAATTAACAGAAGCTTCAAAAACTTCTTTAACAGTCAATCGACAATCTTACATAGACAAAGCTAATTCAATTGAATCATCTATTCAAAGCCTGAGGCTAAATTTAAAAGAATCGGTGAGAGCAGCTCAGCAAAACGTAAATATTGCCAAGGGAGATTTGGAAACTGCTAAAATCAATTTAAAACGTGTGAATACCTTGTCTGGAAGAGGTTTAACTTCAACTCGAGAAAAAGAATTAACAATTCAGGCCGAAATAAAAGCAGCAGGAGACTTAAATAGAGCTGAAATTGAATTGGATCGAATTTCGAGTAAAACACTGGCTGATATTGCAAAACTGGAATCAGAAAAATCTTCAGCATTGGCTGATGCCTCCAAATCAACTGATGAATTAGCCAAAATTGACATCAAGCTCAGCACGGCAAAAGTAAGACAAGATATTAGTAAAGTTAGAGCTCCTAGAGATGGTATTGTGGTCAAACTTTTCAAAAGAGGCCCTGGAGAGACTTTTAAGGAAAATGAAAAGGTGGCCGTTATTACTCCGCTGACTATGGATCAAGCGGCTGAGGTGTTCGTTAGTGATGTAGATGCACCGCTCATCCATGAAGGCCAGCATGTTAGATTGCAATTTTCTGGATGGCCAGCCGTTCAATTCGCTGGCTTATCTAATGCCGTTAGACTTGGTACCTTTGGTGGAATAGTGGCGGTAGTTGATAATGTTGACTCTGGCAATGGAAAATACCGAGTTTTGATTGTGCCAGACAAAGACACTTGGCCCGCTCCTAGGTATTTACGTCCAGGAACGAGAGTGGCAGGTTGGATAATTTTGAATACTGTTAGTTTTGGTGCTGAATTGTGGCGTAGATTCAATCGCTTTCCAATTCCTTTCGATAAAATCGATAAACCCGTAGATGAAAATAAAGAAGGTTATTTCTTTGATTCAAAGGGCGAAGATACTGATGGCAAAAATAAGAATGTCGTCTTTGAGCGAAAAGTGAAATAACCTGAATCATTAAATAAATATTGCGAAATCCTCTATTAAAAGGGAACTTCTGAGAGTTAGTAAAATATTCACTAATAGAATCAAAAGCTCGAACAGAAATATTTTGTCTTTTCTCTTTAGGCAGAGTTGTTTTCATGATTTGATTCACTCTCAATTAATCACTTACTTAATCCGAAACTTGAATATTCGTAAGTTCCATTCAAACAACTCGTATAGGAAACTCTGATTCAAATTTCTATACTATGCAGCTCAAGCCTCTATCAAAGCGATGAGAATGTAAATTCCTGAAGCAACGTCTTGATTCTAATTAATTAATTCAAATTAAAAATATTTCAGAATAGATTCTTTATTTATTGTTTTACCTAATTTTCCTCAGCTATTTAGATTAAATTCCATTAAGCCTTGACTTGAAAGTGGTATTAAATTCTCAGTTAAAAGGTAAAAGGAATTTTCTCAAAATGACAATCAATCAAATCCAAGAAAACTCAACAGAACAATCTCAACAAACTGGAGAAGGACAACCACAAGTCCAATTCAAACAAGTAGAGACTAGATTATTAGGCCCACTTAGTTTATTAGTACAATCCAATACTGAAGACGGAACCCCAGCAAAGGGTCTAGATTTAATTCTCCCTGCTTTTACATGGGCGCTTGAAGTCAGACTGTTTTTGCCAGTGCCTCAAGAGCTATTGCTACCAAAAGCAACTGAAAGCTATCGCCGAGTTGATAATGATGTAGAAATGCTCATTTCATGCCCACCAAACATGAGACTATCAATTAGATTCCCAGATAGCTTCTACGAGAAATATGGTGATCATATTGAAAACAAGAGCAATTACAAAATTATGGCCTATGTTTTAGGTTACTTAGATCGTACCCCTTTTACTCCTCAGCAAGCAGCATTGGCTAGCCAACAAAGACAAGCTCAAGAGCAGGCTCAAGGACAAGATTCGCAACAAATTGATGATCAATCAAACGAAAACAATCAATAGGTTTTCAGAAAATAAATATTAGATTTAGCCATGGAGGAAATTTTCAAGCTCATTGATAGCTTTTCCTCAATGGCTAATTTTATTTTTTATCGGGGAGATCAAAACTTTGGTTTAATCTAAATGAATGAGTGATTTTCACTAACTTCTTATTTTGAACTTATTATCATCATTTATATCTTGTTTATCTGAATCCATAAGAGAGAAAAAGTACTCATTAATAATTGTTGCTTGATTGATTGCAAAGAGTTTTCTTGAATCTTTATCCAATCACAGTTCTATCAGATCATGGAGAGAAGGAGGCTTGCTTTGAGTAACTCTAGAGCAAAAGATCCTACAAGGCTTTTTGCATTAATAAGTCGATGATAAAAAGCTCGGACATCCTTTATCCGATCATAAGTACCTTCTTCTATTTCAAAATCTCACTCCAAACTTAATCTCGGATTTTGTTCAAGTGGAAATTCATTTATTAAAGCCTTCAAAACAATCTAATGTTTGCCTATATTTGATTTGAGATAGAGAGATGCCTGAGTGCTTTTCAATCGTGTAATTGTGGTAAGCAAGTGTACTTTAGGAATACTCATGAAAGTCTATATTGGAATAAAAGCTAAGTGCTGCCAATCTATTTTGTTTATAAAAATCAAAAAATAAAATTCAAGAAGCTGTTCTACTCTCTTTCTTGATGCTTCTCAGATCCGCTTTTTTCCTATATGCCAATATCTTGCTAACGTAAGCCTACATAGACAAAGCCTTGCCCTTTCAGTTGTATGAAGAGTTGAGGGAAATCCGGTCAAACTAAAGCTAATTCAGGACTACTTTTCTTGCCAGCTTTCAATTGCTTAATCATTTCAGGCAAAACCACACTGACATCGCCGACTATACCTTGATTTGCAAACTTAAATATTGGAGCGTCAGGGTCTTTGTTAATGGCAATAATCAAATTTGATTTGTCCATGCCTACTCTATGCTGAATAGCACCTGATATACCGCAAGCGATATAGACTTTCGATCTGACAGTTTTCCCAGTTTGTCCGATTTGATGCTGATAAGGAATCCAGCCTAAATCAACTACTTTACGGGAAGCACCAACGGCTGAATTCTCGAAGCAGGCTGCCAATTCTCTGATCAACTGAAACCCTTCGGCTGTTCCTACTCCAAAGCCGCCAGCGACTATTACTTCAGCTTCGCCTAAATTGACGGTTTGATTAATTTCTCGGACAATTTCAATAATCTCTACTTGCAATTCTTTGGCTGAAAGATTCACGGGTACTGGAATAATTTCACCTTTACGATTTGCATCATATTCAAGCGGAATCATTACGCCTGGTCTGGCAGTTGCCATTTGTGGGTTTTTCCAAGGCCCTAAAATTCTGGCTTTGAGGCTCTCACCAAAGCTTGGACGAATTGCATATAAGCAACCTGGATAATAACCCAATTTATCAGGATCCATTTTGTTTACATGCTCATATGGTCCAATATCAAGCTCAGTGCAATCGGCAGTCAAACCCGTTTGAAAATAAGAAGCAATGCGAGGAGCCAAATCACGCCCAGAAGTAGTGGAGCCCATAAGCATAATATGCGGTGGCGGATTGAAATTGCTGATCCAATCAACTATTACTTTCTTGAAAGGAAGGGCTCTATAATCTTTGAGTTCAACATGATCGGCTACATAGACTTTATCTGCGCCCTTGGCAATCAGTTGTGCGCCTTGATCGGTGAAATTATTGCCCAATAGAAAGCAAGCTAATTTACCACCAAGTTTGTCTGCAAGCAATCTACCAGCTCCTAACAATTCAAAGGTAACGTTTTGAATTATTCCATCAACTTGCTCGGCAACAATAATTACTTCTTTATTACTTGGAGTAATTATTTCTTTTAACTGAACTGTTTCTTTTTTTTCGGTATTTTCTTCGCTCATTTTCGATTTACCTTTTTTGCGGTTTATTTTTGCTTAGCTTATAGAGCTGATTTGGTAGGACTTATTTGACAAAGCTTATTTCACAAACTCCAAAATATTGGTTTGCTGTGTAATCTCATAAACCATTTGGTCAGCTGAGTGACCTTGATGTATTTTACAATTGCCCCCAATTTCCGAGACTTTATCGGTTCTAGCTACGATGGTTGGAGATCCCTTCAATCCGCATAAAATCGGATCAGCTTTTATTTCATCCAAATTTACAACTTTGACTAATTTGCTTTTTTCTTCTGGTTGTCTGAGAAGATCCTGAACGAGCTTAGCTCCTCTAATAGTTTTGTACTCTAAATGATGATAGGAGTTTGCAATTGTGATTAATGCCGGTAATTGCGATCTTACCCATTGATAACCACCTTCGATTACTCTTCTGGCCACAAGCTTTCCGTCTTCAATTTTAAAATCTTCGCAATAACTAATTTGCGGAATATCTAATCTTTCGGCCAAAGAAGGGCCTACCTGCGCTGTGTCACCATCGGTTGTTTGAAGTCCACAAAAAATCAAATCAAAGGGCTGCAGATATTGAACTGTTTTATACAGAGCATAAGAAGTAGCAAGCGTGTCAGAAGCGGCTAAACGTCTATCACTCAATAGCCAAGCATCATCAGCACCATGTTCAATGGCTTCAAGTAGCACTTCCTCCGCGGCAGGAGGCCCCATGGAAATTACGCTAACTTTGCCGCCAAATTTTTCTTTGGTATGAAGTGCAGCCTGCAGAGCAAATTTATCAAAAGGATTCATCATCCGTTTGGCTTTTGCCCTGTCAATTGTTCCGTCAGGATTGATTCCTGCTTTGACTGACCAATCTGGTACTTGCTTTACAAGAACGAAAATATTCTTAATTGAATTATTCACTTGATTATTTGTAGGAGCCCCATCCAAAATATTTTGAAACTTAAGAGTTCAACTTTAGAAATTAGATCTAAATGTTAAACCTTGAAGTTGAAACTCAATGGATTATAACTCTGACAAACAAGTTTAAGAAAGAATGCATTCAAGAATAAATTCACCTATTCACAAATTGTTGAGATGCTTTATGAGTGAAATTAAAAAATCAAAGATTTAAAAGCCATTCATAAAAACTGCAGCCAAGCACAACTCAATTTTTTAAGATTAAATTTGGTTTTTCATTCAATAACTTTTTTGGTGTGTAATTTCTCACTCTCTGCGTCAAATCCGAAATGACATTCATGTAGTTGATATACGCATCATAAGGGGTTTCATATGGGCTGAAATACTGATGAACATCTCCATCTGAATAGTATTTTGTGCACATATAATAAAAATGATCCGAGGTGGTGAGTTTACGCCAGATCTCTAGCATTTCAGGATCGTTTAAGGCTTTTATTTCTTTTTCTAGTGAAAAGATTTTCTCAAAAGCATCATCTTGTAAACGATTTGATTTCCAAGCAGACAAGTCTCTTTCGGCATCAGCCCAAGAAGTAAGGTTAGGCGCATGATATTCACCAACTGGCTGAAATCTTTCAATTGACTCGCTTGGTAAAACAAAATCATGATGGCCTCTTTCAAACATTTTTTCTGGTAAATGCTTAAGAAATTCAAATATGCCTGAATCAGCCCATTGATGCTCACCAAAAGTTTCATAATCCATAAAAAGATTAACAAAATTGCCGTTTAATCCAGCAAAGTCTAACCAATCTACATATTTCTCTGCGGTGAGAGGCCATTCTTTCCAATTGCGGTCTGAGAAACGAAAAGCAATATCGTCTGATAATTTGTAGTTTTTTAGGAGAAGTTTAAGATTTTGGCGATGCGGATTTGTATAAATGAAGTTAGGGGATTTCCATCCTAAATTCCAATCCACACCTTCGGCAATCATAGCTTTATAGCCCATATCGGCGATCTGCTCGCCAATCCAGTCAGCATAAATAAGCTCAGTATTTCTAAAAATAGTTGGTGTTACGCCAAATAATTCTTGTACTTTTTGTTTGTGTTTATTGATTTGCTCTTTCCACTCATCGATGCTGTACAAGAAAGCCAACGAGTGATAATAGGTTTCTGAAAGGACTTCTACTGAGCCAGTTGCAATTAATTCTTGAAATGATTCCAATACATCTGGTGCAAATTTTTCGCATTGTTCAAGAAAGACACCCGAAAGGCTAAATGCACATCTGAATCTGCCATCAGTTTTTCTAATCAAATCTGTTAAAAGCTTATTGGTCGGCAAATAACATTTGTTTGCAACCTTACGCATGATGAGATCATTTTTTTTGTCATCAAGGTAAAAAGGTGAACGACCCACATCAAAGATTCTATAATCTCTTAATCTATCTGGTTGATGGACTTGAAAATAAAAGCAGGCTGAAACCATTTTATATATTGTTTTTTATTTCAGGAATTACCCTTAATTTATTCCCTTAAAAGATGTAGCTAATATGAAATTTATTTAAAGTTTCAGACTTAAAGTCTTAGATTCAGAAAAGCTATTTATAAATTAAAAGGTTTAAATCAAATTGTTATACACAAGAAAATTATAAACCCTTAAGACATGATTAATTCTGTCGGTTCCAAACAAATTACTTTAGGGCACATTTAAAAATTCCTGAATTTCTGAATGTGGGATTTTGAAATCCTCATTTAGGCTCCTTCTAGGGTTGAGGGGATGAAAGATTCGAATTTATAAAGGTTACTTTTGTTTTTTGAAATGAATTAATTCCGCTTATTGTTAATTCATCACTCAAATTCATTACTGAGGGCCTATTACAAAAGCGTCGCCCTGAGGTGTTTTCATAATTCCAAAAGTGCTATTGTCACCACTGGGACTTATGGAATCAACTCCATTTTCGGCATAAACAGGTGACTTGTCATAAGGGTTCACTTTATTAATCCCATTTTTGCCTGTTGGCCCAAAAAGTTCAGGTGTAGTTTTCTGCAAAAGATCGAATTGCATATTGTGATTCATTATCGCCCCAGGAGAAGCAGAACTAGGAATGCTGTAAGGGTTTGCATTCGAAGGTTTTACAAAGAGAAATATTGCAAACAAAAGAACTGAAATTAATCTCCAAGACAGGGTTGATTTCTTTAATGCAACTTTAGAAATATTCTTGGTTTTGTTTTTCATTTTGTGCCTGACTTTCATGAAAAAGGGAAAACTGTTTTACATTCGTCTACCTAATCCCATTCGGAGAATGTAGCTTGAAATCCAGATTGAACTCAACTTGGTTTGGTGTGTTTAAATTAATAGTTGAGTTTTTACGTTCTCTCAATAACTTCATTCTAAGCCTAAATATCAATTTAAATTATTAGGCTTTTGAGAAAATCAATTTGGTCAGCAAGAAAGTTGATTTATTTTTCGCCAACTATTCTGGATAATTCTTGGGCTGTTTTTTTAAGAGCATTTTTCTCATCATCAGACATTGCTGAACCTTGATTCATTTTTTTGTAAAGTTCAGGCATAGTGGTCTTATATTCAGCAATCCAAGTCTTTTTAAATTTCTCAGTTTGATTTTTGTCGAGATCATCAATAACACCAGTCACCCCAATGAATAAAAGTGAAACCTGAAAGGCCAAGTCTAGAGGAGCGTTCTCAGGCTGAGTAAGCAACCAAGTTAATCTTTCGCCTCTAATGAGCTGCAATTGAGCTGATTTGTCTAAATCTGAAGCAAACTGAGCAAATCCTTTGAGTTCACGATATTGAGCCAAATCAAGTCTTAGCGGCCCAGCTACTTGCTTAATGGCTTTGGTTTGCGCGGCGCCACCAACTCGGGAAACAGAAATACCAACGTTAATAGCTGGTCTTGCTCCTGAATTGAATAAATCTGAATCTAAGAAAATTTGCCCGTCAGTAATAGAAATAACATTAGTTGGAATATAAGCCGAAACATCTCCAGCTTGAGTTTCTACAATTGGCAATGCTGTAATAGATCCAGCACCTAATTCATCTGATAACTTAGCAGCTCTTTCAAGTAATCTTGAGTGAAGGTAGAACACATCTCCTGGATAAGCTTCACGGCCTGGTGGTCTACGCAGCAACAAGCTCATTGAGCGGTAAGCCCAGGCATGCTTAGAAAGATCATCATAAACAATCAAAACATCTTTGCCTTGATACATAAATTCTTCAGCCATCGTAACGCCACTAAATGGTGAGATGAATTGAAGAGCAGGGGAATCTGTGGAAGAAGCTACAACTACAATGGTATATTCCATTGCGCCTTGATCTTCCAAAAGCTTGCAAAGTTGAGCTACTGCGCCTTGACGTTGACCAATTGAAACATAAATGCAAATAGGTCTATTTGGCAAATCTTTCTGATTCAGGATAGTGTCAATTGCAATGGTAGTTTTGCCAGTTTGACGGTCACCAATAATTAATTCTCTTTGCCCTCTTCCAATTGGAATCATAGCGTCAATAGCCATAATGCCTGTTTGCAAAGGTTGATGAACAGATTTACGTCCAATAATACCTACAGCTTGAGTTTCAATTGGGCGAGTTTTGTTTGAAGTAATGGCACCTTTACCATCAATTGGTTTGCCTAATGGATCTACAACACGGCCGATGAGAGCATCTCCAACTGGAACTGAACAAATTTGACCAGTGGTAGAAGCTGTTGTACCTTCTTTAATTCCTTTACCATCTCCCAGAAGCACAATACCGACTGTATCTTCTTCCAAATTAAGAACCATGCCCATTGTATTCTCTGGGTCATTGAATTGAATGAGCTCACCGTACATAGCTTGAGATAAGCCATAAACGCTAGCGATACCATCTCCTGTAGAAACCACAGAGCCAATATTTTCTCTCGTAATTTCAACGCCATAATTTTCAATTTGTTCTTTGAGAATTGCGGTAATTTCTTCTGGCTTGAGAGACACTAGCGATTTTCCTTTTCTGTGCGGGAATTACTGAATTTTATTACATTAATAAATTTTGTCTAGAGATGAAATTTATTTAGCCCAAATTTTATAGGTCTCTAAATATTAACTTAAAGTATTACTTTCATGCTTCAGATCGCGTTCAAAAAGTGAATCTTGATTCCCACATTGGCCTCACCCAGTAATGAAAATGATTGGGGCTTGAATTTTGAGTTCAAAGCAATTCACAAATCTGACTAATCGCAAAAAGGTTGAAGAATTTCAATTAATTTGTCTGCTGGCCCAATGAAAAATACTTCTTGAACCGCCCCACCCGAATGAAATAAAGCTTTGAGTCCAGTTGGAGTTGGCATTAATCTGCGGATTTTGATGTGACTACTGGTTTTGACTGGCTTTATCTCTCCAGGTATCATTGATTGAATTTCAGGCATTTTTTGTAGAGCTTCGAGAAACTCTCTGAGGCCATGAATCATACCGTGCTCATATTTGATTTTTCCTGCTTTAGCTCGGTATTTCATGTTCTCCTTTTACTTTACTAATTACCAAGTACCACTTT
>DUDU01000093.1 GCA_005110395.1 Candidatus Melainabacteria bacterium | reverse complement strand
ATCTGATGAGGGAACTGAGTTTCAGATTAGAGACAGACTAAGCTTTAAAGAATTTTGTGAATTAAATATGATGGATAAAGTACCAGATGCAAGTTGCCTAGAAGATTTTAGACACATGATTGAAAAGCATGAATTAATGAGCAAATTGCTCGATTTGGTGAATGAACAGTGTGAAGAGAAAGGATTATTGCTTCGAATTCGTTTATCTTCGATTCATACTTCTATTCTTGTTGCTCAATCGCTTGAATATGCAGATAGATTGAAGGTAATTGAATCGCCACTATTAGCTTATTTATTATCTGAATTTCCTGTTTTCTGATTATCTTGATTAATTTTCTGCTCAATAATAGAAGCTAATAAAAGTATTGAACCAAAAATTAATAATCTAAATCCTCGATGTATTTGCGATAAATTGGCTAAATCTACAAAGTAAACTTTTATACCCGTAAATAAGAATAATGCCATTGCAATCCAAATCTTTGGTTTATCTTTTTGCATTCATTTCGAGAACTGTTTTGCGAATATAAAGTCCAATAGCCAAAATCAAAATAAAGATTACTAAATAAACTAAGTATTTCTTACTTTCAAAGAAGAAATTGATTTTTTCAGTTTTATTAGGTTTTGGTTTAATAAACTGAGGATTTATTTTAAGCTGAACTATATTTCCCTTTTCAAAACCATCAACTTTGATACTTTGCAATCTTTCCTCTAAATCATAGTTAGCAACGATCATCTCTTTGCTTTTTGAATATATTGATAAGGGTTTTTCATAAGGTTTTTCATATGCAAACTTCAAATATACTCTATCCCGCATCCCAATAATAGATTTGGGAGTAATAGGTATATTGTTTCCTTGATTAATAGAAAGAAGATAATATGAACAATTCCTAGCATAATCAGAAGACAAATCTATTCCTAAACGTTGAGAAGCACTACCATGTTTATATAAATAAGTAGATGTAATATATTTAATACTTTCATCGTCTAAATACTCTATTTTTTTCTTAGAAGAACAATACAAATTTGCTGGTCTGTAGAAATTATCTTCGTTCAATCTCAGTTCTAGCTTATCTAATGAGTATTTTTTGTTTTTCAAATCTAAAAGCCAATAATCAATATTCTTGTTTTTTTCTAGATTAGGCAAAGTGATTTTTTGAAAAGGCAAATCGACATTGTATTTAAATACTTTATTTTCCGTGTAATGAATTACTTCAGCTGAGTTAATACCAAGTGGCTTTTCATTTTTAGGTATTTCAATCTCAACACGAATGTACTTATATTGTGATTCGGGAAAATTAATTTGGGAGTGTTTGAATTTTATATTTTGCGTGGGTATATATTTTCCAATAATTTTTAGATTCTCTGCTATCAAAACAGGCTGTTTATCAGCAATCTCATTTTGTCCAAAGAGAGATATACTGCGTTCAAAATTATTTTCTTCAATATTAAATTCAATTTGATTTATTTTCTGATTAGAATTCTTCTTCAAATCTAAGAAAAAAATTTGTTTATTACCATCAATGGAAATAGACTTATTGAAAATAGAAATCTCTTTAGAAGTCAGAGTTGGTTTTTGACCAATAATTTCAGTAATAAAAGGAATTTCTCGACCATTTTTATCTAATATTCTCAAATCATAAACTTCAGTATTTTCAATTAAATCTAAAGGAATTTCGGCTTCATAATAAACTGCTTTTTCAGAGTTACTTGTTGCAGAGTCACTTGTTTGCGTATTGATTTCAAGATTTGCCACTCTTTCGTACTTATGAATAATTCCATCAGCCAGTATTGGGGTAGGCAAACAAACTATCATTGCGAATGTAAAACTTATGAATATAAAACTCAGTATTGTTTTGTTAATTTTTTTCAAATGCTTCATCTTGAGTTTACTCAACTTAAATCTCCTGCTTTCTGATTATTTTGATTAATTTTTTGCTCAATAATAGAAGCTAATAAAAGTATTGAACCAAAAATCAATAAGCTAAATCCTCGATATATTTGGGATAAATTGGCTAAATCTACAAAGTAAACTTTTATACCCGTAAATAAGAATAATGCCATTGCAATCCAAATCTTAGGTTTATCTTTTTGTGTTAAACCCCAAATATAAGCTCCGAGTGCGGCGAGTGAATACGAGAAAGATAAAACAATTTGATAGATGTCTCTATTTTCTATTGAATATGTGAATAAATAAACTTCACGCCTAATAAGACCTATGAGCAATACAACTCCAACTGCAAAAATAATAGTGGTAAAGATTCTTATCTGAGATTCTTGATTGTTTTGATTGGTTTTCTGAATTGCTCGATATTGTCGACTGAGAATGAAAAGCACAAGCAATATAGTCGACAAAGTAATTGTTACTAAATGAGCCGTTAATAATTCTTGTCTTGAATATGAAACTAAATCAAAGATGGATTCAAGCGACATTAAGCTAAGAAAACCCACAAAAATACTAAGTAGTACAAATTTGGGTTTAGATAATATTTTTGCATTTGTTTCTAAATTTGAATTACTTGAGCAAAACAACCAAGTGATTATGGTTCCAAAGGCTATCAATAATCCAATGTGTAGGGTATGAGCGAGTTCATTTGGCATGAATGAATAAGAAAATCCATAGGCTTCACGTGATAAACAAATTAAACTACCAAATAAAATACCTGCCCACAAAAATATACTGAGAATTGAATTAGTCTTTTCTAATTTCTCATATTGCCCCTCGTATTGTCGGAGGCAAAAGAAATAAGTAGCTATAGAGATCAGTCCAGATATTGTGGGTAAACCAAGTGGATTGTATTTGTGAGTAATTGAGTTTATTGAGCTTGAGAATATTTCATCTACCAACATTAATCTCAAAGCAACAATGAATAAAATTGCTAAAAAATTGAATTTAAGAAATGAATAGTCTTTTTTCTGTGCAAGTAATGAAAGTATTATTGCTTGAATTGACCAGACAATGCTGACATATTTAATAGGTGCAATCAATCTGACTGAAATGGTTATTAATGCAACTGCAATCGAGAGAAAAAGATTTATATCAGCTTGATATGGATGTGATTTTTTGATTAACCAATTACTAACGAATACATTTGCCGCAGCAATCATCAAACCAGCAAGTCCAAGATATATGTGATCTTTTTGCGGAATTACAGATAAACTCAAAAGCAAGGCCAAAACATTATTTGAAATAATCAAAGTAATATCAAATGCATTCAGTTTTATTCCTTTGATGGCAGATCTGAAAAATGCTATACCAAAATACAGAGTATAAAATGTGAATAAAAAAGCTAAATAAACTGAAATTTGCATATCTGGTTTAGCTGCTTTTTCGGCGGCTGAGAGAAAGCTAAAGCCAGAACACCAAAGAATAAGAAATAAGTAACTAACAATAAAAGTAAGCCATTTAATTGCTTTCCAGCCTGTCCGTGAACAAATATAAAATATACTAGCAACCAGTATTAAGAAATAAGCACCTACAATAATAAAATTACCTTTACCAGTTTCAGAAGCTAATACAGGCGCCAAGAAGCCCCCGAGTACTCCTAAAATGGCAATAATCTGAGAATTAAATCTGAGTGATTGAGCAATAATAAGCGCTGTGATTGCAATATAAGCTAAAAATGCAGTTGGCTGATTTATAAAGTGAAAATTTTCTTTTGCAAACCAAGTTGATAAAAATAAAATACTTTGACCCAATCCAATAAAGCCAATTGAAGCAACTTTGTATTCTCTCTTTTGACAATATTCTCCAACAAGTATAGATAGTGCACCAAAAGAAAATCCCATTAATAATCTAAAAATTGGACCAATCCAACCATTATCAACAGCAACTTTAAAGAGTATGCCTACTGCAAGTAAAACTGTAAAAGCACCAATTACATTAATAAAGCTGAAAGAGGAAAAAAACTTTTTGATTGAAGAAATATTATTTTCTCTATTAATTGAAACGGGTTGAATTCTGCTTTCAATATCAAAATTGTTAGTTTTAGATATTGCATTTGGAATAAATAGATTACTAGTCTGGAAATTATTAGTTTGGGCGAAAGACTCGCTCGATTTATTAGGAGGCTCAAACTGATTAATTGGATTATGAGTAAGAGGTTGAAATAAAGATGAACTTGTGGCTTGAGCTGAAGAAATATTTCCTTGAGCTTTTTCTATCTTTTCAATTGATTCTTCCAGAGATTGAACTCTTTGACTAACTGTAAGTATTAATGATTTAATGGAATTGAGCTCTTGTTTTACTTCGAGAGAATAATCTTTATTTTCCATTGCGAATTCATATTAAAGTACATTAACTTTATTAAGCTTTATTCTATCTTTCTAAATAAAATCTTAGTGATATTCACTTCTCTGAAATAATTAATGCAGCTTACGCAAGTGGCATGATTTTATTTAGTCTCCGAAACAATCCTGAAATGAATTTAGGACAGTACAGGGTGGAATGACAATAAAAACTTCATCTTGTCTTCCTGAGTTTGTCTCAAGAACTATCCCAGTAAACAGAAAATAATTTTTGCGTAACATGAGTAATTATCAATTCTTAAAACAGTATTTGATAATCCTAATAATTGAATTTTGCTAAGTTGAAAACAAATTTTTATGAGTATAAATTCAGACTTTGTAATTACTCAAGATGGAACTCCAACCCTTTGGGATAGCCAAGTGGGAGAGCATCATCATAGCTTGATTGGCGCATATACTGAAGCTAGATATAAATTCGTCGAAATTGCATTGCCAATAATCAAAAGTAAATCAAGAGTTTCTTTATTAGATTTACCATTTGGGCTTGGCTATAACCTAATTGCCACTCTAAAAACTATTGATGATTTAGCACTTAATTGTTTTGTAGATTGTGTAGCAATTGAAAAAGATCTTGAGGTTATTCGCCAAATTGCTCAATTGGTTGAAGATAAGAGTATTTGGAGTCAATGCAATATTGGAAATAAATTAATTCAATACTTTGAAAAAATAAGTTTCTTTAGTAATGGTATTCAGAATATAAGTGCTGACTCTTTTCAAGTAAAGCTTTTGATCGATGACTTGCTTATAGTCTTACCAAAACTAGAAAGTAATTCTTTTGATTTAATCTTTTATGATCCATTTAGTCCGAGAGTATCTCCGTCTTTATGGTCAAAAGATAATGTATTAGTTCATCTAGAAAGAATATTGAACAAAGGTGGAATGCTTATTACTTATACGGCTTCTAATAAAGTCCGAAAAGGTTTATTGGAAGTGGGGCTTAGTATTGCTCCAGGAAATGCGGTTGGAAGAAAAATGCCTGGAACAATAGCCATTAAAGCTAAGCACCAGGACATTATTTTTAATAGTAACTATATATCTCAGGAAACTTTCACTAAAGAAACTTGGGAGAAAATAAACCGATCAATTAGTTATTAGCTAAAGCTATTAATTGACTTTTAAAAGTTCAACTTCGAATTTAAGTGTAGCTCCTGGTGGAATTACTGGAGGAGCACCCATATCGCCATAACCTAAATTTGCAGGAATAATTAAAACTCTTTTTCCTCCAACTTTCATCCCAGCTACGCCTTCATCCCAGCCTTTGATTACTTGGCCAGCACCGAGATTGAATTCAAAAGGCTCTCCTCTATCTAGTGAACTGTCGAATTTCTTACCTGATGGGTAGAGAGTACCAGTGTAATGGACGGAAACGGATTTGCCTGCTTGAGCGGTATCACCAGATCCTACTTTAGAATCTTGAATTTGGAGTCCTGATGAAGTTGTTTGAAAAGCAGCTTCTGAGTTTGCAGTTTGACTATCTGAATTTGACATTGAATTATTTGTTTTGTTTTGACCTGAATTATTTGTAAGATCCGCTTGCTTTGATTGAGTACAGCTAACTGTAAACAAGCTCAAAGTGAGCAAAGATACTAAACTGAGCATTTCTTTATTTAGTAATTTCTTTTTCATAGAAAATTTGTTTTTTAATATTTTGATTTTCTGAGTAGCCAACTAAGCATAATACAAAAATTCTCAAGACAAAATTAATTTCAATCTTGATTAGCAAACGAATTATAAAAATGATGAGAATCTTCGTTTTTTCTTTCTGGTTAAATCTTCTCTGTATGCGAACTTTTTGTAATCAACCTTGTCATTAAATAATAAATTGAAAGAAAAATTGATTTGTTTTCGGACAGGGTCAAAACCTAGAGAAAGTTTAAAGTCCTCTGGGCCTGCCGTTAATCTGATTTGCTGGCTTACCCAATTGTTGCGAGTTACGCTGTATATACCGCCTCCACCAATTGAGAGCCATTTAGACAAATTAAAATCACCATTCATAACAAAACTTTGTTGTCCTTGAATTACTTGATCAAAACCAAATGGTGATTTACCTACTGGGAGAAGCTGTTGATAACCAAATTCAAAGTCTGTGAATTTATGACCATGAACTCTAATCATTGGCCCTAAAGAAGTAAAAAGGTTTATATCTCCAGTAGTATAAAATCTAGCTGAACTGACAGAATCTAGCCTTAATGCTGCATTGTATTTTTCGGTTCCAATATCAATAATCGGTTTGGTACTAAAAGCTACACTTTCTTGAAATCTAAAACCCAAGACATCTTTTTGTCTATTTGATCCTCCAAGAGAATCATTTTGCAAACGACTAAAAAGATTATTTTCTCGATTCCGTAATTCTTGCGAATCATTAATGAAAGAAGCATCAGCCATTGAGCTTATGCCGTTATTTTGCAGAAAATTCCCAATAATAGGAATCTTGATAATTCGATTGTCATTAACTTGTGCAAATTGCTTGGTAATACCACCAGCTGAATAACTATTCCATCCATAAACAAAATTGTTATGTTTAGTTAGACGAGATGTTACTTCTGCCAATCCTCTCCCTTTTGCAGAGCCATATCCTAGAAGAGCCGTATTTTTGAGATCGGAATATTTAAGCATTCCTCCGAAGCCGAGTGAGCTTCCAGTTTGAACAAATGGGGATACATGAATAGCTCTCTTTTTCTTTGGATCACCTAATACAAAACTTAGTTTAGGCCCAACATTAAAATCACCCGCTCCAGTTCTAGGATTATTACCCAAAGTCAATCCAAACATTTGTTGACCGCTTTCCCCTGCTGTCATCACATAGTAAGGAATTGGAATTTTAATTGGAGCATTTTTGAATTTAAGACTAGCCCCTTGAATAATTAAATTGTTTTGAATGCGATCGGGATGATATGTAAGCTTATTAGCTTTAATTGAAAAACTTTGACTATTTTGAGCTAAAGCTTCAATTGGTGCATCATTATAATTTTGTGTCATGCGATATGATTCAAAATTACCAAGCATACCTCCACGAATTTGGATGGGAGAAGCCATTTTAAAATTGCCTTGAGAATAATCAGCCGATCTGTAGTTCTTATTAGATTTGACAATTCCCTCTTTCCCAATAATTGCAGCCATTGGGGTTTGAGTTTTAACGCCATTAAGATAAGTGTCGTTGTTATTTAAATTGATTTCTAAAGACTTGGAAAAAGTAAGCTGATCTTTTCCATTAATTAAAACGTTACCAATTGCTTTTAGTTTTGATTCTTTTGGCAAATATTCAATTCTATCGGCCGAAAGACTTACTCTCTGATCTAATATATTCAATTGAGCAGAACCTTGAATAGTAAAAGATCCGCTGTCAGGATCATAATTAACATCATCACCCTCAAAATGAGCTTTATTCTTGGAAGCTTGATTGGTGAGTGCAATTGGACTTAAATCTAAACGTCCTGTTTCTTTATTTATTCGCTTTTGCCCAAGATTTTCTTCGGTCTGAAGATCTTTCTCAGAATTTTTTTGAGAATTAGCTCTATTCTGAGCCCGTTTTTTTAGTTGTTTATTGTCAACTTTTTCAAATTCGTCTTGTTGTAAAGAGATTAAATCCCCAAGCTCTGGAGCTTCGTCCGCCTTGAGTGGGAAAGAACCAAACAAAATTGCAACAAGCAGAAAAGGTGTTAATCCCTTGCGAAAATTATTTTTTGAATCTTTAGTATTTTTATTGGGAAAAAGCAATTGAAATCTTAAATACTTAACAAGTTTAGAATTATAGCTTCAATGAATTAATTACAAAACTTTATTAGCTATTATAAACTCAATGAATAATGAAGATTTAACAACTGTAAATCTAATTTTAAATTCAAAGAAAGCCAAAGAACAGAGTAAACAAGAATTAGAAGATTTAACCGAGATTTGCCTGAGCAGTGAAACTCTATATGAAGGTTCTGTCTTAAAACTCAAGGCAGATAAAGTCAAGCTTCCAAATAATGAAACCAGCAGAAGGGTTACAGTTTCTCATCCAGGCGGAGTGGTCATAATTCCAATTACAAATGATGGGCTTTTTGTTTTGGTTGAACAATATAGATATGCTGTTGGTCAAAAGTTGTTGGAATTTCCAGCGGGTAGATTAAATCCACCCGAAGATACAATGAAAGCAGCTTTAAGAGAATTGAGAGAAGAAACAGGCTATATAACTGAAAATATTAAATTTCTTGGTCATATTTTCACGGCGCCTGGTTTTTGTAGTGAAAAGCTTTTTATTTATTTGGCTAATGATTTGATCCCTGGTGAGCTTGATACTGATGAAGATGAATTTGTTAAACCTATTCATTTAAGTCTAGAAGAATTGAAGTCGAAAATTCTTAATGGTGAAATTTGTGACGCTAAGACAATCGCAGGTTGGGGATTAATTCAAGGTTTACAGATCTCTTGATGAAATAGTCTTTCTAAAATTCACAAATTTTGATCAGGTCTTTGTAAGATCTATTTTAGTTTTAATGGCTATGTAGGCTATAAATCAATCTAGATAATTATCAAAAGATAGTTTGTTTAAAGAAGTTTGTTTAAAGAGGATAAAAATGACAGCTGGTGGATTTAATATGGGTGGCGATCTTGACCTCTGCGTAAGAGAAGAAGACCGTACTAAGTTTATGGCAAGTGCCAAAAAACTAGCCGCACAAAGAAATGTTTCGGAAAGAACTGTAATTCTATGGTGTTATCAAAGAGCTAATAGTGCTGAAGCTCTTCAACGTATCAAGAGTTGGCTAGAAGAAGAAGACAAAACTGGCAAATGGTTAATGAATTTACCTCAATATGATTTAGAGTCAAAATGATAATTTGTTCTCATATAGTTTGGCTTTGGATGGTGTGTCCTCAATAATTTGTGCTGAATATTTTGTATCAAGTTCAAAAAAGATTTTAAAAGCATAAGGTTTTAGTTAAAAAAAACTCTTTAATTAAGTATTCCTTTTTGTTTCATCTTTAACTTCAAAAATGTTTGTCAAGTAATAATGCCCGATAACGATGATAAGGGAAAAATAATCGATCTTTGGAAACGCTCTCGTCAAAAGATAAAAGAGCGCAGACAACGCAATTCGATCAGAAGATTCATTTTAATTGCTTTTTTTTTAGTGATTAATGGAGGGCTTTTATCATTTAGCTCTTTTCTTGGTTCTCCTGATTTGGCTAATTCAATCTTAATTTCTAGAATGCCGATTTCTGAGCCAATTAATTTGTTAGAGAAGCAAAAAAAGAATTCTATTAATGCTGCATTTATAAATAGTATTGGTGAGCAAAGACATTTTTGGTTAATGGGTTTGGATCTCAATAAAATTATTAAGCAAATAAGAAGCCAAAACCCACTGATTAACAAAATAGAAATAAAACCAATTATATGGGATGGTAGTTTTACTTTGCCTAAGCCTCGACTGATCGTAAATTATGCGGAAGAAACTCCTTGGGCTCGTTCTAATGCAGGTTGGTTACTTACCGCTTCGGGAAGAATAATACAAGATACGCATGATTTAAATTTGGACAATTTATCATTGGCTTCTAATGCCTTACTTGATACGGATAATTCCGAATATGATTTTTGGTCTAATAAGGGAAAACAAATTAAAAATCTCATTTACTCAATTAATCAACAATTACCGGAAATACCATTGCAAAAAGTGGTTTTAAAGAAAGATGAACCAATCATAGTTTTCTTGGGCCATACAACCAATAAAGTATCTGGAAATTTAATAAATACAAACGAATATATAGAAATTTCTTTGGGGAATTGGGATGAACAAATACTTGACAGAGCTTCTAAAATCGCAAGCATAAGTTCTTATATTAAAAAATATGAAAAGCAAATTGCAGAAGTTGATATGAGCACTGGGGTCAAAGCAATAATCAAATTAAGTTCAAAAAATAAAATAGAAAAATTTAATGAAACTATGCCACCAGAAAATACGTCACTAGAAGCTTCGATAAATGATATTAAAAACTCCTCTCAAATCCCCTCTAAAGAACTGATCTCAAAACAATATTCTGAAAAGCTTCAAACTTCTCAGTCTATGAAAGAAACAACCAAGCAAAATTCAAGGCAAAATTTGAGTTCAAATAACAAATCTGCTCAAGAAAACAAACCTTTAAAAATTAAGGAAGAAAGTAAAAATGAAGTAATCAAGTCAAAATCAACGAAAAACTCAAATGAAATCATTGAAATAATTCTTCCTGTAACCAATATAAAACCTCCTATAACTCCAGATAAAAAAGATTCAAATCAATTAAATTCTGATAATCAGAGTCTCAGTAATTCGAGTCCAAATAATTTAAATCAAAATATCCAAAGTCTCGAATTAGAAAAATCTGAAAATGCTAATCCTAAATCATTAGAAAACCCAAACATGGAAAATGTAAACACAAAAAGCAAAGTGGAGTCGAATTAAAATCGAAAATGCTTTATTCATCATCGAAAATTAAAACCGATTCTTTACTCTCAAGTTTCTTACAAAATTTGGCTAATTATTTTTTCTCATCGAGATTTTTTATGCTTTCAAATTTCTCGAAAAAATTTAAACTAATTTATTCTATGGGTTCAATAAGTTCTTCCAAACAAATATTGAACTGTAAAAATAAATACCTTAATAACAATTTAGGTCACAATCAAATCTTTTTCATTTTGCTCACTCTCGGTTTGTTATTCGCAAATCCGACTCTCTCAAAGGGTGAAGTAACAAAATATGACACCAATGCAGTTCAACTTTGCCATTTAGCCTATGAAGTCGCATCGAGAGGTGATTACAATGCCGCATTGGTTTATCTCAACCGTTCTTTAGAAATAGAACCAAGATTTCCAGAAGCGCTTTTCAATTTAGGTTCTATCTCAAAAAGCCAAGGAAAATACGAAGACGCCTATGCTGCTTTTCAGAGGCTCTTATATATCAATCCAGCCGATTATGAAGCAAGGCTTGAAAAAGTATCGGTTTTAATTAGCATGCAAAACTTCAAGGCAGCTCAAGAAGAATTAAATGAAGTACCCGAAAATCAAGAAAGATACAAAAGTGTTAAAGAGCGGCTAGAGGAGGCTGCTGAGAAGTCAAACCAAAAGTCACTTCTTGAGTCTAATAAAGTTGATTTCCAAGTGGCTCCTGAAAAGCAAATCACAAATCAAAATACTCAACACAAAAAAAGCAAAGCCAAAGAAATTTCTTTAAGTTCCAAAGATTTGAGTATGGCAAAAAACGATAACAAATATATTGCATCTAAAAATTCTACGGTTTTGCAATCAATAGAAACTGAAAAAAACAGTAGTAAGAATATTCAAAAAACTGATGCGAACAAAAAAGAAATTTCAAGATTAACTGCAAAAAAAGCGCTTAGTCAGCAAAGTCCTAATCTACTAAATACCAATTCTAATTTAATTAAAACAAAAACAAATCAGAATACAAATGAGCAAATTAAGGTCAGTCAAAAATTAGCCTATTTAGACCCTGCAAAAGGCTTTTATAGCAAGAAAGCTAATAATATTGCTGAAAATAAAGATGAAATAAAAAAATCACAAGAGCAATTATTTGCAGAAAATTTATTTCCTCCCAATTCATTCAATGATTCTGTTGCAAATCCTTTTGCACAAATTTCTATTCCTACAGGCATAACAGTTGATAGTCAAAAGAATATCTATGTTGCAAATTTTTCCAACAATACTATTGAAAAACTTAGTTCGAATGGTACAAACAAAAATATTTTAGCCTCTGGTGCTTTGATTTCAGGGCCATCGGGGTTGATTTATGACACACAAAGACAAAGGCTTTTGGTTTCAAATTATATTTCAGGGACAATTGTTTCAATTGATTTGAATGGTAAATCTCGTCTTTTAGTCAGTGATTTGCAAAAACCATATTCATTATTTCTTGAAGAACAAAGCAATCAACTTTACGTAAGTGAACAAGGAAAAAACGTAGTCTCAATTATTGATTTAAATTCAGTTTCTAATTGAGAAAGCTAAAATAGCCATATTGCTTAAATAAGGTGAAAATATTATTTGGATTAATGTTGGATATTGAACAAATAAATAAATTAAAACAAGGTTTGGCTTTGTTTAATCAGGGTGAGTATTTTGATTCACATGAATTCTTTGAGGAACTATGGCAAGAAGCTGAAAATGAAATACAAAGACAGCAGTTTTTGTTTTTTGTAAGGGTGGCAGCGGCTTCAGTTCATTTAAGCAATTCAAATTTTAGCTGTTTATTTTTATTTCAATTGGCTTATAAACAATTACTTGATGGATTGAAATTCGAATATTTAGATTTAGATCAAAATCTCAATTTAAATTCAAATCAAGATAGTAATTCATTCTCCCAATCTAGTTTTTGCATAAGCACAGAAAGATTGCGTAATGATGTAGAAAAATTGGTTTTCAAACTTGCCAATTCATCAAGAGAGAATTTAGCTAATATTGCAAAAGAAAGATTTTTCTCTATTCAAATAGATTCATAAATTACAAGATAAACAAAGTTTTAAGAGGATTTTCTGGGTGAGACCAATTGAAGAAATAGAAAGAGAAATTGTTGAGGAGTTTGCGAGATTCAATAATTGGGCTGATAAATATAAGCATTTAATTGATTTGGGGAAAGTTGTACCAGAATTGCCTGAACAGTACAGAAAAGACAAATATAAAGTCAGCGGATGTCAAGCCCAGGTTTGGTTATTCGCTGAACTCACAGAACAAGAATTGCAAGGGGGAATTCATTTTTATGCTGATAGTGACGCCTTGATTGTGAAAGGTTTAATTTCGCTTCTGCTCAGATACTATTCTGGTCAAGAACCAGCAATTATTATTCAAAAAGATCCATTATTCATAAATATGATTGGGCTTGACAAGCACTTGTCCGCAAACCGCTCCAATGGACTTGCCGCCATGATTAAACAAATGAAAATGTATTCTTATGCACTCAAAACTCTTCAAGGCCGAAGTATCGAAAATTGATTCAATTTATATCTTAAATATGGGTAATTTATCCAAAAATCTTACTCATTGAAATTTCATAACCAGATGCATTAATTTGTATATTTTCGAAGAAGAAAGTTAAAGAAGCAACATTGTCTACATCTACTCTATTGGATTCTCCAAGTGCTGTTAAAGCTTTAAAGCTTGGTATATAACTCCATGGAATAGAACCTTCATCCAAACAAATTGAAATATCTAAACGATCTTTATGCATCCACCAACTTATCTTAAAACCTTCCGCCTTACACTTAGAATTTTGCTCATTCTGCAGCTTATCATTCTGTGATTTATCATTTTGTACGCTTGATATCAGCTTTGCTTTCTGTATTTGATTATTGGCTTTCATAATTAACTCACCAATTGCAATTTCAAAATCAGATTTTATTTCAGGATCTAAAGCTGGTGGGCATTTTGCCAATATTGAATCAATGACACTTTCTATTGCTTCTGAATCTGGAGTTGATTTTATGTGGCACGATTCTGGAGCATTATATTCGAGGCAAAGTATAATTCGGTCATCAGTTGATGTGGCGCCCATTGATAAATTGGTGAATTCGGAATCTAATAAAGCAGGTATATCTCTTAAAGGCTTTTTAGCTTGGCAAATTTTGTGAAAAACTTCTTCTAGCCATGTTGCGCTAATAGGGTTACTATGAATATCTTTTTGATTAGTGAGCCCATCTGTGTATAACAAAACTCGAGAATAGTCTTCTAATTGATACTCATAGTTTCTATAAGTCATCCCCGGAAACATTCCTAAAGGAAAACCTGAACCACCTTCTAAAAAAATAGCTGCCTGCTCATCTCCAACTTTACATCTGAGTGGAACAGGATGACCAGCTCTAGCATATATCAATTTTCCGCTAGTCAAATTCAAGACTCCATACCAAGCAGTGGCTGAGAGCTCGGACATATTGTTGTGAGAATAAATTGATTCTGAAAGATAACCTAATAATTCTGATGGCGCTGAAAGTAATGATTGTTTAGTAGAAGAAATAGTATAAAGAGAACCTAATATGAATCCCGTTAATAAGGCGGCTGATATCCCTTTAGCATGAACATCTCCAATTAAAATACCAGCATGGCTCGGAGAAATTTCAAAAACTCTAAAAAAGTCACCGCCAACTTCTTTACTAAAAAAACAATGATGTGCAGTTCTAAGATTTGTTCTAGCTACTGCCTGATTGAGAAGTGCTCCTTGGAAAATACTAGCTTCTTCTAATTCTTTGGTAATTGTATTTTTGAAATTTTCTAATTGATTGAGAGTATTCCACAAGCTTTTTTGCTTTTCGCTCTGAATCAATAAATCTTTTATACCGTCGTAAATATAGTCATGATTCGCTTCAAAATCCCAGATACTATCAAAATCAGTTTCTTTTATTAGCTTTCTACTGGACTTATTGGTTATACAGGCTAGAGGTATATTTGTTCCGTATTTATCTTTGATTTCATTGCATAAACCAAATAAATGCTCTAGATCTTCTTGGGCACGATTATCGTTTAAATTCAAGATTACGATATCAGGATCTAAACTCTCTATTTGGCATAAAGAAGGTGAATATTTAAGACTTAATATTTCATAGTTATTGTTTAAATTTTGATCCAATTTTCCGAGATTCGCAGTTCTATTTTTGCTAGATTTAAAAATATCTTCACCTAGAACCAAGAGCAAAGTTAATTTAGTGCCAGTCTGAGTTTGGCTCTGGCTTGGTATTTCAACATGATTAGGAATATAAGATGACTCAGATGTATTATTTAACATAATCGTTTATAAAATAATGTGACATAGTCTAGTCTTTGAGTGGCAGGGCATCATGCTAAGTATTGGTCTAAGTGATAATCAATTAATGAATTAAGTTTTAGGCTCTCTATTTCTTTAGTATTATCTAGGCAAAAATCAAGTTGGTTAATTGAGGTATTAATTTGCTAGTCCAAAAATCACAGTTAATTTAGAAAAGCTTTATAAACCAATTTTATTTTGAATATTTAGAGCCATTCTTATTCGCCAGCTTTGACTTTCATGGCTTTGTCTAAAGCTTCTAATACTCGGCTTGGTTGAAAAGGTTTAATAATAAAATCACAAGCTCCTTGCTTGATAGCTTCTACTACTATGCCTTGTTGTCCCATAGCTGAGCACATGATGATTCTTGCGCTTTTATCAATTTCAATTATTCTTCTTAGAGCTTCAATACCATCCATTTCTGGCATAGTAATGTCCATGGTTGTGATATCAGGATGAAGCTCATTATATTGCTCAATAGCTTCATTCCCGTTGCTTGCTTCGCCAACTACGTCGTAACCATTTTTACTCAAAATATCTTTCAAAACAGTTCTCATAAAGAGAGCATCATCGACGATTAGAACTGAAGGTGCTTTCTTATTCATTGTTTCTCCTCAACTGGCTTTAGCGAATTCATTTCAACTGTGATTGGATCTTTGCAGAAAATCTTCGAAAATCTAGACCGCGGTTTTTTGTCCACTGGGTCTTGATTTTGTCATGTTTAGATTTAGGTAATCACTATAGTCTTCAAATATCGAATCTTTTGATAATAGAAAAACAAAGCGATTATCTTTTCCATGTGAATTTTTCCCAGAAATCCTACCAATCTTTCTGTCTTTACCAGAAATAGATAGGTTTGCTGGGGTTTCTTCAATCAAACTTTCATCTATTGAGACTACTTCTTCGACATCATCAACAACCAAACCAAAAATATCTTTCTGATTTTGAAGGATAATTGCCTTGGGGTTTTCGGCTGCTGCCTCAGATAAACCGAAATTGAATTTCTTCCTCGCATCGACCAATGGAACGACTAATCCTCTCAAATTAATAACTCCAATAAAATAAGATGGACTTCCAGGAATTCTAGAAAGTGCATGAGAATTTAAATTGATTACTTCTTTGACGCATTGAATAGGTACACCCATAGTTTCTTTAACCAGAGTGAAAATTACATATTGCTGATCAACTGATTGATAATCGTGTGTTTTATACTGACCCATATTGCCACCTTACCCATTGATAGAAGACCTAAATTGATTCGGCAACTCGAAATTGTTAATTAACTCATTTTACTCAAGGTCTAAAAGCCCTCTCTCCAGCCCCTCTCCTAAAGTGAGAGGAAAACACGAAGGCAGGCGCAAGCAGGATGCGAAGCTTCATTTGCGCTGAGGAGAGAGTTAATCCCAGTAAAGAGGAAATGATCTTTGTGGAACGTGAATAATTCATAATGCGCAAAATAGTTTTCTTTATACTTGGTTTTCACCCAGCAAACTAAATACTTTTTTCCGCACCTGTTTCAGCAAAGTTAACAAGTATATTTTTCCCTCTAAGCAGCTTGTCAATGCACTAAATACCTATTGGTTTTATTTTAGAGAGATTCCCCTTAATCTCAAGTTCGGAAAGTCTAGGGCTATCCTTCAAATACAAATTAACAACTTGACCAATATTTATGACCATTGATACTCGTCCATCACTGACAACCGAGGCACCATGAACTAAACTCCCTTTATTGACTCGATTGGAAATTGGCTTAATTACAATTTCTTGTTGTCCTAATAAGCCGCTCACTACTAAGCCATATGGTTTTCCTTCATTATCGATAATTACTATATAACATTCCTTGAAATCCGCAATTGGAAGAATATCATTAGCTTCTTCGGCTTCTTCAACTTCATCCATATTGATCTCTTCTCTTTCATACAAACTCAAATAATAAGAATTAAGATATTCGTCCAAGTTGATCAAAGGAATAATTTGCTCTCTAATTAAGATTGCTGCGCAAGACCCCAACATAAACAATTCCTTTTGAAGGTTTAAATGACATATTTCTTTGATTTCAGGAATTGGAATTGCATAAAGTTCTTTTCTGATATTCTCAACAACTAGCGCTTGGATAATTGAAATCGTAGAAGGTATCGATAATTTGATAGAAGTACCTTCGCCACAAACCGAGCTCATTGATACTTGTCCACCCAATGATTGAATTTTGGATTTCACAACATCCATGCCAACACCACGACCAGACAAATCGCTAACCGCCTCAGTCGTGCTAAATCCAGGTAAGAAAATTAAATTCAATAATTCTTGTTCAGATAATAAATCGGCTTCTTCCGGACTAATGATATTTTTTTGAATAGCTTTTCGTTTTATTGCAGATGGATCCATTCCCTTTCCATCGTCAGCAATTGTTAAAAAGACCTGATTACCTTGGGAAGAGGCTTCCATACGGATTGTGCCTTTGCGTTTTTTGCCATTCTTTTCTCTCTCTTCAGCAGTTTCAATACCGTGATCAATGGAATTACGCACTAGGTGAGTAAAAATATCATTCAAATCATCCACCATTAAACGGTCTATTTCAGTTTCTTCGCCAATAATTTCTAGGGTGACATCTTTTTGCAGTTGACGAGAAATATCACGAATAAACCTAGGGAAACGGTTGAAGACTTGGTTGATGGCAACCATTCTTATGCCAGTGACCAAATGCTGAATTTGTGTGGTTATTTGGTGGAGATATTGAATCGTTGATCTAGTCTCTATGTTGATTGACTTACCTATTGTCAATCTCATTTTGTTGTGATTGATTACAAGCTCTCCTACAGCATTCATGAGGGATTCAAGAGTGGCCATATTCACTCTAACAAAGCTCGTTTTGACATCTTGTGTTTTATTATCCTGAACCTGGCTTTGTTCTTTATAATCATTTTCTTCTTCGTTAGCCGCTTTTTTATTTGTATTTTCAATAATTCCCGAAACATTTTGTAAATCATTTGTTTCCGTAACAAAGGCTGAAGGAATATCAGGTAAATCAAAATCCATTTCCTTGACTTCAACCTTATTGAGCTCGCATGCATCACAAAGAAAATCTAAAATATTTTTGTGAGAACCTTTTAAAAGAACAATAAATCTCAGAATAAAACGCTCTTTTAGGCTTCCTGATGAATTGACCTCTGAAGAGATTAAATCAAAGATTTCTCTTGGTGCGATATTTTCACCCATGTTTTCTCTTAGCTCAATCTGAGAAGGGGTAGAAAAAACGACATGACCTAAATAATCATTTAAATTATTTACTAAATTCAAAAATTGTTCTTCAGGATTTTCAACTTCCTCAGAAAGTGATATAAACACTTTGAAGGCTTTAAGTTCATCCCTTACCAGCAGAGCTTTTTCATTGCTAGATAATAAATCAATGAAATTTTCTGGGAAATGAGAAATTGCATCGAGCGAAGAATCCACCCTCTCACTTTTTTCAGAATATCTATTGACTAAATCCTCTTTGTCAATTAGATCAGTACAATCAAGAGAATCCAATTTTTTAGAGTCAATATCTTCCTTAACTTGCTCTAAAAAAGCCTTCTCTGTTACTTCAACTTCAATAATGTCGCAAACATTCAATAATCTCTCTTTGATTTTTTCAATATCTTGAGCGGACCTGATGATAGCCGTTAGCCCAGTCAGTGCTAAATTGTGATCATCAAGGATTTTATCTGGTGTTGGTAAGCTTTCAATTATTTCGCCTTGCTTTTCTAATGCCTGGGTTGCCATAAAAGCTCTAACTCCGAGCATTGGACAATCGTCAGCAAACTTAACTTTTATTTGTAATTCCTTAACAACTCCTTGCGTTCTAGAAGATGATATTGAAGAGGATATATCGTTCTTGGGCGGAACTTTATCCTCGTTTTTTTTAATTGAATCTGTTTGGTTTCTGGGTAGCTCTTTTGCATTTGCTTGTTTATTTAAAGGGCTTGCAATTTCTTTTGTTTCTTTTTTTGCTGATTTGGGATTACAAAGTGATTTTAGTAAATCTTCCAACTCATGACTAAGAGCTTCTGATAAAACCGTACAAACTGTGCTTTCTTCGGGGTTGACTAATAAATAATCGAGTATTTTGAATAAAGCATCTGTCGCTTTAACTTCAACTTGTATAACTTTTTCACTTACTGATTGAGGGTTTTGGCGATAATAGTCAAACAATTCCTCCATTTTATGGCAAAGCCTAGAAAGTGAATTAAAGCCAATAGTGGCTGACATTCCTTTGATCGTATGAACTATACGAAATATTTCATTGATGATTTTTGGATCGGATGGATTCTTTTCTAAATCGCCAATAAGTAAGCTAAGGTTTTCTAAATTGCTGCCAACCTCGTCAAAAAATAAATCTAAATACTCTTCCTGTGCCATTCTATGTATGTAACAAGAGCGTTAAAAGCCAAAATTTGTAAAGCGTTTGAATCTAAACTATTTTGAATGAATAAATAATTAAAACCTATGGTTTATATACCCCTAACTGGCTTTCAGCTATATATCTGCTAATGGATTTAATCAAACAAATAAAACTGGATCTTTCACATAGCCTTTCCTCTTCACGGTTTAAGCATATTGAAGGAGTTGCCCTAATGGCTAAAGAATTGGCTACAACTTATGGGGCTTGCCCTGAAAAAGCCGAACTGGCAGGTTGGTTACATGATATTGCCAAAGAATATAAAGCCAAGCAATTACTCGATGAAGCTGAGCGATTCAAATTGAATCTCGATCCGGTTGATGAATTATCGCCGCATCTTCTACATGCCAGAGTAGGAGCTCAAATTGCAAAAGAGAAATATTCAATTATCGACACTGAAGTTTTGAGTGCAATGGAGCAACACACTCTGGGCAAGCCAAGTATGAACATATTAGAGCAAATACTTTTTGTTGCTGATGCAATTGAGCCAACTAGAAAGGCTGAATGGGCAGATCCAATTAGAAATAAATTGAAATCAAATGGCTTGAATGTAGCGATTGTGGAAGCATGTAAAAATACAATTCATGAAATTATCACCAAAGGACATTTTCTTCATCCTCTAACAGTAGAGACTTACAATTTTTATTTGAATGAAACTATAGAAGGGAAAATTTAAAAATATAAAATAATCGCATTTTAAACTTCTACTTTAGCTTCAGCTTTTGCAACAGGTGAGACTTTTACTTTAGGCAAATCTAGTCCTTTAAACTGAAAATAAAACTCTGACTCATCCCTTTTGAGCGTAAGTTTTTTGATGTCATAAACCAAGGCTTCACGGCTATAATCGCTCATTTCAAAATCAACAGTATTGATTATGCAATCTGTTGGGCAGACTTCAGTGCAAAGTCCGCAAAACATACACAAACCTTGATCAATATAAAATTCCTGAACTTTCCCCTTAGCCGTTGGGTCTGGAATAACTGTAATGCATTGATCAGGACAAACTTTTTCGCATTGCTTGCAAGCTATACATAAATGCTCACCAGTCAATGGGTTTACATTCAAAGCCAATCTATGTCTGCTAGTCGGATAAAGGGTTGGCATCTCATCTGGATAAGTTGTGCTAACTGGATCTCTGGTGCTTTGCATAGCAACAGTTCCCATGCCAATAGCAATATGACTAAAACCTTCAGCTATTTTCTTGAAAGTATTTTTTGAAGCGTTTTTTTCTTCTATGGGGTTTTGTGACATTTGATGATGCAGTGAGTGAGTCAGTGAAGATGAAATGGATTTTTTCAATACAAATAAAAACTACAAAAATTTTTAATTCAATGTTCTAAACTTCTTGAATAATAACAGAGCAAGTCCATTTAGAGCTGACCAAAATGATTTTGATTTGCTTGGATTTTGTTTGTAATAGACCACTTGCAAGAAAGAAGAAGATAGTGTGAACTAAGCTCTAGTACAGGAATTTGAAATAATGAGAAAAATCGACCTAAGAAAAGATAGAGCAGAAGAGATAAACAAAATTCAAGAGGAAATGGGGAGTTACTCCTAAATGTTTAATAAAATGCTTTGCGTATTTGCCGAGGAGAAGAACCAAAAACGATTCTATGTTTAATTGGGTAAATAGGCGATATTGTGAAATTCTTTATTTGCTGGACTTTATTTCCAAAACAATCAGCATTTTCAGCAGAAATCATTATCGCCATTTTTGACAATTAAGCACTACCTTTCAGCTAAATGAAGTAAAAGTCGAATTGAAATATAGACTTACAACCCCATCAATTCAGCATTGAAGTTTTGAATTAGGCAGTCACTACTTCTTTCATAGAATCTTGAAATTAAAAAACAACTCCTTAAGTTCCTTCTTTATTGAAATTGATTTGATAAACGTTTTTGTCAGGTCTCAAAAGAATTTTGAAGCTAGGTGTGACTACTTAATACTGGAATAGCAATATTAATAAAGTTATCGTTCTAAAATTTGTTTTTTATAAGATTGATTAATAAAGAACTTATTAGTTTTATAGATATTAAGTGTAGACTTTGCAAAAAAATATAAAGAATGAATGTTTTTAAACTGGTTCTGCGTGAACTGAAATAAATGCTCTCGAATAATTACTTCTTATATTGTCTTCAATTCGATCGGTAATAGAATGTGCTTCCTCAAAACTCATATTCTTGTCGAGGCTAACTGTTAAATCAACAAATAAATTGGCTCCAGATTTTCTTACTCTCAAACTTGGTATTTGTTTAATTTGTTCTATTTCAGACATTATTTTGAGTATATTTGGTTCTACACCTTCAGGAGCTTTATCCATTAGTTGATCAAAAGCTTCTTGTACTAATTTAATACTTATCCAAAATGTCCAGCCCGCAACTCCCAAAGCCGCAATTGCATCTGCCCATGCAAAACCACAAACAACTCCGATCAAACCAATCAAAACTGCCAAAGAACTATACATATCACTTGCAAAATGCATTGCATCAGCAGCTAAAGCCTGACTATCATGCTCTTTGGCAACTCTTTGTAATTCTCTGGATCTAAAAAAATCTACGGCAATTGAAATTAAAACTACGGAAAATGCCCATATATTAGGTTCAATCTCGGGATGACCTTTACCAGTATAACGATGAAAAACTTCCAAGCAAATCCAAATACAAGTAATCCACAATAAAATAACTTCTATTAATGCAGAGAAATTTTCAATTTTTCCATGTCCAAAGTGATGCTCTTGATCTGCTGGCTCGGCCGACACTTTTACGGCCCATAAAGTAATAAGTGCTGCAAATAAATCTATAAGTGAATGTGCTGCTTCAGCAAGTATCCCTAAACTATGCGTTTGAAAGCCAACTATTGATTTCAAAGTAGTTAAAAGTAAGGCCGCAAAAAAAGATGAGAGGGCAACTTTACTTACTATTCCATCAGAATGAGGATGTGAGTGTGAATGCATTTTGAATTCAGGAAAATGGAATAGTAGAGTTCTTAATAATTTTACTTTTATTTATTTTATTTCCTCAACATCTCACAAGAAATTCAGAAAGCAAGTTCTTATGAGCGTTAGTATTTTCAAAAGCGTTATCATAAAAATCAAAAACAAAAAAGAAAGGAGCAGAAAGTATCTGAACTAAAATCAAATACTTTCATCGCTCCTTATTTTGTTTTTGGTGAGTTTAGAGTTGTGATTCTATTTCATCTAATTGACTAATTAATTCACGCTTCTTAGTTAAAAGAATAGTAGAACGAAGATCTTGAATTTGAGTAGCTAATTCTTCTACAACATATCTGAAAGTATTTTCTAAAGAGCTTAATTGAACTTTCAATGCATTTGAAGAAGTATCTTTATTTCCACTTCCTGATGATTTTAGAGAAACTGCTTTTTTAGTTTGAACTTTTTTACCAACTAAACCAACAGATTTTTTCTTATTGCTACTGATTTTATTGCTTGTAGCTGCTTTCTTGTCAGTTGTTGATTTGGATTGTTTTTTAGCTCCACCAACGGATTTGGTTTTAGCATCAGTTTTCTTCTTACCTTTTGAATCTGAAGAGGCAGAAAGTTTAACTGGTTGCAAAGAAACAATCTTTTTACCTTTTGATTTTTCTAATTGAGCGGTAACGGTTAGACGAATTTTTGGGGCATCTGGTCCAGGTGCGCCATATTGTTCTTGTGAACCATCTTCATACTTAACTAAATAACGTGGCATATATAACTCCGAAAAATAATTATTAGTAATTAATACTTCTCCATTGTGCCTAACTAATACTCTTTTTTACAAGTACCTATACAAAAATATTTTAAAGAACATCAAGAGAAAGGATAAATTATTTACTTCCTCTTGATTGAACTTGCTCTTTGAGAGATACTTTTCAGAGGGTATTTTAAAGGCTGGGTACTAAATCATATTTTGCATATAAACGAGCATAATATTCCAGAATCATACGATTACTTGTAAATTGTGACTCCGCTGATAATTTAGCCATTAGCATTCTTCTTCCCCATTCTTGTTTATCGTTATAAAACATGGGGATTATTTCATCTTCTAAAGTATTCATTAGAGAATGATAGTCTTTTTCATCTTGCTCTTCTGTTGAGCTAGGAACTTTATCATCCCCTATGACCCAACCAGTTTGATTTGGAATATATCCTTCAACCCACCAACCATCAAAAGTACTAAAATGCAATGAGCCATTCAGTGCGGCTGACATCCCAGAAGTTCCAGAAGCTTCTAAAGGACGTCTTGGACAATTGAGCCAAATATCAGATCCCTGTTTCAATATTCTGGATAATGCAATTTCATAACCTGGCAAAATAACTAATCCAGGCAATTCTCTACTTAAAGCTAATATATCATTAAATAATTCATGTCCATCTCTGCTGGCTGGGTGGGGTTTGCCAGCGAAAATCAATTGTATTTTTTTATCGTCTAAAAGCTTTTTTAGTCTTTCTTTATCTTTGAGAATTAACCAAGGTCTTTTATAATCAGCAAATCTTCGAGCCCAGCAGACGGTCATAACATCTTTATCAAGCAAAATCCCCATTTGCTCCCGAATATACTCAACTAATTCATTACGCATAAAAGACTTGCGTTTAACTGCTTCTTCTGAAGTCTTCACATCTTTATATTCAGGATCTTGCCAGCTTTCTCTGTGAATGGCATTTGTAATTGCAATAATTGGACTTGAACCTTCCACCCAATTCCACATTTTGCGTGCAGTGTCTCCATGAAGTTGAGCAACCCCATTAGAAAGTCTGGCCAATCTGAGCCCGGCTACTGTCATGTTGAATGGGCTACCACCAATTGATTCAGCTTGTTCGGACGAAATAGTATTTGGAAAACAACTCATCTTCAGCATTAAGTCTAAAGGATGTTCTTCATTACCAGCTTTGACAGGAGTATGAGTTGTGAAAACAATTTTTTCTTTTACTTTTTTCTGTGCTTCTTCAAATGTATAACCTTGCTCAATCAATTCATTTATCAATTCAAAACCAGCTAAAACGGCATGGCCTTCATTGAAATGATAAGCGTCAGCATCAATTCCTAAAGCACGAAGAACTTTAACTCCACCAACTCCGAGAACAATTTCCTGAGCCAGTCTGGTAGCTTGAATTCCTTCGTATAAGTTGTGAGTAATAGATTTTGATAAATGATCATTTTCGGGCAGGTTTGTGCTGAGTAGATATAGTGGGCAAGTACCGAAAATATTTCCAGGCAATTCATAAGCAGCTACTTTGACGTCATGATGATGAATTTTAACCGTGACTCTTACGCCAGTATCTTTGAGGAAATTGTAATGTCTTTGAGAATATTGAATGGCAACTTGACCATTACTTCCAATAATTTGATCATAATAGCCATATTGGTACATTAAACCTATAGCCACCATTGGCAATTTGAGATTACCAGCTGCTTTTATGTAATCACCCGCCAAAATACCTAAACCACCTGCATAAAGGCGCAAAGATTGATCTATACCGTATTCCATGCAAAAGTATGCAACTTTAGGCTGATATACAGTAAGTTGAGAGGAATTGTTTCTTTCTGATATGGCATTATTGGTTGAATCGGTCATTGTCTGAGTAGTTTGCATGTTGAGTTAATTGTTGAAGTGTTTGGCTGAAGAAAAAGAAAGATTAGATTGGCTATATTAATTTATTCGTTGATAGTTTTGAATTGTGTGACTATTTCTTTTGACAGAATTAGCCAAATTCAGATTTGAAGCAAAATTTCAATGATTTATATTCCTTTTGAAAAAGCTTTATTGGGGATATATTTTCATTCCACAATAAATTTCTGGCATAGCTAATTTAAATGACTGATGAGAGTGACTAAAGATATGAAATTAATATATAGCCTAGAAATATTTCACTGAGATACTAATCATTATAGGGATATTACTAGTTTGCAATTAGATCCATTTTGAGATTTAAATTTAAGGACTATCTCGAATTTAAGAAAATATTGCCTCACAATTAAAGTTTGGCTTTTTAAGTATTTCGGAGAAAATCTCCTTTCTATATTTATTACAATAATAATTACTGGGTAAGTTAAGTATTAATATTTGATAATTAATTGATTGAAGAATTGAAAAATAATTCAAAGAGAAGAGCAAAATAGTTTTTATCTAAATTAATTGGCGGGATTTAACTATATGAAAATAGACGGCTTAAATAGTGGTGTTGTTGTTGACTATGCTATTTTTCTGCAGCATCAAGAGAAGAAAAAGCTAGAAAAAAACAAAAAGACAGAGACAAAAAAGAAGAAAAGAACTTATTCATTATCAATGGATGATGAAGATTATTCATTTGATGAAAATTTAACTGAAACTGCTGATTCGTCATCTTCAGCAAATACTTCAGCTGGCATTAGTACTGGATTAGTCAAAAGAAGAGAATCTGAAAATCAACACGAAGAAATTTTATATAGCTATTTATCGCTCAATTCTTCTTTTCCTACTTCTCCAGAGGAAATGCTTGAAAGTGTCAAAAACAAATTTCTGCGTTCTCAAATTAATTTAATTACTTCAATTCAGACTTCTTATAAATTGATGAATCAGCCGGGAGCCTTTGAAATTATTCAAAAAAGAATAGAAGAAATTTCTGGACAATGTAGGCAAGCGCAATATGAATATTTGTCAATTGCGAAAATGCTAGGTAAAAAATCGGGTAAAAATACAGGTCAAACTTATCAAGATTTATCTGAAGAGTCTTTTGTTTTTGATTCAACTAAGCAATTAATGAGTTCTATTTAACTTAGCTTTTTTTACTTAGCTTTTTATTAGTTCTTTTAAGATTCATGTTTCCAATCTGCGTATTGTTATTATTTCTCAACTCTAATTAGACGGTGACACTTGCTAATCACACCCAAATTCGAAGGGGCATTAGCAAGGAGGTTTCAAAATCGCTTGCAAGTAATTTTGGATGTTTTTAGGAGCCCCTTAGAAGAAATATACTAGTTACAATCATATGCCTCGATAATAAATACACCACAGAAAACCTGAATGATTCTTCCCAAAACTGAAATGATTGATACTAATAAACATACTAATCAAGAGAAACAAAGTCAAGAGATTACGGCTGATGAGCAAAAGCAAATTGATTATTTAATGAGTGGCAAGGCCGAGATCTTACCTGGTGGACAAAAGGTCTTATTACAGAAAATCCGCAAAGCCAAAAGCGAAAAGCGGCCTCTGAGAGTCAAATTAGGCATTGATCCAACTGGTGCTGATTTGCATTTAGGACATACAGTTTGCCTTCAAGCGCTAAGACGGTTTCAAGATTTAGGTCATCAAGCGGTTCTGATTATTGGTGGATTTACTGCGCAGCTTGGCGATCCAACTGGAAGAAATGAAGCTCGTCCCCCGCTTACAAGTGAGCAGGTTAAGCAAAATGCAGAGACATTTCTTGATCAAGTAAAACGAGTTCTTGATTTAAGCAAAGTTGAAGTTGTGAATAATGCTGATTGGTTGAGTGATTTGAAGCTTGGAGAAATTTTAAAGCTTGCAAGTACTACTACTATCAATCAATTAATTGCTAAAGAAGCTTTTGGGGAAAGGCTTGAGCAAGGTCATCCGCTTTATGTTCATGAGCTTTTTTATCCGATTTTGCAAGGATATGATTCTGTGATTGTTAAATCGGATATAGAAATTGGTGGTCAGGATCAGCGATTTAATGTTTTGGCTGGGCGTGATATGCAAAAACATTTTGAGCAAGAACCGCAAATAGTAATGCTTTTGCCTCTACTAATCGGCCTTGATGGCAAAAAGAAAATGTCCAAGACTTCAGATAATTACATTGGACTGACTGAAAGCCCTAATGAGATATTTGGGAAAACTATGAGTTTGCCAGATTCACTGTTATTAGATTGGTATCAATTAGTGAATTCCAGCTCACCTGAAGAAATTGAGTTAATTAAAAATCAATTGGCAGAAGGCGCTAATCCACGTGATATCAAAATGAATTTGGCTTCTAAGCTGGTTGAGCTTTATTATTCCAGCCATGAAGCCCAGGCGGCCAAAGAAGATTTCATTGCTAAATTTCAAAAGAGAGAGATACCAGCTGAAATTCCTAAACAGCAATTTGTATCTGGAACGTCATCTACAACTATGTTATTAGATTTAGGTTGGGTTCAATCAAAAGGAGAAGCAAAGCGATTAATTCAAAATGGTGGAATCAGAATCAATGAACAAAAGATTTCTGAAGATATTCCGCTTAGAAATGGTGATATCGTTCAAATGGGAAAGAGAAAATTCATGCAAGCTGAAATATTAGAAAAGAGTGAAGCTTCTAAGTGGTTGTCACAATCCGTAACTGGCACAAATAGCCTAGATGGTTTAATTAACTAATTGGAAACTAGCTTTCAAAAGCTAGACATCATTCATGTTTGGAAAAGGAAACCTGCTAAATTAGTTTAAGAAACATGAATATAAGGCCTTTTGCGAGGATCTGATATTTTTTGTCTGAGCACTTCTCTTGCAATAGGCGCCACATCACCTTCACCAAAGAATAAATATCTAAACAAATAACCAAGCGGATTGCCTTCTGTCCAGCCAAAATAAGCATGAGGCAATTTACCCGTTACTTGTCCCATATGAATAAGAAGAGCCGCAATTGCATTGGGAATAGCTGGACTGGAAGCACGCAAAATATTATGAGAACCAACTTTTATTCCTTTCACATAAAGTGGTGCATCAAAATCAGAAGCATCTCCACGTCCAATCTCAATAAAAATCAATTGTTCTTGTTGATCTAAATGATGTAATTCTCTGGACTGTTCATCTTTCTGATTATATTCTTCGATTGTATTTTCGCCTGGTCTGTGAGCCACTACATGAATAATTTGATCTTGATCCTGTTCAAGCATTTTCATGGCGGCTTCATCCAAAATCACATTGCTGATTCTGAGCTCAGTTGCCCTTAGGGAGCGTGAAATTAATGAGCTGAAAACAGTAAGCGCAATAAATAGTAAGGCAATTTTCATACCCTCTGGGCGTTCAATGACATTAATCACCGTTGTATAAACAAAAACCAAGGAGATTAAAATAAAAGGAAAACGTAATTTTGAGCGCCAAAAGGATATACAACTCGCAATCGCAGCGGAAGTCATAAGCATTAAAACACCAGTTGCATATGCCCCACCTTGAGCATCAACATCAGCTTTAAACCAAATTGTGACTACAAAAGAAATAACAATAAAAACCACAACAAGTGGTCTGGAAGCTTTTGCCCATTCTGGCGCCATACCATAGCGAGGTAAATAACGTGGGACCAGATTTAATAAACCTGCCATTGCCGATGCCCCGGCAAAACATAAAATTGAAATGGTGCTTACATCATAAACCGTTCCAAAAACTTCACCAAAATGTAAATGCGCTAAATAGGCCAAAGCACGACCATTAGCCTCTCCACCGGCATGAAATTCATATGCAGGAATTAAAACAGTTGTCGCAAAGCTGCTCCCCAAAAGAAAAACACTCATTATTACGGCTGCAGTCAAAAGTAGCTTTCGGGTGTTTTGAATTCTTTCTTTGGTATTACCTTCAATTAATGGCATAACTGCCACACCCGTCTCAAAACCAGACAAACCCAGGGCAAGCTTTGGGAAAATCAACAAACAAGCCCCTAGTATCATCAGCCAATTTGAATGGCCTTGCCAGAGATTATTCTGCCAATTAGAAATCAAATTAGGATGTTTGAAAATTTCATAAAGACTTTCAGCAACTACTATAAAGTTCAATGATAGGTAAACCGCTACCAAAAAAACTGCTATTCCAATTGCTTCTTTAAATCCCTTTAGAAAAACTCCACCCAAAGCTGCAATCAAAATAATAGTTATAAAAAGACGATTGTGAAAAATTTCTGGGATAAATTGCAAACTTTGTATAAGAGGATTTTCTAAAATATGTGCCGTCGCATCAGCTGCTGAAAGAGTAATTGTGATTATAAAATCTGTTGCTGCAAAACCGAGCAAGGCAAGAACAATTGCTTTTCCTTTCCAGCGCGGAAAGAGTTTTTCAAGCATAGATACGCTACCCTGACCGTCAGGGCTTTGCTCAGCAACCCGATAATAAATTGGCAAAGCGCAAAAAAGGGTAATAAGAACAAGAATAAGGGTTGCAATCGGTGATAAAAAGCCTGCGGCTATAAAAGCAATACCTGGCTGATAACCCAAAGTTGAAAAATAATCGACACCAGTTAGGCACATTACTTGCCACCATTTGTGGGTGTGCTCAGCTTTTCCCATTGGTCCTTGCGGATTGCGCAATTCTTGGAAAAACCATTTCTGGAAATCGATTTGAATGGAACTTAAAAGTCTGTTTTTCATTTTGCGAAAATAAACCAAGCACAAATAATACTTGAGGCAATCTCTTTTTGTTTAACTATATTTTGCTTTGACGCCTTTTCTTTGGAGAAATTGAAAATTATTTCTTTGAGCTAAAATTCACAATTATTATTCAAATCTGAAATTTCCATTTAGCAATATTTTTTAATATACACAAAATCAATTACTAAATAATTTTCAATAACAATTTCATTTTCATGAACTCACAATCTAATAATCCCTCAAAACACAAGCCAAAGTTTTTCTTAACAACGCCTCTATATTATGTAAACGCTGAACCGCATATTGGAAGTGCTTATACAAATATTGCCGCTGATGCTATATGTCGCTTTCAGAGATTAGCTGGTTCTGAAGTCTGCATGCTAACTGGTGTTGATGAGCATGGCGGAAAAATCGAAAAGACAGCTACGGATCGAGGCATAACTCCTCAAGCCCATTGTGATGAAATAACTGAAAAGTTCGTTGAGTTGTGGGAAAAATTCAATATTAAATATGATAAATTCAGTCGCACCTCAAGCGAAAAGCACAATAAAGTTGTAGAACATTTTTTTGAAAGAGTCAAAGCCAAGGGTGATATTTATCAGGCAGAGTATAAAGGTCTTTATTGTTTGGCTTGTGAAGATTTCAAAAATGAAAGAGAGCTTTTAGGGGGAGGACTTTGCCCAGTTCATCACACAAAAGTTCAAGAATATTCCGAGACAAATTATTTCTTTGCCCTCTCAAAATACTCAGATAAATTAATTCAGTTTTTCAAAGACCATCCAGATTTCATTCAACCTAAATACCGTCTACATGAAATCCAGACCTGGATTGATGAAGGATTAAAAGACTTTCCAATTTCTAGACGTTCAGTCAATTGGGGAGTTGGTATACCTAAAAGCCTAGAAGAAACTGGCGCTTTGCAAACGATTTATGTTTGGTTTGATGCTTTGCTTGGATACATTACACCTCTTATTAAAGATACTGATAAAAATAACACTGAGATCACTAAAGAGATTTTTGATAAGTTACCTGAATTTTGGCCTCCATCAATTCATGTAATTGGCAAGGATATATTGCGTTTTCACGCTGTTTATTGGATTGCTATGCTGATGTCAGCTGAATTACCGCTTCCAAAGAAATTATTTGGGCATGGATTTCTCACAAAAGATGGCGAAAAAATGGGTAAAACCCGCGGCAATATTATTGTTCCAGCAGAGCTACTCGATAAATTTGGGCTTGATGCAGTTCGCTTTTACTTTTTATTCAATATTCCTTTTGGATCTGATGGTGATTATTCAGAACAAATATTTATAGAAACGGTGAATGCATATTTAGCTAATCGTTTGGGCAATCTTTTTTCTCGTGTTCTCAAACTTTGTTTTAATAATTTTGATGGAAAAATTCCTGAAAATATTATTCTTGATTCAGGTTCAGCAATTGCGAAGCAAAGTATAGAACTGCCAAGCAAAGTAAAAGCTCACATGGATAATTTTGAAATTCATTTGGCAATCGGTGTCATATTTGATTTGATCGATAAATTGAATTTAAATTTGACGGAAATCAAGCCTTGGACTTTGTATAAAGATGAAAATCCTGCCTCAACTGAAGCTTCTCATAGAGCAGCTACCGAATGCTTGCTTGAAACCTTAGAAAGTTTAAGAATTATTGCTAATTTGTTAGAACCATTTATTCCTAATATGTCAGAAAAAATGCTTTCAGTTTTTGGTTTGAAAAATACTCAATGTTGGGCAGAATTAAATCATTGGAATTATTTGTATAAAAATTTTAATGAACATTTAAAAGGACAAACGCTTCAAGATCCTGGAATCTTATTTTCAAGAATTCAATAAGTTCAAAACAGTTTTGTTTAAAGATATTGAATTCAAAGTAAATCACAAGATTCTATAGATATAATTAAGCTCATTAAATAAAGCAATCAATATAGTACATAAACATAATAAAGGAATTTAATAAATGACAATGGGTTCACTGAATCGTGATTTTGGGAAAATGGCTGTTTTTATTGATGGTAATAATCTTTTTCATGCAGCGAGATCTATAAATATTGAAATTGATTATGCAAAATTGCTAGGAGTTTTTTGTAAATATGGTCCGGTTCTCAGAGCTTTCTTTTATACAGGTGTTGATGAAAATGCCTCTAAGCAGCAAGGCTTTTTGTTGTGGATGAAGCGCAATGGCTATAAAGTTGTACAAAAGGAATTAAAGGTTTTTCCAGACGGCACAAAAAGGGCAAATCTGGATGTGGAAATTGTTGTTGATATGATGACTTTGAGTCATTCAGTCGACACAATTGTTTTGGTGAGCGGTGATGAAGATTTTACTTATGCGCTTGACAGTATGGCCAAAAGAGGCAGGCAAATTATGTTAGCTGGTTTTAGAGTGAATACTTCTCCAATTCTTATGGATGTTGCTGATTGCTTTTTAGATTTAGAAACTTTAATTGACGAAATAGTCAAAGAGGGTGGACCGGGTATGCCTCATGATTTATATGGTACGCATACATCGACGGTCAAATCTTCTACTTTAGCCTCTCGCATTGCTGCTTCTCACAATTCTGGTACTGTTCCTATGCCTAGAGCCGAAGAAGGAATATTGGACGGAAATTAAATAGTCAGAAAAAAAGGCTTAAAGAAAAAAATAGCGCTTAGTAATATTTAAAATTAGTGATTGGAAGATTAATTTGAGAGAGAATTGATGTACCAAGTAAAGAGGTACATAGAAAATGGCAAGAAAACAATGCCCAAAATGCAAATCAACAAAGATTTTTAAAAGGGGATTCAGAATCACAAACAACGCTACCAATGCAGTTGTTGCAAGGCATGGTTTTCAAACAAGTCGAACAATTGGGTGCTGAAGGCGTACGAAGATTATACAATTCACAAATTCACTTACGCAGAGCTTAAAGAGAAATATGGTAAATCAACTCCAACTTTCAGGAAACACTTCGACAATTTGAACTTAGCTGAATTGAAAAGTGATTCAGAAGAAATAAATTTGGTTTTTGATGCAAGTCATTTTAAAAGAGAGTTTTGCTTATTCCTCTTCAGAAGCAATGGAAAGAATATT
>DUDU01000092.1 GCA_005110395.1 Candidatus Melainabacteria bacterium | reverse complement strand
AAGCTTCTAAGACTTTTAAAGAGCAAAACCATAATCCTTCCATTTATTACTCACCAAGTCTTTAATATCATTTCTCATAATCATTTCATTTGGCCAGTCACGTTCAAAACCTTCGCCAGTCCATTTAACAGTTGCATCTATTCCCATCTTTCCACCCAAACCAGGAAGTGAGCTAGCATGATCGAGAATATCAACTGGCCCTTGTGTGAAAACCGTATCTCTGATTGGATCAGTATTCGCAAAGACTCTCCAAGCAACTTCACTAATGTCTTGAACATTTACATCTTGATCAACCACAATCACAAATTTAGTAAAAGCCATTTGTCCTGAGCCCCAGACAGCATTAATGATTTTCTTGGCATGTCCAGGATAACGCTTATGGATTTTAAGAATGACGCAATTATGAAAAACTCCCTCTAGCGGCAAATTCATGTCCATTACTTCAGGCATAATGACCTTAAGGAGCGGCAGGAAAATCCTCTCAGTCGCCTTTCCCAAATAGCAATCCTCTTGCGGTGGTCTACCTACAATAGTTGTCATATAAATTGGATTTTTGCGATGAGTAATTGCTGTAAGCCTAAATACGGGGAAATCACCCGCTAATGAATAGAAACCAGTATGATCACCAAAAGGCCCTTCCCAAGCTAATTCGTCGAGGTCAACATATCCTTCAAGTATGATTTCGGCTTCAGCTGGCACTTCTAAATCAATCGTTTTGCATTTGACTAATTCAACTGGTTTGCCTCTCAAAAAACCCGCAAAAATGGTTTCATCAATTTTAGAAGGAAGCGGAGCCGTTGCAGCATAAACCAAAGCTGGATCTGCCCCGATTGCCACAGCTACTGGTATTTTTCTTAGGCCTCCAAATCTGCCACCAGCTCTGGCACCTAGCTTGGTTCCATGTCTTTCAACTTCTTCACGGCTTTTTATGGCTAAATCTTTTCCTTCAGTATCATTTTGATTGGCTTCTTGCCCTTCTTCTTGACTGGCTTTGTGATTTGCTTTATGTCGAGCCTTCTGTCTTGCTTTCTGAAAGTGCTCCGCAGCGTCATGATGCCAATGAACATGAAAGCCAGTTGAATTATTAGAGTATTTTTGCAATCGATACATGCCAACATTTCTTGCGCCTGTGACTGGATCTTTTGTAAAAACAAGCGGAAGAGTTATAAAAGGACCTCCGTCAGCTGGCCAGCATTTTAGTATTGGCAGCTTATCAAGCATTGGCTCAGATGGATCGGTAATCACAACTTCTTGACAAGGAGCAGAGCTTGTAATCATGCGAGGTGGAAATGAAGCAACCTGAGCATATTTAGGAAGCATGGACAATTTGCCCCACAAGCCATCAGGTACTTTCAAATCGAGTAAATCACTTATTCTGTCTGCAATCTCATCTAATGATTTAACTCCAAAAGCAATATTGAGTCTTTCATAAGAACCAAGTGAATTGATTAGAACTGGCATGTCATAGCCTTTAACTTTCTCAAACAGAAGTGCTTTATTTTGCGCAACAGCTCCTTTACTGATTCGATCAGTGATTTCGGTAATTTCAAGCTCAGAAGATACTTCGGTTTTTATGCGTAAAAGCTCACCTGCTTGTTCGAGCGCTTGAATAAATTCGTTTAGATTTTTGAATGGCATTGGTTTTGGTGATTTTTCTAAATGGTCTAATTTTGCAAAGAATTACAAAAGTTAACTAGTCTCTGAAATGATTGTAAATGTTCTGGCTTGTCTTGAATCCTATTAATTAGTTCACTTAAGAATTCTTTTGATTGGACTTCATTAGGGCAGGATTTACTATATTTAGGAATAATTGCTTTTAAGTATTCTTTATGAAATCTTGTTACAGCATTTTTACTTTTAATTTGACACCAATCAGGTTTATCCATTAACTCAGGATCTTTGTTACAAACATCATAGAAATTTATATAGTTCTGACATAACTTTCTCTCTATGTTTTCTTGAATTGCTTTCCTATTACCTAATAGCCAAGTCTCGATACAACGATTCTGAATCACAAAAATCAATTTGGCACATTGTATTTCTTCTCTTCCTGCCAAACATCGTGTTTGGATATCTTGAATTTTATCTTCAATACTCAAGAATTCAGCATCAGTGCAATAAAGCAAATATTTGTATTGTTTAAATTCATTTACGTCTTTAATTGCATTTTCAAGATATTTTGGATCTGTTGGATAACCTTCCGTTGAAAATAAATAGTAGTTTTGATTTTCTAGGGCTTCTTCTGGTCTATTAACTTGTGAATAGTTAGGAAGTAATATTCTAAGTAGGTTTCTATAGATTGGCTTTTCAGTTTTCCCTTCCAATAGAAAATATACACTCATTTAATTTTGAATTCCTTTTTCGTATTCATCTAGATTCATCAGTTTCAAGAATGCTGATTGATGAGAAGCACCTAAATTAAACTCAGAAGAATCTCTTACTCTAACAACATTGCCTTTTCGAGTAACTATTTTCCAATACTCGACATCAATATTATTTATTACATATGGGTGATGGCTTGTGATTATAAATTGTTGATTCTCGCTTTGATTTAAAATATTTTCAGTTACTTGACTCAGACAATTAATTCCAAGACTATTTTCAAATTCATCAATCAGAATCACTGAGTGATCAGGTAATAAATAAAGTTCAGCAATATGCATTAAAGTTCTAAACATTCCCGAAGAGAAATTAGATTGCTCTACCCACTCATCAATATCCTTTTCTTTCAATTTTAAAATTGGGAATTTTCGACCAAACTCTTGTATCCATGCCAACTTTAAATCTTCAACTTGGTTAAATATCAATCTAAAGTTATCTTTTATGACATTGGCTTCCTTGACTAATTCTTCATTTCCAAACACAAGGCATAACTTGAACCCAACATCTAGGGAAGATTCCTTGATTTTTGCAAGTGAATTGTATTGTTTTTTTAATGAATCAAATCTCTCGCCACCGCTAATAAGGTATCTCATATGATGGGATGAATCAGTTTGATCACTATGAATGATTTTGTCAAAAACCTTACTAACCTCTGAGATCTCTGGATAGTCTGATTCAGAGTCTCGCATTAAATGAACAATACTTTCGGATTTTGCTAAAGTAGGAGATTTTTCATTTTTGATCCTTATATTAGCTTCATCTCTGAAAGCAAGTTCAATACGGTTCATGAGCAAACACTCTCTAACAATTTTAGATTCATCATCATCATCATCATCAATAATTATTTGTCGTTCTTCTTCAGGATCCTTACTAAATTCACCCTCCCAGAGATATTCATTTTCAATGATTGAAAATTTTATTTTCCAATATATCCCTCTAACAGCTTTCCCTTTAGCAATTCTTTGAACTTGTCGTATGGCTTTAAGGATTTGAGTCTTACCTACACCAGAAACACCTACTAAAAGATTTAAACCTGCATCAAACTTGACAGGAGCTAACTTCCAACCAGTAATCTTATTTTCAAATTCAAATTCAAGAATGCGCATTTTATTATTTTCTCTTGAGCTACCTATCAATGAAAGCAAAATTTATTTTAATTCTTTATTTTGCTGAAATTTTATGACTTCAAACTATAGTTTGCAAATTTCAAGTCATTATTTATTTTTACCCTAAAGAATTATTTCTTTATGATCAGATATGTTTTCTCAACTCAATTTATTGGCACGAATTTTGCGGGGTCTCAAAAACAAGCTAATGCCAGAACGGTTCAAGAAGAATTAGAAAAAGCTTTCAGTATTTTTTTTCGTCAAAATATAAAAATTACGCTTGCCAGTCGAATTGATTCTGGAGTTCATGCGAGAGAAATGATTGGACATTTTGATTTAAGATCTGAGCTTTCAGTGAGAGGTTTAGAAACCACAAGTGAACATGAAATATGCAGACATTTTAATGGGATTTTGCCTAATGATATTGCGATTCTCAGATTTCAAGAGACAAATGAGGGATTTCATTCACGTCGAGATGCTTGCTTGCGAACTTACAAATACAGACTCAGAAGCTATAGTCAAAGATTTCCACTTGATGGATCACAGGTGACATACATTGCAAGCCCTCTAAACAAAAACCATTTGGATGATATGGCAAAATTTTTAGTTGGTGAGCATGATTTTACAGGACTTTCTAAACCAGCTGATTACAAAACCAGGCCAATTTGCAAAGTGACTGAGGCTTATTGGGAAGAATCATCAAATCATGAAACTAAAGATAATTTATTTACTTTTACTGTATCTGCAGATCATTTCTTGTACAATATGATTCGAATTATTGTCGGTACACAAATTGCCATTCAAAATGGTAAACTACCTGCTGATTCTTTAGAAAAAGCTCTTAAATATCAAGATCGAAGTTATGCAGGTTTTACTGCTTCGCCAACCGGTCTTTGTTTAGAAAAGATAAAATATCCCTTTCAATTATTCTCTTGAATTTTTATAACAATGTCTTCCAGTAATACCAAAACCGATATTAAATTTAATAAAACCAAATTTGCTCAGTCAGATTTGACAAAGCGTAAATGGTTTTTGATTGATGCTAAAGGTAAAAACCTAGGCCGTTTATCAGTCGAAATAGCCAAAATCCTTCGTGGTAAGCGCAATCCGCAATATACACCAAATTCCGATCAAGGTGATTATGTTGTAGTCGTCAATGCTGGACAAATTGTCTACACAGGCAAAAATAAAGGCCAACAAAATATTTATTATAGAAACACAGGCTATCCTGGCGGTTTAAGACAAGAGAATATAGAGCAGCTTCTAAAGCGTATTCCAGAAAGAGTTATTTACAATACCGTCAAAGGCATGATTCCCAGAGATACAACATTGGGAAGAGCTCAACTCAAAAAGCTAAAAGTTTATGCAAGCGCAGATCATCCTCATGCTGCTCAACAATTGGTTGAGATCAAAGAACTTCCTGCAATTTAACTTCTCCAAACATTTCAATAACTAAACCACTAAGATAAATCGACATGACAGCTACAAAAGAACATTTAGGAACAGGTCGCAGAAAAAGAGCCATTGCCAGAGTAATACTTCGTCCAGGCACTGGTGAATTCAAGGTAAATGGAAGAGATTCCAAAGAATATTTTTGCGAAAGACAGTTGTGGATGGAAAGAATTAATGAACCACTTCTGAGAGCAAACGTCGCAGAAAAATTCAATATTTTAGTTAACGTACATGGCGGCGGAATTAAAGGCCAAGCTGATGCTATTAGACTAGGTATATCACGCGCTCTAGTTGAATTAGATGAGTCAAATCGTCCATTGCTGAAATCATTGGGAATGCTTACCAGAGATGCTCGTGAAGTAGAACGTAAACATTATTACCGCAGAAAAGCTCGTAAAATGCCTCAGTACTCCAAGCGTTAATTTCTATTTACATT
>DUDU01000091.1 GCA_005110395.1 Candidatus Melainabacteria bacterium | reverse complement strand
AATCACGAAAAATTTATTTCAAGAAAGGAGGCTAAATCGGGTATATTTCAATACATAGAGATTTACTTTAATCGGGAAAGAAAGCATTCAACCTTGAATTATCTGTCCCCTCTTCAATTCGAAGAGTATCACTATATCTCTAAAAAGTTTGTCTCCTAAATCGGATCAACATCAAATCACTCAAAGAAAAACCCCTTGGAGAAATACCTGAGTTTATTGATATTGAACTATGGAAGATAGACACGTCAACTGATAATAAGTTCATTGAGCAACTAAAGAGCATATATTCAGATCGTTCAAAATTTAAAATTACTGATCAATTAACAACAAAATCTTTTGTGCTATTGAGAGTAAAACTAACCAAAGAAATATTTGATGAAATAATTGATTCAAAAGTGATTTTTAGAGCAGATCGCCCTTTTACAGATCAATTCAGCCCAGCAGAATATTTAAAGCCTGATATTAGAAATATTCAAATAAATCCTCCACCAGAAAATGCAACTGGAATATTAATTATTGATTCTGGAATTATTTCTAATCACCCAATGCTTGAAAAATGTGTGGGTGATCAAGCTAATTTTCAAGATGGAGAGCAAGAAGAGCAGGATATTGCTGGCCATGGAACTGCTGTAGCTGGATGTGCAGCTTATGGTGATATTCAAGAATGCTTGAATAAAAAAGAGTTCACTCCCTCAAATAAAATATTCTCAGCAAAGGTAATGTATGCAAATACAACTGGAAATCAAGTAGTTGCAGAATATAATCCAGAAAAATTAGTTGAGCATCAGCTAAAAGATGCTATTGAATATTTTTTATCTAATGCCAATAACAACATAAAAGTCGTCAATATCTCACTAGGTGATAGCTCTAAAACTTGGCAGAAAGATTATGAACGACAATTACCATTAGCAGCCTTAATAGACGAATTAGCTTTTGAGTATAAAGATGTTGTTTTTATAGTATCTGCCGGTAATCAAGATCCTCATGAATTTTATGATTCTATTAGTGATATTAAAAATAATTATCCTAAATACCTAATTGATAATCCTGATTTTAAAATTATTAATCCTGCAACTGCAGCTTTAGCCTTAACAATTGGTTCTATCGCTCAAAAGATAAAGATTGAGTCCGAAAGATATGGAGCAGAAGCAATAAAAACACCAATAGCAGAAAAAGATCAGCCTTCGCCTTTCACGAGAACAGGATTTGGAATTAATGGAATGGTAAAGCCTGAGTTAGTTGAATATGGTGGTAATCTAATTTTGTTTCGAGAAAGTCATCATACAAGTCCCCAAGAAGATAAAGGCGGAAGAATAGTAGTACTGAATAATAAAGTAACTGAACAAATTATGAAGTTAGAGTCTGGTACAAGTTTTGCCGCTCCTAAAGTTGCTCGTATTGCTGGACAAATAGCAAATCGCTATCCTCATAAATCTGCTAACTTTATAAAAAATCTACTACTAATTGGTGCTGATTATCCATTTGAACCAGACGATTATTTTTATGGTTCCATTCCAACAGAGATAGGTTTCAAAAAATTTCAAGAGGCAGTATCAAATCACTTATTAGAACCAGCAGAAAAAGTTTTACTTGAAGATTCTTATACTTTATTTAATTATCCTAAAAAACAAGTTTATAAACTTAAATCAGATTTTGAACCAATTAAAAAAAACAATGTATCAAATGTTTTCAAGAAAATAAGTTTAGAAACAAACTTATCGGGAAAAGATCACTCATCCGTTTGTGGTTATGGATTACCAAATCTAGGAAAAGCGATTGATTCTATTAAGCAGAGAGTTGTTTTATTTGATGAAGGGCAAATTGGTTTAGATGAAATTAAAGTATATTCTTTAAAATTACCAGAAATATTTTTTAGTACTCAAGGGAAAAAGAAAATTACTATTACTCTTACTTTTAACCCAGAAACTCGCTCTACAAGAGGTAATAGCTATTTGGGAAATACGATGGGTTTTCATCTCTTTCATGATGTTGAGCCTCAAACACTTATTCAGAAATATGGAAAACTGCAAGATACTGAGAAGGCTACTGTTCCTAAAAAATTCGAAAAATATGAAATTAAAATAGATGGTAGTGAAAAAAGAGAAAAAGGTTGCCATCAAAAAGCAATAAAAACATTTAAAAGAGAACCCCAACCTCTTCCCCAATCACCAATTTCTTTAGTACTTATTAATCAGAATAAATGGCTAAAGACAAAGCCTAATGAAGAAAGAATGCAAGACTATTGTGTATCTGTAACCTTTGAGCATGAGAAAGAAATTGAACTTTACAATGCTTTAAGAGCAAATGTTCAAGAGAGAGTGAGATTGTGAAGTCTTTTACTTATTGTGAATCTTTAGTAAAAAGTTAGACAATAGAAGCTCAATGTTTTCCTTTAATCGAATAAATGCTCAATTAACAACCTGACTATTTAGTCTAATGTTCAATTCTTCAACTTAGTATTCAAACTCTGTTATTACCAAGGGACACAAATACATACCAAATTGTTAAAGCTAAACAAAACTATAAACTTTCAGAGATTACATAACTCACATTACTTTTGAAACAAACTAAATTTTCTTTCAGCTATTAAATTTTCAGGATAAATTTTGAGTATTGATTCACCAATTTGATTAAAGATTGGCCCTGCAACAGTATTACCCCAACCACCACCTGCAGCAGGAGAATCGACTACTACTAATACCAAGAAGCGTGGATTTGCTGCGGGGAAATAACCTATAAAAGAAGCAATTGTTTCTCC